>DATNFZ010000097.1:0-25635 GCA_035606155.1 Rhizomicrobium sp. | reverse complement strand
CAGCCCACCAGCGAAATCACGAAGGCGAAGACCGGGGCCTTGATCAATCCCACCATCAAGGTGCTCACGTTCACCGCTTCGGTGAGCTGGCGCATGAAGGCGGGAATGTTGATGCCCAGGTCGAAGTAGCACATCGCCGCGCCACCGATCAGGGCCATGATGTCGGCGTAAAAGGTGAGAAGCGGCAGCGAGATCACCAGGCCGATGATGCGGGGCAAGACCAGCGTATCCACCGTGTCCAGGCCCATGGTCTGCATGGCGTCAATTTCCTGGTTGACCCGCATGGTGCCAAGATGCGCGGTAAAGGCCGAGCCCGAACGTCCCGCCACGATGATGGCGGTGATCAGGCCGCCGATCTCGCGCAACACGCCCACGCCCAGAAGATTGATGGTGAAGATCTCGGCGCCAAAGCGCTTCAACTGGTCGGCGCCCTGATAGGCCAAGACCACCCCGATCAGAAAGGCGAGCAGGCCCACGATGGGTAGGGCGCTGATGCCGGTTTCTTCCACCTGGGACGCGAGCGCGGCGAGGCGCAAATTCTTGCGGGGCGCCGCGATCATCTCGCCCGTCTCGACGGTGACGCGGCCCAGATACCCCAGCATGCGCCAGGCTTGCCGGCTGGCTTCCATCGTCGCTTTGCCGATGCGATAGAGGCGATAGACGCCGGAGCTCATGCGGGGCCCGCGACGTGTGCGTTCAGGCTCCGGTTGGTCGCGATCGAGTGTCTGGATCAGCGGGCGATAGCGTTCGGGAATTTCAAGGCTGGAAATCCGGTGGCCCGCCGCTTCCAACGACCGGACGGTGCGCAGCAACAGCCACGCCCCGGTCGAATCCAGTTTTTCGATCCGGCTTCCATCGATGGTGAGAGCTTGGGCCTTGGCTACATCGAGTCCCTGCAATTGCTGATCCAAACGCGCGCTTTCGGCGATGGTCCAGCGCCCGCCTGCCCGCAGCACATTGCGCTCCAACTTCAACCAGGCGGCCGGCTCTGCCGTATTTTCAATGCTGACCATGAAAGTCGGGAACCCCGGACAACCCTCTCAAATGCGGCAAGACGCATAAAAGTTCCCCAAAGTTCCCGAGCGAGGCCCCCGCGCGCGCCAACGTCCGGGTTGGCTCCGCTCTAACGGCTTGTTTTTGGTGCATCTTGGGCGGGAATTCCTTCCCTGCGCGCTTTGGCGCGCTCGCAGGGAAGTCGGGTAGCGACAACGTACGAGGATAGCAGCGCTTGCGCTGCGCAGGCCGGAGGGGTCGTTAGATAGGCCACCAGTCGAGCTGGTATTTGAAGTTCTTGTCCGAGTCCTGCTGCGTCCAGCCACCGCCCAGCGCGATATAGAGGCTGACATCGGATTCAAGCCGCGCCAATTTGGTCTGCACCAGCGTGCTCTCCGCCGAGAACAGGGTCTGCTGCGCCTGGAGCAGGTTGAGGATGTCGATGGTGCCTTCGCGATATTGCAACTCCGAGATGCGGAAAGCCTCGGTCGAGGCGCGCACTTCTTCCGTCACCGCCACCAACTGATCGCCGTCGGCCGCCACCTGGCCCAACGCGGTTTCCACGTTGGAGAAGGCGTTGAACACGGATTTGCGGTAAGCGGCGATCTGCTCCTGCTCCTGTGCCAGCGCCAGATCGCTGGCGGCCTTTTTCGCGCCGCCGTCGAAAATGGTCTGCAGCAGCGAAGCGCCGATGCTCCAGGCGAAATTGGTGGGATTGATGAGATTGCCGATTGCCGGAGCGGCGTAACTGCCCGAGCCGGTCAGGTTGATGGAGGGGAAGAACGCAGCGCGGGCCGCGTCCACATTGGCATGGGCGGCATAGAGGTTGGCTTCGGCCTCCGCCACATCGGGACGACGCAGCAGCACTTCGGAAGGAAGGCCGCCTTGCAGCACGGGTGAGGCGATGCCGTCGAGATTCTGGCCCTTGACGTCGAAGCCTTCGGGCGCCCGGCCCAGCAAAATCGCCAACGCATAGCGCGCTTCGCGTTCCTGTTCGATCAGGCCGGGGAGGGTCGCTTCCTGGCCGGCGATCTGGGCCTGTTCCTGGGAGAGGTCGAGATTGGAAGAAACGCCCGCCACCACCTTGGCCTCGACCACCGCCAGGATGCGCTTGGCGGCGTCGATATTCTGGCGCGTGATGGTGATGCGCTCGCGGGTGGCGAGGATGGTGAAATATTCCTGCGCCACGCTGCTCTCGGTGGTGAGCCCGATCACGGTCTCGGCATAGCGGGCGGAACGCAGATTTTCGCGCGCCTGGCGCAACCTGTCCTGGTTGAGGCCCCAGAAATCGAGCTGATAGCTGGCGGCCAACCCGGCGGTGAAGTTGTCGGTGAACGTCTTGGTCGGTGTTCCAAATGTTTCCGTGACCGTGCCGCCGGGCCCAGTGGTGAAAACGGGCCGGGTGGTATGCGAGCCGGTGCGGGTAACGCCACCTTGCAGATTGACAGCCGGCAGGAGATTGGCGAAGGCCGCGCCGTCTGTGGCTTCGGCTTGGATTACGCGGGCCGCGGCCTGGGCGATGTCGAGATTTTCCTTTTGTGCCGTCTCCATCAGGGCCGGCAGTTCGTCGGCCTTGAAATTCACCCACCAATTGGCGTCCGGCCACACCGGGGACTGCTTGTCCACCACCGGTGCGGTGAAGGCTTTGGGCATGTCGCCCGTC
The DNA here is from genome assembly GCA_035606155.1 of Rhizomicrobium sp. Taxonomy (GTDB): domain Bacteria; phylum Pseudomonadota; class Alphaproteobacteria; order Micropepsales; family Micropepsaceae; genus Rhizomicrobium. The sequence goes on along the minus strand of DATNFZ010000097.1, from coordinate 22,979 downwards.
CGGTTCAAGGGCGTGGGGTTGGGAGTGCTGCAACCGGCTGCCGCCAAGGCAAGCATGCTGACGGAAAGACCGCGGAAAATCGCTTTCATCGAATGCTCATCGAACCAAATATGAAGGCTGCCGGGCCCCCTGGACGCACCCTCTTACCGGCGCGCGGCAATGGACGCAAATATGGCGATAAGTCCTTCTTGTACAAGGGCGTGGACTGTAAACCTTTGTCGCGGCGGCGGCGAAAGTGCGGGATTTGCGATTTGGTGGGGGAAGTGCGGAGAGTGGACGGCCGGACTGAAGGCTTTACGTGGGGGGCACCAAAGCCGGTCCGGCCGCCCGATGGCCGTATCCCTTGGTGGAGCGCCGAACGGACACAAAGCCAGTCTCAAAGGCTAGACCCGGTGGCGGAGGTGGGGGAGGGGTCGGCAGGGGTTAAAATTGTAATGGAATGTCGCCAACAGGTCGCCCTTAGAGGGGCGGCGAAACAAAAGCGCGCGGCGCGTTATTCGTTGGTCTGACGCGCGGTGGAAACGAGTACAACCAGCGCATTTTCGAAGGGGTTTTTCTGATGCCGTGGACCTATATCGCGCCGATCATTCTTCTTTGCTGTTCGAATGTTTTCATGACTTTTGCCTGGTACGGCCAATTCAAATTTCCCACCGCGCCGTTGTTGTGGGTGATCCCGATCAGTTGGGGCATCGCATTTTTCGAATATTGCCTCGCCGTGCCCGCCAACCGCATCGGCCATCAGGTCTATTCGGCGGCGCAGCTCAAGACCATGCAGGAAGTGATCACCCTGATCGTGTTTGCGGTCTTTTCAGTGACCTATTTGGGCGAGCCGCTGAAATGGAATCACGGCGTGGCCTTCGCCTTGATCGCGGCGGCCGGCTATTTCGCCTTCCACAAATTCTAAGCGCGCGTCATCATCCCGCCGGCCATGGACTGTCGTGGAAATTGTCCACCGGCCGAAGCGGCACCGGCAGCGCCGGATTGGCGCCGATATAGATTTCCAAGGTCATCTGGTTGGAATTCTTGTCCCACACCATCTGCGGCGCGACGCCGCCAGGTTTTCTGAAAATGGTGCCGTCAAAATCGAACGGCCGCGGCTGGACGCCGTCCCAATTGGTGGCCAGATCGGCGGAAAGGCGCGCGCGCATCTCCTGCATCTGGTTGGGTTTGGCGGCGTCCGCATTGGTGATGTCGGGCGCCATCAGCTTGACCATGCCGTCGGGCCCGATCTCCACCCGCGCCGCCACCATCACGCCGCTGCCGGCATAGCCGCCTTCCCAACGACCTTGCGGCGGCGTCTGCTTGGCGCAGGCCGCGAGCAATAGAAAAGCCAGGAGCACCACGGATTTGCGCATCGGTTGCGACTCAAGCGGGAACGGCGGAAGCATAGCAAAGGGAAAATGTGGACATAACCGTCATGAGAGCCGCGGGCCTTGCCCCGGCTGGGCCTGGTTGATAGGGGAAACGGCAAACCCAAGGTTTTCGCGATGCCACTGCCCAAGGACTTCCTCAGCCAGGCGCTCAATCGCATTCAGCCTTCGCCCACCATCGCGGTGACGCAAAAGGCGCGCGATCTGAAGGCTGCCGGCCGCGACGTGATCGGTCTGGGCGCCGGGGAGCCGGATTTCGACACGCCCGACAATATCAAGGAAGCGGCGATCGCCGCGATCCGGCGCGGGGAAACCAAATACACCGCGGTCGAAGGTATTCCGGAATTGCGCGCGGCCATCGCCAAAAAATTCAAGCGCGAGAACAATCTCGACTACAAGCCGTCGCAGACCTTCGTTTCGCCGGGCGGCAAGGCCATCATCTATAACGCGCTGTTGGCCACCCTCAATCCAGGCGACGAAGTGATCGTGCCGGCGCCTTATTGGGTGTCCTATCCCGACATCGTGCTTTTGGGCGGGGCCACGCCCGTGGTGATCGAGACCAAGCTGGAAGACGGTTTTCGCCTTACGCCTGAGGCGCTGGAAAAGGCCATCACGCCCAAAACCAAATGGCTGATCTTCAATCAACCTTCCAATCCCACCGGCGCCTGTTACAGCGAAGCGCAATTGAAAGCGCTCACCGACGTTCTGCTCAAGCACCCGCAAGTGTGGACCTTGACCGACGACATGTATGAACATCTAGTCTATGAGGGGTTCAAGTTCCGCACCGTGGCGGAAATCGAGCCCAAGCTTTACAACCGCACCCTTACCATGAATGGCGTGTCCAAGGCCTATGCCATGACGGGATGGCGCATCGGCTATTGCGCGGGCCCGGAAGAGTTGATCAAGGCGATGGCCAAGCTCCAATCACAATCGGCCACCAATGCCGCCTCGATTTCGCAATGGGCGTCGGTGGAAGCCTTGAACGGCACGCAAGATTTCATCCCCGGTTTCCAGAAATTGTTCGAGAGCCGCCGCGATCTGGTCGTGTCGATGCTGAACCAGGCGAGGGGGCTGGAATGTCCCAAGCCCGAAGGCGCTTTCTATGTCTATCCTTCGATCCGCAAGCTGATCGGCAAGAAGGCGCCGAACGGCAAGACGATTGAGACCGACGCGGACTTCGCCAGCGAACTTTTGGAAGCCGAAGGCGTGGCGGTGGTGCATGGCGCGGCGTTCGGGCTGTCGCCATTTTTCCGCATTTCCTACGCCACCTCGAACGCGGTGCTGGAAGAAGCCTGCCGGCGCATTCAGAAGTTCTGCGGAAGCCTGGTCTAGCCCCAGTTCGACGGCGCCGGACCTTGTGTTAGGGCCTTGGTTTCATTGATTAATTATCTTTTGCGATAAAGCGCTTTTTAATCTCTTTTGTTTAAAAAGCCGGGCATGGGGAAAGGAACCCGCATCGCCCTGTTTTTGGTGGCGCTGTGCGTTGGCCAGCGCGTGCCCGCGTTCGCCCAGAGCGAGGGAGCGCTCACCGTCAGCGGTTATGGCGATTTCCGCGCGCTCACCTCGCCCTCCGAGACGGCCTGGTTGAACGGCGGCCTGTCCAAATTCCGCTATGGCAATAACGACGGCAATTTCCGCTTCGCCGAAGCGGTCGCGCAGGGCGATTTGCGGCTCGGTGATGATTTTTCCGTTGTGGCGCTGGCGCGCGCCGAACCTGAGCAGCGCATCGGCCTCGATCTGCTGGAAGGTTACGTGAGCTGGCACCCCGCCGCCATCGGCGCCTGGAGCTGGTCGGTCAAGACCGGTGCTTTCTTTCCCACCATCAGTCTTGAGAATGACGATCTTGGCTGGACCTCGCCCTATACTTTGACGCCGTCGGCGATCAACAGTTGGATCGGCGAGGAGCTGCGCACCATCGGCAGCGAAGGGATCGTGCGTTACGACAGCGGCGGGTTCGGCAGTTTTTCTTTCACCGGCGCGATCACTTGCTGCAACGATCCGGCCGGCGTGTTGATCGCCGACCGTGGCTGGGCGATGGACGACAGGCCGTCAGGCCTTTTCAGCGATTTGCGCCTGCCCGAAGCCACCGTGAAACTGTTTCACCTGGGCGACGACCGCACGCCGATGTTCGTGGAGATCGACGGCACGCCCGGCTGGTATGCCGGACTGGGCTGGCAGATGGCGGGCATCGGCAAGCTCACGGTGGTGCGCTACGACAATGAAGGCGATCCTTATCGACGCTCCGGTGCATACAGTGCCTGGGACACCCGCTTCTGGAGCTATGGCGCGCGCACCAGTTGGAACGATCTGGTGTTGATTGCACAAGGCCTTCAGGGCCAGACGGTGATTGGCACGTCTTTCGGCAGCTCTTACACCTTCTTCCAGTCGGCCTTTCTGCTAGCGAGTTATGATCTCGAAGGCATCGGCCTTGAGGATTGGCGGGCCAGCATGCGCGGAGATGTCTTCCAGACCCGCCATTCCGGTTCGTCGTTGACCAACGAAGATGGCCGCGCCGGCACCCTTGCGCTCTCCTGGCAAGGCGTGGATTGGCTGCGCGTGACCGGCGAATGGATCCTGATGCAATCGCGAAAGAATGAATATGTGCTGGCGGGTTTTGCTTCGCCGCAAGCTTCGCAGCAGGAACTCCAGTTGTCGGCAAAAATCTTTTTCTGATTCTGCGCGTCTCCTCAAGGAGATGCTGGGCTTGGCCCGAACCCGTCAGAGGGGCTAGAAATTGTATGAATATTATCATACAATACGCCCATGCTGGGCTGGTTGACGCTTCAGGACAATGGCGTTCCGATTTACGTGCAGTTGCGCGACCAGATCGCCGCCGCGATCGGGCGCGGCGATCTCAAACCCGGCGCACAGCTTCCCACCATGCGCGAAGTGGCGGTCAGCCTAGCGATCGACCTCAACACGGTGCAGCGCGCTTACGCCGAACTGGAAACCGAAGGCCTTCTGGTCAAGGTGCAGGGCCGGGGCAGTTTCGTGGCGGAGAAGCCAAAGCCGCGAAGCCGGAGCCATGACATCCGCATGCTGGCGGCGAAAGTCGCCGCCCAGGCCCGGGCCGCGGGCGTGAGCCTGGAGGATTTGGCTGCAGCTTTGGGTGAGCTGGCCAGGCGCGCGCCATGAGGCATCTTGGTCTTTACGTCATCATCTTCTTCGCTTTTCTGATCTGGACCCGCTTGCTGAGCGGCGGCGGCAAGAACAGGTCGCGTTCCGGCGATGCTGTCCGAACGGCCCTCCGCCGAACGGTCGAGCTTGACAGTTTCGGCGCTGTTCCGGCCGCGCGTACTGTTCGAACGGCGGCGATTTCATCCTCTTCCAACCGATTCTCGAATTCACCACAGGAGATCCATATGAATCCCATCAGTGCGTTGATCTTCGTCATTTTCATCGGCGGTGCGGTCCTTTCCTATCTCGCCCATATGCCCATCGCCGTCACAATCATCCTGGCCCTGATCGGCATTTTCCTGGGCTATTCGGTCAAGATGGCCCAGCAGTGGGAAAAAGCCGTCATCCTCAGGATCGGCAAGCTCCATTCGGTGAAGGGGCCGGGCCTTTTCATCCTGGTGCCCATCATCGACCAGGTGGCGATGTGGATCGACCAGCGCATCCGCACTTCGGAATTCAGCGCCGAGCAGGCGCTCACCCGCGACACGGTGCCGGTGAATGTGGACGCCATCGTCTTCTGGATGGTGCACGACGCCCAACGCGCAGCGCTGGAGATCGTGGACTACAACAGCGCGATCCAGCGGGTGGCGCAGACCAGCTTGCGCGAGACCATCGGCTCGTCGGTGTTGTCCGAACTTCTCTCCGAGCGCAGGGAAGCCGATGCGAGGCTCAAGGACGTGATCGGCGCCAAGACCGCCGAGTGGGGCGTCACCGTGAATTCGGTGGAAATCCGCGACGTCGCCATTCCCGCCAATTTGCAGGATGCCATGAGCCGCCAGGCCCAGGCCGAACGCGAGAAACAGGCGCGCGTCATTCTGGGCGCGGCGGAAGAGGAAGTGGCGCAGAGATTCGTCAACGCCGCCAATCTCTATGCCCAGAGCCCGCAAGCGCTGCAGTTGCGCGCCATGAACATCATCTACGAGACCACCAAGGAGCGCGGCGCCACCATCCTGATGCCATCGCACATGGTGGATGCGATGAATCCGGGCGTGGCCTTTGCGCTGGCGGGGCAGACGCCACCGGGTCCGGCAGCGGGCGGGCCATCGGTGCCGGTGGTTGGGAGGACGCCTGGCTGAAATGGAATTGGGTCGAACTGCAGCAAGCTTCCCGCGGGACGCAAGCATATTGTGAAATAATAAAGCCCTTGACCCGGCCGGTAGAGCAGCGCGAGCATCAAAACCGGTAGGGCGCGAGAAGAGAGCCTTACGGCCCACGCCCCCCGAAACGCCGGACGTTTCCGTCTGGCCCAAGGAGGCGCTCATGCCCAATTCCAGAAGCAAAGCCGGTCCCCGCGCCATCGCCCTGATCGGGCCTTATGGGGGCGGCAAGACCCTGCTTCTGGAAAGCATAGCGGCAATCGCCGGCGCGCTGACGCGCAAGGGATCGGTAAGCGGCGGCACCAGTTTGGGCGACTTCTCGGCCGAAGCGCGGGCGCGGCAGATGAGCGTCGAGTTGAATGTGCTTTCCTGCCAATATCTGCGAGAAGATTTCACCTTCCTGGATTGCCCCGGCTCGATCGAGTTCCTGGCGGACACGCTCCATGTCCTCCCGGCGGTGGATGCGGCGGTGGTGGTGTGCGAGCCCGAACCCGCCAAGGTCCAGATGCTGCAGCCCTATCTGAAGGCGCTGTCGGACGCGAAAATTCCCCACTATCTCTTCGTCAACAAGATCGAGCATGCCGCGGGATCGCTCCGCGAGTTGCTGGCGCAGTTGCAGGAGGCGAGCGAAACGCCGTTGCTGCTCCGCCAAATTCCGATCTGGGAGAACGGCGTCGCCACCGGCTTCGTCGATCTCGCGCTCGAGCGGGCCTTCGTTTATCGCCCGCACGCGGCGTCGGAAGTGGTGGATATCGCCGATTTCGCCCGCGAAAAGGAAGCGCGCTTCCAGATGCTGGAACGGCTGGCTGATTATGACGAGCATCTGATGGAGGAATTGCTGGGCGATGTCGAGCCGCCGCGCGACGAAGTGATGAACGATCTCAGGCGCGAAGTGTCGGAAGGGCTGGTCGTGCCGGTCCTGATCGGCTCGGCGGAAGGCGATCACGGCATCAGGCGGCTGTTGAAGGCGCTCCGGCATGAAGTGCCGGATGTGGCCAAAGCGGCGGAGCGGTGCGGCATAAAACCAGACGCGACCACCATCCAGATCATCAAGACCTTCCATGGCGGGCATGGAAGACTAAGCTTGGGGCGGGTTCTTTCCGGTAGCCTCAGGGATGGCCAGACCCTGCATGGCCCCCATGGCGATACCCGCGTGGGCGGCATCCTCTCGCTCCAGGGCGACAAGCAGACCAAGAAAAGCGACGCCCAGGCGGGCGACACAGTGGCGTTGGCCCGGCTCGACAATGTGCAGACCGGTGATCTTCTGGCCGCGGACAAGACGGCAGCCAAACGAATGGTGCCCAAGCTGAGCGCGCCGGTCTATCGGCTGGCGATTGCCGCCCAGGACCGCAAGGATGAGGTCAAGGTGACGGCCGCCATCGCCAAGCTGATCGAGGAAGATCCCTCCTTGGCATTCGAGCAGAACGCCACCACCCAGGAAATGCTCCTGGCCGGGCAAGGCGAGATGCATCTGAAAGTCGCCATCGAGAAACTGATGAGCAAATACGGGCTCAAACTTTCCACCAAGTTGCCGCGCGTGCCCTATCGCGAGACCATCCGCAAATCCACCACGGTGCGGGGGCGGCACAAGCGCCAGTCGGGCGGTCATGGCCAATATGGCGACGTGGTGCTTGAGATTCAGCCCATGCCGCGGGGCGCCGGCTTCGTCTTCCACGACCGTATCAAGGGCGGCGTGGTGCCCAAGCAATGGATCGGTTCGGTGGAGAAGGGCGTCCAGGAATATATGAAGACGGGGCCGCTGGGTTTTCCGGTGGTGGACATCGCCGTTTCGCTCACCGACGGTTCCTACCATTCGGTCGATTCCTCCGACGCCGCATTCCAGACCGCGGGCCGGGTGGCGATGAGCGAAGGCTTGCCGGGCTGCTCGCCGGTCCTGCTGGAGCCGGTGATGAAAGTTGCCATCCATGTGCCCAAAGACGCCACCGCCAAAGTGAACGGCGTGATCGGCACAAGGCGGGGCGCACCGCTGGGCTTTGACGGCCGCGACGGCTGGCGCGGCTGGGACACGGTGAGAGCCGAGATGCCGTTGTCGGAAGTCACCGATCTGATCGTGGATCTGCGCTCGCTCACCCAGGGCGTGGGCACTTTCGAGATGGAATTCGACCATTTCGCCGAATTGGCCGGCAAGCTCGCCGATCAGGTGGTGGCGACTCAGCGCGCAGCGTGAGTGGAAAATAACAGTTGCGAGGATGTTCGCGCCGCGCGAGCGCGCGACCCAAAATAAAAAGCAGCCGGAACGTTAGGACGCTCCGCCCCGGGAGCACGCCAGTGCTGAAAGCGATTTCCGGAGGCGTTGTGCGGGAGGCGTGCGACCAGAAATAAATAAGCTGCCGAGGCGTTAGGACGGCTCGCCCCGCGAGCGTGGACAAGCGGTCGGTGCCGGGGCGATTTTGGAGTTAGGCGTCTGTGCGTGAGACCGCGCGCCCAAAAAATAAAAAGCAGCCGGAACGTTAGGACGTTCCGGCTGCCAATTTCGCGCTCAGGGGGAAAAGAGCGCGGGTGTCGCGCCCGGGGGGAGAAAGCGCGACATTAAAGGAAATGGGTATCCCGGCGGGAGGTTTCAAGAGCTTCGCAAAAAGCCCAAGAAACTCAATGAAAACTCAATATTGCCAGTCCTTGGAACCCTTGACCAGGAAGTCGCGGAAGGCGGCGACGCGCTTGGATTGGCGAAGCGCATCGGCATAGACCAGATGCACGTCGAAATCCGGCGCGGGCACTTCGGGGAGCACCGGAACCAGATTGGGATGATCGGCGGCCACGAAATCCGGCACTACGCCGATGCCCAGACCCGCTTCCACCGCCTGCAGGATGCCGGTGATGTTGTTGATGCGGATCACGCTGCCGGTGCAGCCGGGTCGGAAATTCTTCTGGAACAGGTCGAGCAGCCAATTGATGTCACGGATCTCGGGCGCCGCGGTTTCGCCATAGACGATGATGGTGTGATTGCAGACCTCTTCCAGCCGCAGGGGCGCGGGATGCTTGGCCAGATAATCCTTCGAGGCGTAGATGTGGTAATGCACGGTGAAGAGCTTGCGCTGGATCAGATCGGCCTGCACCGGTGCGCGCATGCGGATGGCAAGATCGGCGGCGCGTTGAGACAAGTCTAACTCGCGATCATCCATCACCAGGTGAACCTGGACTTCAGGATATTCGCGCAGGAACTCCTTCAGCCGGGGCAGGAGCCAATAGGCGCCGATGCCGTGGCTGGCGGTGATCTTGAGCGAGCCGCGGGGCGAATCGTGGATGTTCTTGAGCGCTTCCTCGGCTTGCGCCAGCCGCGCCAGGACTTCGCTCACCGCGCTGTAGAGCAGTTCGCCCTCGTCGGTCAGGGTGAGGCCCCGGGCATGGCGCTGGAACAGCGGCGTGGAGATTTCCTCTTCGAGCGCGCTGATCTGGCGGCTCACCGCCGACTGGCTCAAGGTGAGCATCTGGCCGGCATGGGTGAAGCTTCCCGCCGACGCCACGGCGTGGAAGATGCGAAGCTTGTCCCAATCCATCACTACCCCTTCGTGCCCCGTGCCCTGTGGCGATCGGGCAGATAACCCGCTTAAGCGGAGAGCGGCAATTCTCCACCATGAGACGCCGCCAGGAACCGCTCCGCTTCCAGCGCCGCCATGCAACCCATGCCCGCCGCGGTCACCGCCTGGCGGAACACCTTATCCTTGACGTCGCCGGCCGCGAAGACACCGGCCACACTGGTATGGGTGGAATCGGGCGCGGTCCGGATATAGCCGCTGGCATCCATGTCCAGCAGGCCCTTGAAGAGCGATGTTGCGGGCGAATGGCCGATGGCCACGAAAAGACCATCCACCTCGATTTCGCGCTTGGAACCGGTCACGGTATTGCTGAGGCGCAATCCGGTGACGCCCTTGGGCTCGCGGTTGCCGAGAACATCGGTCACCTCGGTATCGTAGAGAATTTCGATCTTCTTGTTGGCGGCAAGCCGCATCTGATTGGTCTTGTCGGCGCGCAATGTGTCGCGACGATGGATCAAGGTAACCTTCTCGGCGAAATTGGTGAGGAACAAGGCTTCCTCCGCCGCGGTATTGCCGCCCCCCACAACCGCCACTCTCTTGCCGCGGAAGAAAAACCCGTCACAGGTGGCGCAGGCCGAGACGCCAAAGCCCTGAAAATGGCTTTCGCTGGGGAGCCCCAGCCAATTGGCGCTGGCGCCGGTGGCGATGATCAACGTGTCGGCGGTATAGGTCTCACCGGAATCGCCCTTGAGCTTGAACGGTCTGCGCGACAGCTCCACGGACTGGATGGTGTCGGAAACGAATTTCGTCCCCAGATGCTCGGCTTGTTTCTGCATCTGGTCCATCAGCCAGGGCCCCTGGATGGCGTCGGCGAAGCCGGGGTAATTCTCCACTTCGGTGGTAATGGTGAGCTGGCCGCCCGGCTGGATGCCGGCGATCAGGGTGGGCTCGAGCATGGCGCGCGCCGCATAGATGGCGGCCGTGCAGCCGGCGGGTCCGCTGCCCAGGATAATCACTTTGGAATGATGGCTCATGGTGCTTTCGACAGCGCTGGAAAGGCCCCTGATATCAGGGGCAGTGGCCAAAAGATCAAGCGGCGGCGCGGCCGGAAGCGGTGGATCGCCATGTCGCGGCAGATGGTCGATTTATGCGGCCGTTAGGCATTTCAAGAAATATTATTGCGTAAGGTTCCATGAGCGCGTAAAACGGGTCGGGGAGAGGCCGCTTGGAAAATCGAAAACTCGACGCCATCGACTTGCGCATTCTCAAAGAATTGCAAACCGATGGCCGCATCACTAACGTGGAATTGTCGCGCCGCGCCAAGATCACCGCACCGCCCTGCCTTCGGCGCATGCGGGCCTTGGAGAAGGCGGGCTATGTCCAGGGCTATCATGCCGTCCTGAACGGCAAGGCGCTGGGCTATTCCGTCACCGGTTTCATATTCGTCGGCTTGGCCAGCCAGAAGGATGCCGATCTCAAGCATTTCGAGGAACGCGTGCGCAGTTGGCCTGAAGTGCGCGAGTGCCACATGCTGTCGGGCGAAGTGGATTTCCTGCTCAAATGCGTGGCGCGGGACCTTTCCCATTTCCAGGATTTCGTCACTGAGACGGTGACGGCGGAACGCAATGTCGCCAGCGTGAAAAGCTCGCTGGTGATACATCCCACCAAAATTGAGCCCGGTGTCCCGGTCGAAGCACCGGCCTGAAGCACTCTGGCGCTTTTGCTCTCTTCAGCCGCAGCCTGTACCCTTCTTTGTCCATGCGCCTTCTGTTCGGTCTCTTCCTCATTCTCGTCTCTCTGCCGCTGGGCCATGCTTGCGCGCAGGAAATCCCCCGCATCAAGGCGCGCATCCTGTCCTTCGATGGCAAGCTCCTCACCGTGACGTCGGGAACGACGGGCCAGACCCTTACCATCGGCCTGATGCCCAACACGCGGCTGATGTACGAAACCAAAGCCGACGCCACCTCCGTCAAGCCGGGCGATTATCTGGGCGCGACGCTGCGCAAAAACGCCGGCCTGTGGCAGGCGGAGGAGGCGCATCTTCTCCCCGAGGCGCTCAGGGGCGCGGGCGAGGGGCTTTACCCCTTGCCGTCCGATGCCAGCGAACGGATCATCACCGGTGAAGTTGCGAAAAACGATCTTCCCTCGGCGCAGATAACCATCGCCTTTCGCGGCAGCGTGGGCAGCGACGGCCCAACCTGCACGGGCCGGGCTCCCCGGACCGGAGGCTGCCAGGGCGAAATGACCTTCGCCCTGCCCGCCAAGGTCCCGGTGGTCGCGTTGCTGGCGGGCAGCAAATCCATTTTGACGCCGGGCAAAGTGGCGGCGATTTCGGTGATCGCGGGACCGGATGGACATCTGGTCACGCCCGGGCTCACAATCGAAAATGAGACCGGAGGCGAGGTGCTGAACCTCGCGCCACAGTCCACGAAAGGGCCCGCCAAACCGCCGGGCCCTTAAACTTTGCCTTTGGGAGTGAGACCAATGCGACTTTCGCCCGCCTTCCTTGCCCTTGCGCTTCTCGCTCTGCCGGCTTTCGGCGCCGACAAGCCGAAATTCGGCGATTTCGGGGTGGACCTCAGTGCCATGGATAAGAGCGTCAAGCCGGGCGACAATTTCTTCCTCTACACCAACGGCAATTGGCTGAAGGCGGCGGTGATCCCGCCCGACCGCTCCCAGACCGGATCGTTCCAGGACTTGCAGATATTGAGCGAGCAGCGGATGCGCGCCATCGTCGATGAGCTGGAAAAGAAGCCCTATGCAGGGCTCACCACCGAGCAAAAGAAGCTGCGCGATCTCTATGACGCCTACGAAGATCGCGCGGCGATCGAAGCCAATGGCCTGAAGCCGGTCCAGAAGGATCTGGACTATCTGGCAGGCCTCAAGACCAAAGACGATGTGGCGCGCGCCATGGCCTCGATTCCACTCGGCACCGAAAGCATCTACGACATCGGCATTGGGGTGGACGACAAGAACCCCGACAATTATTCCCTCAATCTCAACCAGTCGGGTCTGGGCCTGCCCGACCGCGATTATTATCTCAGCAACGACAAGGCACTGGTGGATACGCGCAACCAGTACCGCCAGTATCTGTCGGACATGATGAAGCTGGCGGGGATGAGCGACGCCGATGCGCGCGCCGACCGCATCTTGGCGGTTGAAACCGAGATCGCCAAAGTCCAATGGAGCCGCGCCGAACGCCGCGACGAGGACAAGGTCTACAATCCCATGAAGATTTCGGACCTGAAGGCGCTGGCGCCGGATTTTCCCTGGGACGCTTTCCTGGCCGAAACCCATGTGCCGCTCGTCACGCCCCATGGCGAACGCTATGCGATCGTGGCCGAGAAGAGCGCGTTCGGACCCTTGGCCAAGATTTTCGCCGACACTCCGGTCTCGACCTGGCGTGACTACCTTGTCGTGCATTATCTGCACCGCTACGCCGCCTATCTGCCCAAGCGTTTCGATGATCGCGACTTTGCTTTCTACGGCACGGTTCTGGGCGGACGCACCCAGCAACTCGACCGCCCCACCCGCGGCATCCATCTTTTGGATGCCTTGTTGGGTGAGGCTTTGGGCAAGCTCTATGTGGCGCGTTTTTTCCCGCCCGAGGCCAAGGCCAAGGCCGACGTGCTGGTACAAAATCTGCTCGCTGCCTACAAGGAAGACATCAAGACCCTGTCCTGGATGAGTCCGGAAACCCGGACCAAGGCGCTCGAGAAGATCAGCGAGTTCACGCCCAAGATCGGCTATCCCAGCCATTGGCGCGATTATTCCGCCTATACGGTGAAGCGCGACGACTTGATCGGCGACATCCAGCGTGGCGCGGTGTTCGAATGGAATCGCGAGGTCAAACGGATCAACCAGCCGGTGGACAAGACCGAGTGGGGCATGACGCCGCCCACCATCAACGCCTATTACAATCCGTCCTTCAACGAAATCGTGTTTCCCGCCGCCATCCTGCAGCCACCCTTCTTCGATCCCAACGCCGACGACGCGGTCAATTATGGCGGCATCGGCGCGGTGATCGGCCACGAGATCAGCCACGGCTTCGACGACCAGGGCAGCAAATATAACGGCAAGGGCGTGTTCCAGAATTGGTGGACCGCCCAGGACCGCGCCAATTTCGACGCCAAGACCAAGGCCATCGTCCAGCAATATGACGCCTTCGAGCCGCTGCCGGGGCTGCACGTGATCGGGGAAAATACCCTGGGCGAAAACATCGCCGATAATGCCGGCATTGCCATCGCGCTCAAGGCCTATCACATCTCGCTGCACGGCCAGCCCGCGCCGACGATCGACGACCTGACCGGCGACCAGCGCTTCTATCTCTCCTTCGGGCAGATCTGGCGCACCAAGCAACGCGATTCATCGCTTCGCACCCAGACCCTGTCGAACGAGCACAGCCCGGCGGAATTCCGGGTGATCGGGCCTACCCGCAACCAGGATGAATGGTACACGGCCTTCAATGTGCAGCCGGGCGACAAATATTATCTGCCGCCGGATCAGCGGGTTCACCTTTGGTAATCAGAGGGTGGCCAGAAGCTCGTAGGAGAGTTTGCGCGCTTCGTGATCGTAAATCTGACCCGTCACCATCAATTCGTCGGGCTGATGACGGGCGATGAAGGCGTCAAGCCCCGCCTTGACGGTCTTGGCCGCGCCCACCTGCGCCACCGCGAGCACGCTTCTCAACATCGCCTCGATGCGCGGATCGGCGAGGAAAGGGGCGATATCGTCAACCGGCGGCGGCAACGGTCCGGGTCGGCCGGTCCGCAGATTGATGAAGGCCTGTTGCAGTGACGTGAAAAGACGCCGGGCTTCGGCGTCGGTTTCGGCCATCACCACATTCAGCCCCAGCATGACATAAGGTTTTGCGAGAAAAGGCGAGGGCCGAAATTGCGCACGATAGAGCATAAGCGCGTCGCCGAGTTGCTCGGGGGCGAAATGCGACGCGAAGGCGTAAGGCAGGCCCAGGGCCGCCGCCAATTGGGCGCCGTAGAGACTCGAACCCAGCATCCATACCGGCACTTTGCTTCCCGCGCCTGGAATGGCGCGTACGGCCTGACCGAATTGCGGCTCGTCCAGATAAGCGATCAGCTCCAGTACGTCCTGCGGGAAATGATCGACATCGCCGCTGAGATTACGCCTCAGCGCCACCGCAGTGCGGCCATCGGTGCCCGGGGCGCGGCCCACGCCCAGATCGATGCGGCCCGGGTGAAGCGCGGCCAAGGTGCCGAACTGCTCGGCGATCACCAGCGGCGCATGGTTGGGCAGCATGATGCCGCCCGCGCCCACGCGGATGGTGGAGGTTCCTTGGGCGATGTGCCCGATCACAATGCTGGTCGCGGCGCTGGCGATGCCGGGCATATTGTGATGTTCGGCCACCCAATAGCGGCGATAGCCAAGTCGCTCGCAATGGCGGGCCAAATTGAGGCTGTTTTTTAACGCCAACGCGGCGTCGCCGCCCTGGATGATGGGCGAAAGATCAAGAACGGAAAGCGGAACCGGTGGCAAAAGCCCTCCTTTGGAACCTCATTTGTTAGAGGTTTCCGGCAACGCAGGCCATCCCCGACCGTTTTCTTAGGGAGTTGCCGGAGGCAGCCATCATGAAAACCAAATTCCTTATCGTAGCGACGACGCTGACGATCCTGGCCGCACCCGCATTCGCCAGCGCGCCATCCCGTGATGCGTTCAGCAGGGCTCCGAACGACCAGGCGACCGAGCCCATGCCCAACCAGGATATGGGCAATGGCGATGCCTATGTCGCGCCGTTCGGCGACCATCTGCGCCAGAACCAAATGGACGATATGCGTCCCCTGAACGGTCGGAGCCGGAATAATCTTATTCCGCCGCGCATGGATGCCAGCGGCGTTCCGGATCCCCGTATCTGATTGGCAGGAGCATTGAGCCTGAGCGGATCGCCCAGTTGGCCAGAGCCAAATCAGGCCGATGCCCAGGCCAGCCTGAAGGTGCCATCCTGGTCTTCGACGCAAACCGTCACGTCCATGCCGTCGGCGTGATCGTGCTCCGCGGTACGGATCGCCAGGGTTAGCGCCATATCCCGATCGAAGGATGAGGGTCCCGCGTCGCCATCGCCCGTGCCCACATTCCAGTGCCGGCCATCGAAAGTGACATGATATTCCCGCACCGAGAGCGGACTGGCCAACCCCGAGCTTTCGGGTGGAAGGATGTGAATGGCTTCCGTCAGTCTTTCCATGTGCGACTCACCTCTTGAAGCGAATCTGAACCTCGCGGATTCCGCGTGCAAGGCGGCGCGCCCGCGGCGGCGGTGTTCGCCAAATTCCGCCAGTACTTCCGCGGCTTTTTTGCGCTGGCTCGGTTCGTCCCGGTGGCCCAATCATCCTGGCTTTGCCGGGAACATTTGTCATTTTCGGCAAGACTGATTCGGTCCAAAAGGCACCTTTCGGGCCTCCGCCGCTTGTTCCGCGAAATGGGTTGACAGGGGGCCAATCTTGAATGGCCTGGGGTGAGGCTGTAGCCTTTGCCACCAATGCCGCCTGGCGGGGACCATGAAGCGGCCCTCCTCTCACATCGCGTCCAAATCCAAGCCACAAATCTCTTGAGGGAGAATCCGAATGCTAGGAATGTTCAGTGAAGAAGCAAAAGACGATCTGCTGGCTCGGGGTTATTCGCGCCGCCAGATGATGCGGGCTGCCATGATGTTCGGCGGCGCCGCGGCCACGGCGTTTGCCTTGGCGCCCGAACTGGCGGCTGCCCAAGAGGACCGCGAAGACCTGAAGGTGCGCATCAGTTCCAATGAATGCTGGACCGGCCCGATGCCGGTCGGTCTTCAGGCGTTGATAAGGACCGCTCCCGCATCCAACCGCTACTCGCCTCACAACGAGCGCGGCCAGCTCATCAAGGCCGTCGCCCAGATCGAGAATGTTCCCGCAGATCACATCATGCCGTGGCCGGGTTCGAACGAGGCGCTGGTCCGTTCGATTTTCGCGTTCTGC
Organism: Rhizomicrobium sp.; assembly: GCA_035606155.1. Classification (GTDB taxonomy): domain Bacteria; phylum Pseudomonadota; class Alphaproteobacteria; order Micropepsales; family Micropepsaceae; genus Rhizomicrobium. The sequence continues at coordinate 6,864 of DATNFZ010000097.1, read as the reverse complement.
TCGCCCACCAAATCCCTGGTCCAGGCCGATCCCAGCTACGAAACGATGGGGCGCGCGGCCAAATTCCTCAATGTGCCGATCAAGAATGTGGCGTTGACCGCGGATTATCGCCATGACGTGAAGGCGATGGCGGCGGCCGATACCAATGCGGGCGTCTTTTATGTCGTCAACCCCAACAATCCCACCGGCACCATGACGCCCACAGCCGAGATCGAATGGCTGGTGGACAACAAGCCGGCCGGTTCGCTCGTGGTGATCGACGAGGCCTATATCCATTTTTCCAAGGACTATCCCAACAATACCACCAGCCATCTGGCGGCGGCGGGCAAGGACGTGCTGATCAACCGCACCTTCTCGAAGATCTTCGGCATGGCGGGCGCGCGCGTCGGCTATGTCATGGGTCGTCCCGAGCTTCTCCAGAAGCTCAGGCTCTATGATGGCGGTTATCTGTCGAACATGCTGCCGGTCGCGTCGGTGGCCTGCGCCACGGCCAGCCTTGGCGACAAGGCGACGATCGCCCAGCGCCGCAAGACGCTGGACGAGAACCGCGCCATGACGGTGGACTTCCTCACCAAGCGCAATTTCAGGCTGATCGGCCCCAGCGAGGCCAACATGGTGATGGTCGATTGGAAGACCAAGTCCGCCAAAGACATGCAGGCGGCGTTCCGCGCCCAGGGCGTGGGGATCGGCCGTTCCTGGCCGACCTGGCCGAACGTGTCGCGCATCACCATCGGCTCCAAACAGGACATGGAAGGCTTCTTCGCCGCCTTCAATAAGGTCGTGTCGGCGTAAAAGTCCGTCTTATAAGAAATGAGAAAAGGCCTCCGCTCGCGGAGGCCTTTTTGTTTTCAAAGCCCTACAGGTGGCGACTGGCTGAGGCCGCCCATGGGTTCCCTGATTCCCCAATGCGTTAACGGGGGAGCGGCTGCCTTGAACGGGCGGAATGCTGCCTGTAGCCTTGCTGTCCGATGCCGCTTGAACCGGGGACCATGAAAGCGGCCCCCAGCTCTCCTGCCACCGACACCGAGTCAAAAAATCTCTCAGGGAGAATCCGAATGACGAAATTGATCAGTGAAGAAGCAAAAGACGATCTGCTGGGTCGGGGCTATTCGCGCCGCCAGATGATGCGTGCCGCCATGATGTTTAGTGGCGCCGCCGCGGCGACCGCGTTCACCCTGAGCCCGGAAATGGCGGTCGCGCAGCAAGACCTGGCATCGGCGAAAGTCCGGATCGGCCAGAACGAATGCTGGACCGGCCCCATGCCTCCCGGCGCCGCCGCTGCCGCGGCAGCAATCCCGGTTTCCAACCGCTATTCGCCCAATGACGAACAGGGCAAGCTGGTCAAGGCAATCTCTCAAATCGAGAATGTTCCTGAGGATCACATCATGACCTGGCCGGGCTCGAACGAAGCTCTGGCCCGCTCGGTGGTGGCGTTCTGTTCGCCGACGAAATCCCTGGTCCAGGCCGACCCCAGCTATGAGACCTGTGGGCGCGCCGCCAAATTCCTGAACGTGCCGATCAAGAATGTGCCGCTGACGGCGGATTATCGCCATGACGTGAAGGCGATGGCGGCGGCCGATCCCAATGCCGGCGTGATGTATGTCGTCAATCCCAACAATCCCACCGGCACCATGACGCCGAACGCCGAGATCGAGTGGATCGTGGCCAACAAGCCGGCCGGTTCGGTGGTGGTGATCGACGAAGCCTACATTCATTGGACATCTGCCTATCCCAACAACACCACCAGCCATCTGGCGGCGGCGGGCAAGGATGTGCTGATCATGCGCACCTTCTCGAAGATCTTCGGCATGGCGGGCATGCGCATCGGTTATACGATGGGCCGTCCCGACCTCCTGGCCAAGCTTCGCCTCCATGACGGCGGCGCCCTGTCGCGCCAGTTGCCGGTGCCGTCGGCCGCGTGCGCCACCGCCAGCCTGGGCGACAAGGCGACCTTTGCCAGCCGCCGCAAGACCTTGGTGGAGAACCGTGCCATGACGGTGGATTTCCTCACCAAGCGCGGTCTCAAACTGATCGGTCCCAGCGAGGCCAACATGCTGATGATCGACTGGAAGACCAAGACCGCGAAGGAGATGCAGGCGGCATTCCGCGCCCAGGGCGTCGAGATCGCCCGGGTCTTCCCGACCTGGCCGACCGTGTCGCGCATCTCGATCGGTTCCAAGCAGGACATGGAAGGCTTCTTCAGCGCCTTCAACAAGATCGTGCAGGCGTAAAGGATCTGGCTTAAGACGAATGAAATTCCTCCCTTCGGGGAGGGGATAGAAATAAGGGGCCCAGGTGACATTTTTGGCAACACCTGGGCTTCTTCTTATGAATTCTCCATCGACCGGAGGAGACCATGTCCAAGAGGTGGCGGCGTATAGGCGTTGGCCTCTCAGTGGTCTGGCTTTTAGCCGGCGGCTACTGGGGCAACAGCAGGGGACTCCACAAGGGAGATTTTGCGGTCTCGCAATTCGCCCTCTGTGTGGAAAATTCCGGGAATCCCGGCGACGCGGCCGGTAGATGCCTCACGCAGTTCGACAAGGACTATCCGGAAGCGATCCGGTATCACTGGCGCGATGCGCTGATGGTGGGGGTTGTTCCGATCCCGGTTGCGTGGCTTTTGGTCTATGGACTGAGCGGTTTGGTGCGGCGGAGAAGCGCATTTAAGGCCGCCTAAGCTCCGGGAAAACTAGATTTCCATCAGGTCGCGGCCCACGATCAGGCGGCCCGAGAAATAAGGCTTGACCGCATCGAACCAGGTCTGGTCGGGGATTGCGGGTGTGCCGCCGGGCACGAAATGCGACAGCACCAATGTCTTCACGCCGGCCTCGGTGGCGATGCGCCCCACTTGTTGGGTTGTGGTATGGGCGGCCATCAGATGGGCGGAAAGCGTGGTCGCGTTGGGCTCGCTGGCGGCGAGCTTTTCCAGGGCGGGCAGATACATCACTTCATGCACCAGCACGTCGGCGCCATGCGCCAGCCGCACCAGATTCTCCGACGGCCGCGTATCGCCCGAAATCACGATGCTGCGGTCGGGGCAATCGAAGCGATAGGCGAAAGCCGGCTTGACCATGCCGTGATCCACCAGCGCGGCGGTGACTTTGACGTTCGTGTCCTGCATCACCGGGCCGCCTGCCGTGATCTCGTGCGGCACGATCAAAGGCGCGAGAGCGGGCCGCCCCTCATCGGCCATGCGGGTCTTGATGTCGTAATCGTTCATTTCCAGGAACAGCCGCGTCATCTCCTTGAGCGGCGGCGGACCATAGGTGTCGACCTTGGCGGTCAGGGTCGAAGCCCAGGCCAGCCAGATCAGGTTGCCGTAGTCGGCATTGTGGTCGGAATGCTGGTGGGTGATGAAGACCGAGCGCAAGGACGCCAGGTTCAAGCCCGCCAGCACCATCTGCCGCGCCACGCCATTGCCGCAATCGATCACATAGGACGCGCCATTGACGACGATGACTTGCGCCGGTTCCGCGCGATTGGGCTTGGGCGTCGGTCCGCCCCCGGTGCCCAGCAGGACCAGGCGCGATTTTGCCGGCGCGCCGAAAGCTTCCCGCGCCAGGAACGGCAGCGCCCCCGCAGCCTGCAAAAACGCGCGGCGCGATGCGCGTCGGCCGAACGTCAAGGGCTGCCCACGACTTTGCAGGTGCCGCGCTTGGGATTGTAGATCGTGCCGGCAGGGCAGGCGGCTTTCTGACCTTGGGCCGCGCCCGGCGGCTCGAGCGCCGCACCCCGCTTGTAGTTGGGACAATTGTGCGGCCCGGTGCAGGGCGGCTCCGTCAGTTGCGGTTTCAACACTTGAGCGGATACCGGTGTGGATGCCGCCACGGCGCAGATCGCGACCGCAAGAAATGCGGCCAGCATGAAACTAGCTTGGATCATCAGCGATTCCCTCCCGGCCAAAGTCTGCACCTGAATCGTTTCCCGGAACAGGAGGAACGCGTCTTGCCTGCCGTTGGTTATACCAGTGGAGGGTGGAAGACATGGAGCGAGAACCATGAAGAAATGGATCGTGGTGGGGCTGGCCTTGTTGTCGTTGGCTGCGTGCGCGCCTTATCCCGGCTATTACCGCGACCGCTATTATGACGGCTATTATCGCGACGGTTATAATGGCCGGTACTATGACCATCCCTATTATGACAGGGATCGGGGTTACGATCGCGACGGCTATTATCGCGACGACAGGCGCTACTAGGACGAATGTGACAGCCGGTCATGATCGGCCATGGCCGGCCCGCCGCCCGCCGAATTTTTTCAAGCGTTGCGATTATGCCGACAATTATGATGTTTGGGAGCCTTTCGCCACGCCCCGGCCACGAAGCCGCCTTTGCCTTTCCATATGCCGCAAATTAAAATTGCTTGAGGCAAAATCTTGGGGAGTGGCAACATGAAAATTCTTGCTGCTGTTTTGTTTGGCGGCGCATTGATGGCCGCGCGGGCGTTGGCCCAGGACAACAGCACCGGCAAAGAGGACATGACCAGGGCCGCAGCGCACCACGTGATGCGCCACAAGGAACGCTACAAGCGTGACTACAAGAGCGACCAGGAAGAGCGCCAGGCGACGGAGGACCTCAACAAGCAGTATCGCGGCGTCAACGCCGCCGACGTGCATTAGCGGCTTTTGATTACCGGAAAACCCATAAGGGTCCCTGGTCGCGATCATCCCATCACCATCGTGCCTCAGCCGGGGCGCGTGGTGGTGCGGACGGGAGAGGAGATCATCGCCGATACCAGGGCGGCGCTGCGCCTGGCGGAAGCTTCCTATCCTCCCGTTTTCTATATTCCCCGTACCGACGCGAAGATGTCATGGCTGGCCCCAAGCGATCACCGCACCTACTGTCCCTATAAGGGCGCGTGCAGCTATTTCAGCATCGCCTCGGGCGGCGAGGCCGGGCGCAACGCGGTCTGGAGCTATGAAGACCCTTATCCCGCCGTGGCGGCGATCAAAGATCATCTCGCCTTCTATCCCGACCGGGTGCGGATCGAGACGACCTGACGTTGCCGCACCATGGATGTTTTCTGGCCGCGAGTTCCATGCCGGCAACCGCGAGAATTTCCTCCGTACGATTTGCGCTGGTTCAACGCAGATTTATGCAATTCCTGCCGAACCTCCTAACCTGTCTTAAGAGGGTGGACGATTATTTTACCACCTGGAACGCAAGGCGTGCGTGGTTCGAGCCATATGGCACAGGGTGCAGCGGAGTTGCTTACACAATCGCATGCCGGAGCAGCAAAAGCTTCCGCGCCTGTTGCTCCATCGTCCGCCGCGCGCGCGATCGCGCTCGATCTTGCCCCCCTGATCGCGCCCTATCGCCGTCGCGCACGCCTCTCGCTCCGGATCGAGAATTTGCCGCAAGGCGCGCGCCTCAGCGCGGGCCGCAACAATGGCGACCGCTCCTGGTCGCTCGCGCTCGACGAACTGGACGAGCTTTTCTATGTGCTGCCGGAACATCTGACGGACGACCATGTGCTGGCGCTTCGCCTGGTGGCGAAGGAAGAGAGCAATGCCTCCACCCTGGCGCTGATCGACCTTCCCGTGCGCGCCGGCAATTTCGTGGCGTTGCCGCCGCCCTCCTTTGGGCACAGGCAGCGCGAAGCGCTCCGTTCCGAGGCGCCTCGCTCTGAGGCGGCAAAGGCCGATACGCTCAAACAGGAAATATCCGCGCTCAAGGCCGAGTTGGCCGGACGCGACCAGGAGCTCAGCCAGGCGCGCGCCGCCAGTCAGTCGCTGGATGGCAACTGGCAAGCCAAGCTCGAAAAGGCGATTGCCGCGGCGAAGACCGAGTGGCGCAGCGCGGAAGCGTCGCGCCTGGCGGCGGCGCGCGCCGACCATGAGAAAGAGGTCTCTTCGTTCCACGAGCTCAAGGATCATGTCACCGCCGCCCATACCCTTTTGAGCGAGCGGGAAGGCGAGCTCGCCGCGCTCAAGGCGGAATTGACGGAACAGCGGCAGAAATCGGAAGCCGAAATCTCGGCCGCGACGAAGGCGCTGGACGTGCAAAGCGCGCTGGATGCCCAGCGCCGCGAACAATCGGCCAAACTGCTCCAGGAATTGAAACGCCGCTGCGACGAGGCGGAAGCCAGCCTGATCCGCCAGCGTCAGAAATCGGAGGCCGAGATCGCGGCGGCCAGGACTGCGCTGAAAGCGCAGGGCGCGCGGGAGACGGACAAACAGGACCAAGCCGGCGCGGCGCTGGCCGAATTGACCGCACGCTGCCAATCCGCCGAAGCCGAACTGGACCGCCAGCGCGAAAACCTGGAAGCGGAAATAAACGCCGCGCACAGGGCGGCCGAGGAACAGGATGCCGCCGAAGCCAGGCGCGCGCGCCACGCAGCCGGCGCCCTTGCCGAACTCCAGGCGCGTTGCGAAGCGGCGGAAGCGTCCCTTCGCTCTGCCCAGACCGCGCGCGAGAAGGCGGAGGTGGATGACGCCTATGTCCGCGGCCTCAATCAGGAGATCAAGAATCTGCAGACCGTCCTGGTGGACCGCGAAGCCGCGATCGCGCGCGCGGAGGCGTCGCTGGAACAGATGCAGGTGGGCGCGGTTGCGAGGCCTGCGCCTGCCCATTGGGAGCCGCTGCCGGGCGGCCTCAGCCGGTCACATGACCAAGATAACGCGAAGAGACCCGATAGCCATCTGGTGCGGGACTTCGTTCTTGTCTTCGCGGTGGTGGGGCTGGGCTGTCTGGCCTATTTCTTCGGCCCGTCTCTGCTGGCGTCGACCGGGTGGCAATTGCCGGCTTTGTCCAACCTGTTCGCGGCCAATGACGATGATCAAGCGCCCGCGCCGATGCCGGCCGTCCCCGCTGCGCCGCCCAAACCCGATCATCCCCAAGGCGTCGTGATCCGCGACGTCAATCTTCG
>DATNFZ010000096.1:0-12207 GCA_035606155.1 Rhizomicrobium sp. | reverse complement strand
TCATCTTCGGGCTTGCGGGCGCGGCCCACATATTCTTCCACATCGCCGCGCGCCAAAATCCAGTTGCGGCGAACGCTTTTCAAGCCTTTGTCGATATCAATCGCGATATCGTCCGTGTACGGACCGGATGTATCGTAAAGGCGGACTGGCGCTTCGCCGCCCGACAGCGCCACTTCGCGAAATGGCACGCCGTTGACCACGAGCTTTTTTGAACCGGGCAATGGTCCGCGCGTGATCGATACCGAACTGGGATTGAGGATGGGTTTGTTCATGGCCTCTCCCTACGCCCGTGCAAACGGGATCAGGTTCTAAGGGATCGGCGGAATTGCCGTCTCAGTCCCCCTACGCCAAGGCTTCGGGGGACACCCCTGGGAAGAGGCAATCATAGACCCTGGCGGTGACGACGCAAGACGCTCATTGCGGACTGGCGTGGCGGGGTTGATAGAGTCCCAGGCGGCCGCCGCCCGGCAACATCAAATGCGTGAGCGTGCCCCAGCGCTGCTGCGAAGGAACTTCACAAGCGACACCCGCTTTCTTCAGCCGCGCCATCTCGGCTTCCAGGTCGTCGCACATCAGATAAAGCTCGTGCAGGTCATTCTCATCGGAAGGATGGACCGCCATCTCGGCCGGCGGGAGCGTGAAGATCAGCCAGCCATGCCCGGCATCGACATGGCCGAATTTCAGCACATCGCGGAAGAAGGCTTTGTCCTTCTCGGCGGCGGTCGAATAGAGGATGACATGCACGCCATGGATCATGGGCACCTCCTCCCGCCACCTTAGCACTGCCGGTCCGAAGAAATGCTCAAGCAATCGCGACGGACAAGGGCTCCAGGCCGGCGATTTCCGCCAAAAGCTTGTCGCCCCGTTGGGCCGGCCCCACCCCTTCCGGCGTGCCGGTGAAGATCACATCGCCCGCCGCCAACGTCACCTGCTGCGACAGCCGGGAAATGATTTCGGCCTCGTTCCACATCATGAGGCCAGTGTCCGAATCCTGTTTGATCTCGCCATTTACCGACAGACGGATGCGGCCATGCGCCAACGGTCCGGTACCCGGCGTGAGCACACCGATAGGCGCGCTTTGCTCGAAGCTCTTGCCGATTTCCCATGGCCGGCCTTTCTCCTGCACCTGCTTTTGCAGGTCGCGGCGCGTCATGTCCAAGCCCACGGCGTGGCCGAAGACCAGCTTCGGGGCCTCCATCACGGAAACGTTCTCGCCACCCTCCTTCAACGCCACGACCAGCTCGCACTCATAGTGATAATTGGAAGTGAGGCCGGGATAGCGGAGCGCCCCGCCGCCGGGAACGATCATGTCCGGCTGCTTGGAGAAGAAAAAGGGCGGATCCTTGGCGTCGTTGCCCAGCTCCTTGGCATGGGCGGCGTAATTCCTGCCCACGCACCAGACCCGCCGCACGGGAAAGCGTTTGGCGCTTCCCTGAATAGCGATGAACGGTTGGGGAAGCGAAAAGACAAAATCGCTAATGCCGCCTCGAATTGCTGGAATTCCGAAATCACCGCTTTCACCGCCGCCTCGACAATGCGCCGCCCCGCCTCGGCATTGGCTTGCGACGGATCGGAGCCCATGCGGCCATCGGGGAAGCGGCGGCGGAAATCCTCGGCGTCGCGGATGGGGCCGGTGGGGGCGATGCGGGGCGACATCGCCACGCTTTTCACCGCTTCCGGATAGCCGAAATAGGTTACGGAAATTTCAGACGGCGTGGCGTGACTGCCCTCGCCCACCGGAAAAAGCTCACGGCACAAATCCATCACCCCCGCCAATTCCCACCAGTTGCGCAACTGGCAGCGCAAGGGAGGGCGGTTTGCGCCGGCGCTCGCAAAGGTCACGCCATGATAGATTTCCGAGAAGGCGCCGGTGATGGTGGCGATGTTGCCACCATGGCCGTTCAGCCAATAAATCCGCTCGAAGCCGTGGCGCGCCAGGCTTTGGCTCCAATCCACCATCGAGGCGATCATGGTCGAAGGCTTGAGCGTGATGGTGCCCGGGAATGCCATGTGATGCTGGGCTTGGCCCACATTGAAAGTGGGTCCCACCAATATGCCGGCCTCATCGCCTGCGCGCCGGCCGATGATTTCGGGACACAGCGCGTCGGTGCCCAGAAGGCCGTTGGGGCCATGCTGCTCGGTCGAACCGATGGGGATGAGGATCGCCTTGGACCGGGCCAGGTAAGCCTCAATCTCCGGCCAGGAGGAAAGCTGTAATTGCATCAAGACCCTGTTTTGTTGGATTTGCTTGGCAGCCCGGGTGCCCGCCATGCCATAATCTCCGCTACCTCTCCCGAGTTTAGAGGAAGTGGCGTCAAAGAGGAATTATGAGCGAGGCAATCGTCCCGGTCCCGGAAGAGTGGAAGAAGCGCGCTTATATCAATGCGCGCGACTATGCCGCTCTTTATGCCGAGTCGATCAAGGACCCCGACGCCTTCTGGAAAAAGCAGGCGGCGCGGCTGGACTGGATCAAGCCCTTCACCAAGGTCAGCGACGTCTCCTGGGACCCCGACCGTCTGCACATCAAATGGTTCGAGGATGGCGTGCTCAATGTGGCCGCCAATTGCATTGACCGGCACCTGGCCAAGCGGGGCGGCCAGACCGCCATCATCTGGGAAGGCGACGACCCCCAGGACACCAAGCGCATCTCCTATCGCCAGCTCCATGAGGAAGTCTGCCGCTTCGCCAATGTGTTGAAGGCGCGGGGCGTCAAGAAGGGCGACCGCGTCACCATCTACCTGCCCATGATCCCCGAAGCGGCCTATGCCATGCTGGCCTCAGCCCGCATCGGCGCCATCCATTCAGTGGTGTTCGGCGGCTTCTCGCCCGACAGCCTGGCCGGGCGGATCATCGATTGCGACAGCAAGCTTGTGATCACCGCCGACGAAGGGCTGCGCGCCGGCAAGCGCGTGTCCCTCAAGGCCAACACCGACGAGGCGCTCAAAAAAGCATCAATGGTCACGGACGTGATTGTGGTTCGCCGCACCGGCGGCGCGGTCGCGATGACGCCGGGCCGAGACCGGTGGTATCACGAAGAAGTGGCCAAGGTCCCTGCCACTTGCCCGCCCGAGCCGATGGGCGCGGAGGACCCGCTCTTTATTCTCTATACCTCCGGCTCGACCGGAAAGCCCAAGGGCGTGCTGCACACGACGGGCGGTTATCTGCTTTACACCTCCGTCACCCATCGCGACGTCTTCGATTATCATGATGGCGACATTTATTGGTGCACCGCCGATGTGGGCTGGGTGACCGGCCACTCCTATATCGTCTATGGACCGCTCGCCAACGGCGCCACCACCCTGATGTTCGAAGGCGTGCCCAATCACCCCACCACCTCGCGCTTCTGGGAAGTGATCGACAAGCACAAGGTCAACATCTTCTATACTGCGCCCACCGCCATCCGCGCCCTGATGCGCGAAGGCGATGAGCCGGTGGAAAAAACCAGCCGCGCTTCGTTGCGTCTGCTGGGCACGGTGGGCGAACCGATCAATCCGGAAGCGTGGCTCTGGTACCACCGCGTGGTGGGGGAAAGCCGCTGCCCCATCGTCGACACATGGTGGCAGACCGAGACAGGCGGCATCTTGATCTCACCCCTGCCCGGCGCCACCGACCTCAAGCCGGGCTCGGCGACACGGCCTTTCTTCGGCATCGCGCCGGAGATCGTGGATGCGCATGGCAAGGTCTTGGAGGGCGCGGCCACCGGCAATCTCTGCATCGCCCGGAGCTGGCCCGGCCAGATGCGCACCGTCTATGGCGATCATAAGCGGTTCGTCGAGACCTATTTCACGACCTATCGGGGCAAGTATTTCACCGGCGATGGCTGCCGCCGCGACGAAGACGGCTATTACTGGATCACCGGCCGGGTGGACGACGTGATCAATGTCTCGGGCCACCGGCTGGGCACCGCGGAAATAGAAAGCGCGCTGGTGGGCAATGCCAAGGTCGCGGAGGCCGCGGTGGTGGGCTATCCCCACGAGATCAAGGGCCAGGGCATGTACGCCTTCGTGACGTTGAAATCGGGAATCCGGCCGGAAGACGCGCTGGCCGAGGAATTGAAGAAGTTCGTCAACAAGGAGATCGGCGCCATCGCCAAGCCCGACATCATCCAGTTCGCGCCGGCCTTGCCCAAGACCCGTTCTGGCAAGATCATGCGCCGCATTCTGCGCAAGATCGCCGAAGGCGACACCAAGAGCCTGGGCGACATCTCGACCCTGGCCGATCCCTCGGTGGTGGACGATCTGGTCAGGAACGCCAAAAACTGATGTTTGTTTTTCTGTGGCTTCTCGCATCCATGGGTGTGGCTTACGGCGCCAAGATATCGGCGCGCCACCCCTTCTGGTGGTTCATCATCTCGGTGATTCTCTCGCCGTTAGGGGGAAGCGTGCTGCTCTGGGCCATGAACCGCTGGGGTATCAGGCTGATCCGCCCGACATGAGCGCGGCATAGCCGTCCATCGCGGTGGCGAGCTCGATGTCCTTGTTCGTCACCCCGCCCGCGTCATGGGTGGCGAGCGTCACTTCCACTTTATTATAGACATTGAACCATTCGGGATGATGGTCCATCTCCGCCGCCTTCAGCGCCGCGCGCGTCATGAAGGCGAAGGCGGCGTCGAAATCCACGAACTGGAATTTGCGGGTGATGGCTTCGCGCTTCTCGGCCAGCTTCCAGTCGGGCAGGCGCTTCAGCGCGGTCTTGAGTTCCTCAACCTGCAATTTGGTCATGTCCAAGCTCCAATGGATATTCCTGCTCGACCGCATAGACGCTGCCGTCGCTGGTGAGGCGGCTGGAATAGAGTTGAAACGCGCCAACCTGGAATTTGGGGCTGGTGTAAAGCGCGTTATGGGTGAGCCATGCGATCACCTTGCCCTGCTCCGGATGCCTGAGCCGGGCCAAGGTGACATGCGGCGTGAATTTGTGGGCGTCTTGCGGTTGGCCGACCCGGCGGATGGCGGCATCCACCTTGCGTTGCAGATGCGTCAGCGCCTCATTTGCCCTGGCTGACGCCCACAGCGCATGGGGCTGCTTGTTGCCGAACTGGCCCACGCCATGGAGTTGCAGTTCGAAACCCGGCGCTTCGATCCCGGCCAGCGCATCGTCCAGGCCGGCGGCGTCACGGCCATCCACTTCGCCGATGAAGCGCAAGGTCAGATGCAATTGCTCCCGTGTCTGCCAGCGCGCGCCGGGGACACCGCCCTGGATCAGCATGATGGACTGCGCCACCGGCGTGGGGATGGCCAGCGCCACGAACAGCCTCATCGCGCCAACCGTCCCAAGGGCAAGCGATTGCGGAACATCAGCACCACCGCACCATAGAACAGCCCGGCAAAGATAATGGCGGCAGCCAGCGCCGCCAGGTCGGCGAAATGGCCCTGCACCACCAGCGACGCGGCGCGCACACCCAGCCACGCGCCCAAGCCCGTGGCGATAGCCGCCAGCGCGACCGCCGGCAGCGCGCGCACGAACGCGCTCTCGATGGCGAGCAAGGTCTGGCTTTTGCCCGACCAGGTGAGGATCGCCACATTGATCCAGGCGCCCAGGGCGGTGCCCAGCGCCACGCCCGCCACGCCCAGATGCATGCCCCAGACGAAAAACACTTTGAGGGCGATATTGGCGACGATGGCGGTGACGGTGGCGCGCGCCGGCGTCATCGTGTCGTGGCGGGCATAGAAGGTGGACGCGACGATGCGCACCAGCGCCATGGCGGGAAGCCCCGCGCCATAAGCCGCCAGCGCCAGTGCCGCCAGCGATGCGGCATGGGCGTCAAAGGCGCCATGGGCGAACACCGCGCGCATGATAGTGCCGGGAATGGCCAGGAAAGTGACCGCGAAAGGCAAAGTAAGAAGCAAGGTGAGCGCGGCGGAACGATTCTGTGCCGCATCCGACCCTGCGCGATCGCCCTTGGCCAGGCGGGTGGACATTTCCGGCAGAAGCACGGTGCCCAGCGCGATGCCCAGGACACCCAGCGGCAATTGATTGATGCGGTCGGCATAATAAAGTGCGGTACGGCTGCCGGTCGGCAAATAAGAGGCGATGAAGAAATCGATCAGCGGCGCCACCACCACACTGGCGGCGCCAAAAGTGACGATGCCGAAAGCTTTGAAGAATTCTTTTACTTCCGGCGTCCAGGTGAGGCGCACCAGCTTGAGCCGCAAGCCGTCATGGTTTCCGGCCCACAGCATGAAAAACAATTGCGCCACCCCGCCCAGGGCCACGCCCCAGGCCACCCCATAGGCCGCGTTGGGAAACCAGTGCCAAGCCAGGAGTCCGCCGATCATCGCCAGGTTGAGCAGGTTCGACCATGCCGCCGCCGCCCAGAATTTCTCGATCGCGTTCAACATCGCCGAGAGCTGGATCGCCACCACCGTGAGGATCAGATAGGGAAAGGTGATGCGCGCCAGGCTTGACGTGAGCGCTTTCTGAGGCGCGGTGTAGCCGGGGACGAAGGCGGCCACCAGAAGCGGCATGGCGATCATTGCCGCCACCAGGATCACAGCCTGCGCCGCCATCTGCCACGAGAGGATGCGGTTGGCGAACAGCGCGGCCGCGTCATGCTCGCCCGTGGCGTGCAGCGCCGCATAGCGAGGCAGAAAGGCGGGATTGAGCGTGCCCTCGCCGAAGATGGCGCGGAAATAATTGGGAAAGAGAAAGGCGAACAGGAACGCATCCGACAACAGCCCGTTGCCCAGAATCGCCGCCATCAGGATGTCGCGGATAAAGCCGGTGATGCGCGAGAGCAGCGTGAAGCCGCCCACCGATAGCAGACGCCGAAACATCAATGACCTTTGGCGATGGCTTCGGCCACCAGCTTTTTCACGTCGGGCAGCATGCGCGCAACGATGATCTTCACCCCGGCGGGATTGGGATGAAGGCCATCGGCCTGGTTGAGCTTGGGATTGAGCGCCACCCCGTCGAGGAAGAAGGGATAGAAGATCACATGAAATTCCTTGGCCAGCTTGGGATAGATGGCGTCGAACTCCTTCACATAATCCGGGCCCAGATTGCGCTGCGCCTGCATGCCGGTGAACAGCACCGGGATATGGTCGTTCTGGAATTTGGTGAGCATGGCGCGCAAATTCTTTTCCGTCTCGGCGGGAGAAATGCCGCGCAGCATGTCGTTGGAGCCCATTTCCAGGATCGCCGCGTCGGGATGGCCGGCCAATGACCAATCCAGCCGCGACAGGCCGTCGGCGCTGGTGTCGCCCGAGACGCCCGCATTGTCCACTTCGGCGTCGATCCCTTGCACCTTCAACGCCTGCTGCAATTGGGTGGTGAATTCGGTTCCCGGCGGCAAGCCGTAACCTTGGGTGAGGCTGGAGCCCAAGGCCAGGATCTTGATGGGACGCGCCCAGGCGGAATTGGCAAACAAGGCCAGCCAAACGGCCAGTCCCATGCTAAGGAAGAACTTGAATCGGCCAGTCATCATTGCCACCTGCCACACTATCCTATCCAGGCTTTCATATGCAGATGCAGCCTTCCCGTTTCCCAAACAATTTGCCAAGCAATTTATCGGACAATTTGCCCGCCATATCGCTGAGCAATGTGGCGCTGACGCTGTCGAGCGCGGCGGGTCCGGTCAATATTCTGCACAATGTCTCGCTTACGGTGTCCGCGGGGGAAACGATAGCCCTTACCGGCCCGTCCGGTTCCGGCAAGTCCTCGCTTTTGATGGTGGCGTCGGGCTTGGAGCGGCCCAGTGGCGGCCGCGTGATGGTGGTCGGCACCGACATCACGGGCATGGGCGAGGATGCCGCCGCCCGCTTTCGCCGCGGCCGGGTGGGCATCGTGTTTCAGGCGTTTCATCTTATCCCCACCATGACGGCGCTTGAGAATGTTGCCGTGCCGCTGGAATTGATGGGCATGGACAAGGCCTGGGAATTGGCGGCCCAGGAATTGAAGGCGGTCGGCCTGGCCGATCGTGGCGAACATTATCCCGGACAATTGTCGGGCGGCGAGCAGCAGCGCGTGGCGCTGGCCCGCGCCATGGCGCCCCGGCCGCAGATTCTCTTCGCCGACGAGCCCACCGGCAATCTCGACAGCGAGAATGGCGAGGCCATCGCCGATCTCCTGTTCGGGCTCAATGCGGAACGTGGCGCCACCCTGTTCCTGGTCACGCATGAGGAAAGCCTGGCGCGGCGGTGCGGACGGATCGTGCGGTTGGAAAGTGGCAACATCGTTACCGACGAAAGCGTTCGCGCCATGATCCCGGCATGAGCAATCTGCCGCTGGCCTGGAAGATGGCGCGGCGCGAGTTGCGCGGCGGGCTCAAGGGCTTCCGCATCTTCTTCCTTTGCCTGCTCTTGGGTACGGCGGCGATCGCCGGCGTGGAATCGCTGAGCGATGCCTTCCTCAGCGGGTTGCGCGATTCCGGCCAATTGATCCTGGGCGGCGACGTGGCGGTCGATCTGGTGCATCGCCCGGCCACGCCTCAGGAACGCGCTTTCATCGACCGCTATGGGCGGGTAGCCGCCACCACCTCGATGCGCGCCATGGCCTATGCGTTGCGCGACGGAAAGCAGGCCGAACGCGAGCTGGTCGAATTGAAATCGGTGGACGATCATTGGCCCTTGTTCGGCGCACCCACTTTCACGCCCGCCATTGCGCTCGCCGACGTCCTCCATTGCGAGAGCGACAATATTTGCGGCGCCGCCGCCGAACAGACCTTGCTGGACCGGCTGCATGTGAAGCGCGGCGACCTGATCAAGGTGGGGAGCGGGACCTTCCGCATCATCGCCGCGCTGGACAAGGAGCCCGATCGCATTTCCGGCGGCTTTTCGCTGGGCCCGCATCTGCTGGTTTCCAGCAAAGGTCTCGCCGCCACCGGCCTGATCCAGCCCGGCAGCTTGATCGATTATTCCTATCGCCTGGCGTTCAAACCCGGCGTCACCATTCCCGGCTTCAAGGCCGACGCGAAAGCGGCCTTTCCCGACGCGGGCTGGCGGATCCATGACCGCAACGATGCCGCGCCCGGCATCCGCCGCTTTGTCGAACAGGTCTCAATGTTCCTCACCCTGGTGGGATTGACGGCGCTGGGCGTGGGCGGCGTGGGTGCGGCCGAAGCGGTGAGCGCGTTCCTGGACCGCAAGCGGTTCGACATTGCCATCCTGAAGTCCCTGGGCGCGGACGGCTCGCTGGTGTTCCTGGTCTTCTTCCTGCAGGTGATGGCAATCGCGGCGGGGGCGTTGACAGCGGGCGCGGCCATCGGCGCGACCGCGCCCTTCCTGCTGGCGCATTTCTATGGCGATGTGCTGCCGCTCCCACCGGAGTTGGGGATTTATCCCGGCCCGCTTTTGCTCGCGGCCGGTTTCGGGCTTCTTTCGGCGATCGCCTTTTCGGTCCCGCCTTTGGGGCGCGCGCGCGAAATTCCTTCCGCCAGCCTGCTGCGTGAAACCGTGTCGCCGGCCCGTGCCCGGCCTCGCATGGGCTATGTGGTGGCAGCGGCGCTCTCAGGCCTGGGCATCGCCGGCTTGACCTTGGGCATGGCGCCTTCGCCCCGTTACGCGGGAGAATTTCTGGGCGGTGCGATCATCCTCCTGGGCCTGTTGCGCCTGGTGGCGGAAGGTCTCACGCGAGCCTTGCGCAAACTGCCCCGCCCGCGTTCGCCCTTGGCCCGGCTGGCGGTGGGCGATCTCACCCGTCCCGGCGCGGCCACCCAGGGCGTGATCACTGCGCTGGGCCTGGGCCTCACCCTGCTCGCCACCGTGATCCTGATCGACCGCACCATGGCGCAGGAGGTGAATGACTCCCTTCCCAGCCGCGCACCCAGCTTCTTCTTCGTCGATATTCAGCCAGGCGAGGTGCAAGCCTTCGACCGCACCATCCAATCCTTCAAGGCCGCGCAGGACTATAAGCTCACGCCCATGATCCGGGGCCGCATCACCGCCCTCAACGGCGTGCCGTCGGCGAAAGCGAAAGTCGCCAGCGACGTGAAATGGGCGCTGTCGGGCGACCGCGGCATCACCTATGCGGCGACGCCACCCAAAGGCACCGTCATCACCGAAGGCAAATGGTGGGCCGCCAATTATGACGGACCGACCCTGATCTCGTTGGATGAGGACGTGGCCAAGGGCACCGGCCTCAAGATCGGCGACCCCATGACGCTCAATGTGCTGGGGCGCGAGATCGAGGGCCGCATCGCCAATCTGCGCAAGGTGGATTTCTCCACCGGCGGGCAGAATTTTGTGCTGGTGCTGTCGCCAGGGTTGATCGACAAGGCCCCCCATTCCTTCCTCGCCACCGTCAAGATCGATGGCCCGGACGAGAACCGCATGTACATGGCAGTGACCGACAAATTCCCCAACATCTCCACCGTGCGAGTGAAGGACGCCATCGCCCAGGTGGACACGCTGCTCCAGCAATTGGCGCAAGGCATTCGCATCGCCAGCCTCGTCACCATCCTGGCGGGCCTTTTGGTGCTGGCCGGCACCATCGCGGCCGGCGCGCGCACACGGCTCTATGATGCCACAGTGCTCAAAGTTGTGGGCGCGACGCGGGCCCAGATCGCCCTGGTCTATGTGCTGGAATATGGCCTGTTGGGCATCGCCACTGGCATCATCGCCCTGATCGCGGGAACATTCGCGGCGCGGCTGATCGCGCGCCAGTTGCTCAACGCGCCCTTTGTCTTCGATACAGGCGCCATATTGTGGACGGTGGTGGGCGGCGGCGTGGCGACCTTGCTGTTCGGCCTCATCGGCGCCATCGCGGCCCTGAACGCCCGCCCGGCGGCGCGCCTCAGGAACGCCTGACGTTGCCTGGGATTAACCCTTGGAATCCGCGGCTTAGGCCGGGGTCTTTTCTGCCTCCCGGCCTTGATACTCTGAGCCCAAATCACGATATACTGGAGGCGCATTTTTATTGTCGCGGTTCCGGACGGAAAGCCGCTTACACTTTTCCTCGAACCGCTCTAAGGGAGTTTTCATGGCGGACTATGACAATCGGCTGACGCGCACTGCGACCGCTGGCGTTGCGGCGGCGGATGCCGGCCTGCGCGCCTATATGCTTCGGGTCTATAATTACATGCTGGTGGGGCTGGGCCTGACCGGCGCGGTGGCATGGCTCACGGCCGAGACGCCGCTTTCGCAGATTTTCTACAGCCACGTCCAGACTGCCGGTGGCGTGATGCTGCAGCCCAACATCCTGGGCTGGATTTCATTCTTCGCCCCACTCGCGCTGGTTTTCCTGATGGGTTTTCGTTTCCAGCAAATGAGCCTTGGCGCGGTGCGGGGGCTGTTCTGGGGGCTGGCGGCGCTGATGGGCATTCAGCTTGCCATGATCGCCTTCATCTAT
Source organism: Rhizomicrobium sp. (assembly GCA_035606155.1). Lineage (GTDB taxonomy): Bacteria > Pseudomonadota > Alphaproteobacteria > Micropepsales > Micropepsaceae > Rhizomicrobium. The sequence goes on along the minus strand of DATNFZ010000096.1, from coordinate 924 downwards.
ACCGGCGCCAGCATCGCAGCGACGTTCTTTGTCGCCGCCGCCATGTTCGGCGGCATGAGCCTGTTCGGCTATACGACCGGGCGCGATCTCACCGCCATGGGTTCCTTCATGATCATGGGCGTATGGGGTCTCATCATCGCCATGCTGGTGACCATGATCTTTCCGTCCACCAATTCACCCGCGGTTTCGTTCGTCATCAACGCCTTGGGCGTCGTGATCTTCACGGGCCTCACCGCCTATGACACGCAGAGGATCAAGAATTTCTACGTGGTTTCTGGCGGGCGCGACGCGGTGATGGAAGGCAAAGCCGCCGTGATGGGCGCCTTGAGCCTCTATCTCGACTTCTACAATATGTTCCTGTTCCTGCTTCGCTTCATGGGAAATCGCAGATAACTGACCCCCATCTGTCCGCAAGCCCGCAGGGGGACATCTTCCCCGCCAATGGCTTCGCCATGCGGGGGAAGAAAGTCCGGACCAAGCTTCAAGAAAAGAAAAGGCCCGGTGGCAACACCGGGCCTCTTTCTTTGGAGACGTTGAACGGGGTCAGGCTGCGGCGGGACGCAAGCGCGGCCTGGCCGCGACGGAAGCTTCATTTGAAGGACTTTTGCAATCCGGATTGGCCCAATTCGGAAGGGAGGCCGGCCATTTTGGGGGCCTTTTTCTGCACGGTCTTGACCAGATGATCGGAATACCAGCGCAACAGGGGGATGATGACGCCCGGCATGCGATGCATCAGCGTCAAGGTGAGGCCCGGCGTGATCGCGAATTTGCGGCGACGGACGGCGGTGAGGATGCAGTCCGCCACCGCGTCGGCGGTCCAGGCCTTGGCCAAGGCACAGATCGCCCTGGTTTCGGCCGGAGCCGTCTTCATTTCTTCCTTGAGCATCGGCGTCTCGGTGTCCGGCGGATAGGCGACCGAAACGC
>DATNFZ010000095.1:0-35532 GCA_035606155.1 Rhizomicrobium sp. | reverse complement strand
GACCAGGCACAGCAACAGAAAACGCGGATCGTCCGCATGGCGGGCGCGCACGCCGCCCGATATCATCAGTATAAGGACGAATGGCGTGGCCAGGCCCAGTTGGGCGCCTACGAATTCCAGAAGGTAGCGGCCGGTCAGGTGGCCCCCAGTGACGCGGCCGAACTGGAAGACGAAGGTCATCCAGTGATGATGGTTCTGCCACCATAGATTGGGCAGGAAAATGATCAGCGCCACCAGCGCCCCCGCCCACGGCCAGGGGGTCTTGAGGAAGGCGCGGGCGCGCGGGCTTGCCACCAGCCAGACCAGCGCCCCCAGGCCCACGAAGAAGCCGGAATATTTGGCGAGCAGCCCAAGTCCTCCCGCCACGCCCACGCCCAGCCACCAGCGTCCGTCGCCGGTCTTTTCCATTTTTGCCAGAAAGAAAAGAAATCCCGCGGTCGCGCTCACCGACAAGGTATCCGGCGTGGCGGCCAGCATCTCCACCCCGATCATCAAAGTGAGATTGAACAGCAGGACCGCAAGCGCGGCGCGGTCCTCGTCGCCCAGGATCAACTGGCCGGTCCGCCAGATGAACCAGCTCGCCAGGACCGAAAGCAGCACGCCGCCCAGGCGCACGCCCAACTCCGTGTCGCCCAAAAGCCAGGTGCCGAAACGGATCACAAACGCGATGGCCGGAGGATGATCGTAATAACCCGCCGCCAGATGTCTGGACCAAAGCCAGTAATACGCCTCATCGGCCGACAGCGGCAGGACCGCCGCCATCGCCAGGCGCGCCAGAATCAGTGCCGCTATCCACCACAAAGCGAGGCGCGTTCCGATCACCCGCTTGCCCCACCGCGCCCGCTCGCCGAACGCGCCAAACGACCCCCCCGCGTGTTCATCGAGCACGCCAAACAAATAGAGTCGACATGGCATAATTCCATAGCGCGCCCATGATCGCGCCGGCCGCGCCCGCCACCCACCAGACCTGGCGCTCGGTGTAAAGCCAGGAGGCGAGATCCACATTGGTGAGCACGCCCACCGAGCCAATCAGGCAGAACAGGACGAACCCTCGCAACATCGCCGCGCCCCTCAAGCGGCGATCACGATAAGTGAGCTCGTTGTTGAGCAGGAAATTGCTGGTCATGGCGACCAGGGTGGCGATGATCTGGGCGGCCCGGAAGGCATCGGGCAAGAACAGCAGCCCCAGCCTCAGCGCCACCAGATGCACCACAAGACCCAGGCTTCCCACGATCGCGAAGAAGATAAAGCGCGGGTCCACCAGATCGCCCGTCACCTTGGCAAGCAGGAGGCCCAGGAATTCGACGCCGATCTGGACGTTGAACTTGCTTTCGCCTTGGAAGCGCTCGCCGAAAACATAAGGCTGTTCGGCGATGGCGAGCCGGTCGCCCGCCGTGATGGCGATGTCGAGCAGTATCTTGAAGCCTACCGGGGAGAGATCGGGCGCGATGCGCTCGAAGGGGCCGCGGCGCATCATGAAAAAGCCGCTCATGGGATCGCTGAGATTGGTCCCCACCAGCCTGTGGGTGAGCCTGGTGGCGGCACGGGAGATGGCGCCGCGCCGCTCCGAGAAATTCACGGCACTGCCTCCTTCGACATAGCGTGTGCCGGCGACCAGGTCCACGCTTCCATCCCGAAGCCGCTTCAGCATCAGAGGCAGGACTTTCTCGTCATGCTGCAGATCGGCGTCCATCACCGCGACGAAGGGCGCGGCACAGGATAGGATGCCTTCGATGCAGGCGCCGGCAAGGCCGCGCCGCCCCACCCGTCTGAGACAACGCACCCGCGCATCGCCCCCGGCGATATCCTTGACCGCCTCGGCGGTGCCGTCGGGGGAATTGTCGTCCACGAAAACCGCTTCCCAGGCGATGCCCGCCAGCGCGGCATCCAGCCGGCGCACCAACTCGGCGACGTTGCCCCGCTCCTTGAATGTGGGAACGACGATGGAAAGCTCGGCGCTGTGCATGCTCTTCAAGGCCCGGCCTCGACCGGGACTTGGTGACGGCTGCCGATGCCATCGTCAACCCCCTCGCATGCGCGGGGGGGGGAGCGGCGCTTAAAGGCGGAAGAAAACGAAGTAGATGATGATGCCAGCCACGATCGCCAGGCCCAAGCTGACGTGAAGGACCCAACGCACGGTCCCGGTTTCGACTCCCTGGCGGGCCTCCTCGGTGTTCAGTTCCTTGTGGCCGTCCCTCGTTGTTGCCATGAGTTTGCTCCCTATTCCGCCGCGTGGTTGCTGGGCGCCAAGCGACGTTCCATGTCCGCCAACGCATCCTTGATCTGCTGCGCCAACTCTGGATCGCCTTCCGCGGCCCAGGCCTGCAGGATTTCCAGCCGCTCGGAATCGCCAAAGCGGCGATCGCGCATCACATCGCCGGGCACGCGATAGAAACGTCCGGGTCGGGCCTTGATATCGTCAAGCAATTTGCGCTTCGTCATGGGCACCACCCGGCATCAAACTCGGCCCAGCAACGCCAGCACCAGAACGATCACCAATACCAGTCCGAAAATACCCGACGGGTAGTAGCCCCACCCGCTGCTGTAGGGCCAGGCGGGCCACGCACCGAGAAGCAAAAGCAGCAGCACGATGATCAAAATGGTTCCGAGCATGGCCAAATCCTTTCACAATCGGGAAAAACCAATCGCCTTAGAAAATCGCCTCACGCAGCGAAGGTTCCTCGTTCCCAGAGCGTCGGGAACCGGCGGGAACGGCGCGGGCTCAACATTCGTTGCCTTCCACCGGATAGTTAAAGGAGATTTCCATGACCTGCATGCGGATGGTCGGGGCGGCGGCTATCGCCCTCATAGGCCTGGCGGGCGGCGCACAGGCTTTTACACATCATCCTTCGACGCCGGCGGAGCGTGCGCAGACCAAAGCGCTCAATGAACAGCAACTGCAATTGGCCCAGCAGGAAAATACGGGCCTTGCCATTAACGCCAATTCGACCACGGCCGGTGCGTCGCCCGCCGTGGCGGCCAGCCCGCCGGTCGAAGCGGCGGCAACCAACGCCCCGGCTTCGGATGCCAGGTCAGGACCCTAGGCGCGCCAAATCAGTTTTCGACCTCGCCATCGCCGGCACCATCAAAAGCGCGGCGAGGAAGAGCACGCCCAAAAGCAGCCAGGCTTCATTGCATGACTGTGTCAGCGCAGCGCGGCGGACCATGGGTTCGATCATGGCGCGCGTGACCGGGTCCACCGGTCCCATGGCGTGATTGTGAAATAGCCGCATCGGCAGGCCGACCAGCCGGGCCGCAGCGGGATCGCCGGCCTGAAGCCGCGTCACCAAATGCGTGACATGACCTTCTGTGCGTTCGGTGAGAATGGTATCGATCGCGGCGATGCCGATGGCGCCGCCCAGATTGCGCATCAGGTTGAAAAGGGCGCTGGCTTCGGCCACTTCGTGCGGCTGCCAGTGCTCCAGCGCGAGCCGCGTGGATGGCAACAGACAGAACATCATCGCCAATCCGCGCATCACCTGCGGCCAGAATAATTGATCGAAGTCGCTGGTCTGGGTGGTGAAGCCGTTGGCGATCAGGCCTGCCCCGAACAGCGCAAAACCGAAAGCCGTGAGCAATTTCGCGTTGGCTTTGGTTTCCGCCCAGGCGGCGAGCGGTGTGGTGACGAGCTGGGCCGCCCCCGACACCATCAGGATTTCACCGATCACCAACGGCGTATGTCCGCGCACCAGGCCCAGGAACAGGGAAAGAAGATAGACCGAACCATAAAGACCCACGCCCAGCACGAAGCTCAGCGCGCAGCCCAGCGCAAAGCCGCGCTTGCGAAAGCGCTTGAGGTGTACAAAGGGATGAGCCACCGACAAGGCGCGATGAATGCCCCATGCCAGAGCGATGGCCGAGATCAGGATCAGGCTCCAGATATAGGCGCCTCGCCAATGGTATCGAGGCCCTTCGTTCAGGAACCATTGCAGGCCGGCCAGAAAGACCGTGAAGAGCAGAAAGGTGAGCGTATCAACGCGCTTGAGAATGGTCTTGTCCACCGCTTCGCTTTTGAGGGACAGAAGCACCACCGCCGCCACGATCAAGCCCGGCACGATGTTGACGAGGAATATCCAGTGCCAGGATTGGCTCTCGGTCAGCCAGCCGCCCAAAAGCGGCCCCAGGGTGGGCGCGATCAGCGCCGCCACGCCCGCCATCGTGGTGGCAAGAATGTGATGGCGCTCGGGGATCAGCAAAAAGACCGCGGTGAAGACCGCGGGGATCAGCATGCCGCCGAAAAAACCCTGCACCACCCGGGCGGCGATCAGGGCGTCGAAACCGGGCGACAGCGCGCAAGCCAGGCTCGCGGCCACGAAGCCCAAAGTGGCGGCGGCGAAGAGGATGCGCAGCGACAGCGCGCGGGTGAGAATGCCGGTGAGCGGAATGGCCACCACTTCGGCCATCAGATAAGCGGTTTGGATCCAGCCCAGGCGGGCCAGCGGAATATGCAGCGCGGTCTGGATGGCGGTGAGCGAGGACGCCACCACCTGCACGTCCAGCACGGCCATGAACATGCCCACGCACATGGCGGCGAAGCCCAGCCAGAGAGCGGCTCCTGTTTCGCTGTCTCCGGCCTCGCTCATGCTGATCATCGCATCAGCCCAAATCCCGCCTTGGCGCCAACGCGGCGTCTTCCTCGCGGATCCGCCAGAACAGAATGGCCGCATTGGCGAGTGAAAAAAAGATCGCCACTGCGATTTCGTGGAAGGCCATTGGCAAAGCCAATATCTCGCCCGCCACCACCAGATAGTTGGGATGGCGGACGAACCGATAGGGTCCGCGTTTGACCAAAGGCTTTCCCGGCACGGAAATGATCCGCGTGGTCCAATAGGGACCGAGACTGACCACCACCCAGACGCGCGAGGCCTGCAGCAGCACAAAAATTGCCAACCACGGCCAGGAAATTTGAAGCCCCGCCGGCAAAAGCCAGAGCACCGCCAGCAGCCACGCCGCATGCAACAGCACAATCAAAGGATAATGACCGGCACCGATTTCCACCGCGCCTTCAGCCTTCAATCTTTTGGTATTGCGATTGGCGAGGGTGAGCTCGAAAAGCCTTTGCAGCACCACCAGAAAGATGATGGCGTAGGCGATCCAGATCATCGCCCGTCCAGCATCAGGAACGCGGCCGAAAAGCCCGGGCCCAAGGCGGTGAGAAGCGTACGCTGGGCCTTTTTCAGCACGTCCATGCGTTCGGCCACAAACAGCACCGTCACCGCCGACATGTTGCCATAGTCGCGCAACACCGAACGGCTATCCTCCAGCGCGCCCCGCTCAAGTTCGAGCGCGTCTTCCAGCGCATCCAGCACCTTGGCGCCGCCGGGATGGCAGGCGAAGGCGTCGATCTCGGACAAGGCCATGCCGTTGCGGGCCAGATATTGATCGAGCAAGGGGCGAAAATCGCTGGCCACCAGGGCGGGAATGCTCTGGGCGAAGCGGGCCTTGAGCCCGTCCTCGGCCATGTCCCAGCCCATCACGTCCAGCGAATTGGGCCAGGTGTGCTCGCCGGCCGCGCCGAAGGCGGGACCTTCGCCTTCGGTGGAGAGAATGGCGCCGGCCGCGCCGTCGCCGAACAAGGCGGTTGCCACGATATTGCTGTTCGAAATGTCGTTCTTGCGGAAGGTGAGCGCGCAAAGCTCGACCACCAGGAACAGCACCTTGCTGCCCGGCCGCGCCGCGGCCAGTTCGGCGGCCCGCGAAAGACCGATCACACCGCCGGCGCAACCCAGGCCGAAGATCGGCAGCCGCCGGATGTCGCGCCTGAGGCCCATGCGCTCGACCAGAAGCGCGTCCAGGCTGGGGGTGGCGACGCCGGTGGTCGAGACCACCACGATATTGTCGATCTCATCCGGCTTGAGGCCGGTCTCGTCGAGAAGCCCGCGCGCCACCTTCTCCAGCAGATCCACGGCATTTTCGATGTAGAGCGCGGTGCGGTCCTTCCAGCCATGGTCCTGCAGATACCATTCGACCGGCACACAGGAATAACGGCGGTCGATGCCGGTATTGGCGAAAACCGGAAACAGCTTGGCCATGTCGCGAACCCTGCTGAACAGGTTCTGGGCATGCTCGGCCGCATCAATCTGGGCGATGGGGTATGGGGGGACAGCCGACTTCAAGGCTAGGAGGCGGGGACGCATCGATCCTCGGTCATGCACGACAGCATTTGTTCTTAGAATGGCGCCCCGTCCCTTCTTACGTGCCGAAACCGCGAAACGCCAGTGGCCCGCGCGAGCCCACCGGGAAAGCGGCGGAAATGCGGCGTTTTGAGCAAATTTGTCGTGTTGAAATGACGATAGTGCGCAGGTAAATCATCCCATCAGGGGCCAGACCAAGAAGGAAAAATAGATGTCGAACGGGAGAATCGCCGCTCTCTTATTGATCGCGGCAGGAATCCTCGCCACTCCGGCAATGGCTGCGGGCGACCCGGTCCAGGGGAAGGCCGTCTTTGCGCGCTGCGCCATCTGCCACAATGTCGATAAAGATGGCGGCAATGGCGTCGGGCCCAATCTGTTCGGCATCGCTGGGCGCAAGGCCGCCACGGTCGAGGGCTTCAACTATTCGGGCCCCATGAAAGCGTCGGGCATCGTCTGGACCGACGATAATCTGGCCAAATGGATTGCCGGGCCTGCCAAGATGATGCCAGGCACCAAGATGGCGTTCGCAGGCATCTCCAGCAAAACCCAGATCGCCGACGTCATCGCCTACCTGCACACCCTCAAATAGAGCTTTTCAGGCGCGCATTCCTCCTGCCGCGCGCCTACCATGCGGCAGGATGACGCATGACTTGTGCTGCGGTGCAGTGCAGTCCGTTAGGAACCGGGAACTAATCTCCTGGCAATGGAGGCTTGATTGACGCGACAGGGTACCGCGCCTAGTGTTGCGCCGCACAAGAAGCGGGGTGGTGGGTCTCCGATTGGAGTTCAAAAGCCGCCCATGCGAAAGCTTCTCTGGGGGGATCCGATAACGCCATGAAAGTGCTGGTGCCCGTGAAGCGGGTGATCGACTTCAATGTGAAGGTCCGGGTCAAAAGCGACCAGACCGGCGTCGACCTCGCCAATGTCAAAATGTCCATGAACCCCTTCGACGAGATTGCGGTCGAGGAGGCGGTTCGGCTGAAGGAACAGGGCAAAGCCGCCGAAATCGTGGTGGTTTCGATCGGGCCCGGGCAGGCCAGCGAGACCTTGCGCACCGCGCTGGCGATGGGCGCGGACCGCGGCATTCTGGTCAAGAGCGACGCCGATATCGAACCGCTGGCGGTGGCCAAGATCCTCAAAGCCATAGTCGAAGAGGAAAAGCCGGAGCTGGTGATCACCGGCAAGCAGGCGATCGACGACGATTCCAACCAGACCGGCCAGATGCTGGCGGCGTTGTTGGGCTGGGGTCAGGGAACTTTCGCGCACAAGCTGGAGCTGGAAGGCGGCGAGGCCAAGATCGAACGCGAAGTGGATGGCGGTCTTCAGACAGTCGAAGTGAAGCTGCCGGCGGTGATGACCACCGACCTCAGGCTCAATGAGCCGCGCTATGCCTCGCTGCCCAACATCATGAAGGCGAAGAAGAAGCCGATCGCCGAAAAGACGCCCGCCGATTACGGCGTGGATGTCACGCCCCGCCTCAAAGTCCTGAAAGTCACCGAGCCCGCCAAGCGCCAGGCCGGCATCAAGGTGAAGAGCGTGGCCGAGTTGGTCGACAAGCTCAGCGAAGCAGGGGTGATCTGATGGCCTCGCTGGTCGTTGCCGAGCACGACAATAAAAATTTGAGCGACGCCACCGCCAAGACGGTGGCCGCGGCGTCAGCCATCTCTCCGCCGGTGCATGTGCTGGTGGCGGGCCAGAATTGCGGCGCGGTTGCCGACGCCGCCGCCAAGATCAAGGGCGTGGAAAAGGTGCTGGCCGCCGATGATGCACTCTATGCGCATATGGTGGCCGAGACGATGGAGCCCCTGCTGCTCACGCTCGCCGGCCAATATGACGCCATCCTCGCCCCTGCCACCACCAACGGGAAGAACATTCTTCCCCGCGTGGCGGCGAAGCTGGATGTGCCGCAGATTTCCGAGATCATCAAAGTGGTGGGCCCCGACACCTTCGAGCGGCCGATCTACGCCGGCAACGCCATCCAGACCGTGGAAGCCAAGCTGCCCAAGAAAATCGTCACCGTGCGCACCACCGCCTTCAAATCGCCGGGCGAAGACGGCCGTGCTGAGATCGAGAAGATTGCCGCCACTGCCGATCCCGGCACGGCGAAATTCATGGGCGAAGCGCTGTCGAAATCGGAACGGCCTGAACTCACGGCCGCCAAGATCGTGGTGTCGGGCGGCCGCGGGCTTGGCTCGGCCGAGAATTTCAAGCTGATCGAAAAAGTCGCCGACCGGCTTCATGCCGCGGTGGGTGCCAGCCGCGCTGCCGTGGACGCAGGCTATGTGCCCAACGATTACCAGGTGGGCCAGACCGGCAAGGTGGTGGCGCCCGATCTTTATCTGGCGGTGGGCATTTCCGGCGCCATCCAGCATCTGGCCGGCATGAAAGATTCCAAAGTGATCGCCGCGATCAACAAGGATGAAGAAGCGCCCATTTTCCAGGTGGCGGATTTCGGCCTGGTGGCCGATCTGTTCCAGGCGCTGCCGGAATTGGATCAGGAATTGGCCAAGCGCGGCCGTTAAATCAGAGCAAAGGCAGTATCATGAGTGGTGTTGAACGCATTGGGGTCATCGGGGCCGGGCAGATGGGCACCGGCATCGCCCATGTCATGGCGCTGGCGGGTTACGACGTGGTCCTGGACGACATCAACAAGGATGCGTTGAGCAAATCCCTGGCGCTTATTGAAAAGAATATGCAGCGCCAGGCCGCCAAAGGCACCATCAAGCAGGACGCGATCAAGCCGGCGATGGCGCGCATCCGCATTACCCAGGCGCTGGAAGATCTCAAGGACCGAGACCTGGTGATCGAAGCCGCGACCGAAGACGAGGCAGTCAAGAAAAAACTGTTCCAGGACCTCAGCCCCAGGCTGTCGCCCACGGCGATGATCGCCACCAACACGTCATCCATTTCGGTGACGCGGCTGGCCGCTTCGACCGACCGGCCGGAACGGTTCATCGGCCTGCATTTCATGAATCCAGTGCCGGTGATGCAATTGGTGGAAGTGATCCGCGGCATCGCCACCGACGACAAGACCTTTCAGGCGGCGCTCGACATCGTCAAGCATGTGGGCAAGACCGCGGCCTATGCCGAAGATTTCCCCGCTTTCATCGTCAATCGCGTTCTGATGCCCATGGTCAACGAGGCAGTCTATACGCTCTATGAAGGCGTGGGCAATGTGGATGCGATCGATACCGCGATGCGGCTGGGCGCCAATCATCCCATGGGACCCTTGCAGTTGGCCGATTTCATCGGCCTCGACACCTGCCTGGCGGTGATGCAGGTGCTCTATGAGGGCCTCGCGGATTCCAAATACCGGCCCTGTCCGCTTCTGGTGAAATATGTGGAAGCCGGCTGGCTGGGCAAGAAAACGGGCCGCGGGTTCTACGACTATCGCGGCGAACACCCTGTCCCGACGCGCTGATGTCAGACGCAGGGTAAAAGACCCGCGCCTAGCTTTTGGTGATTTCCTTGAAGTAGGCGATCGAAGCCGGCGACGCCCATTCGCCAGGCCCTTCCGCCTTGGCGACTTCCTTGCCGTTGGGATCAATCAGAACGGTGGTGGGCAGCCCATAGGCGCCAAAGGCATGCAGCAGCGCCAAATCGGTATCCACATAAGTGCCAAGCTGCGCGACATTGTGGCTTTTGAGGAAAGAAGCGGCCACGTCGCTTTTGTCGTGGCCCACATCCACCGCCACCACTTTCAAGCCCGGCACCGCCGCCTGCAATTTGGTGAGCGCCGGCAGTTCGGAAACACAGGGCGCGCACCAAGTGGCCCAAAGATTGACCAGCACATAATGACCCTTGTAGTCGGCAATGCGGTGCTTGCCCCCCGAGGCATCGACAAACGGGGCCGTCGGCACCGCGGGAGCCTTGGTTTCGGCGGCAAGCGGCGCCGGCAAAGCTGTCCTTGCGTGGACAGGTCCGTATCCGATCCCATATAGAACCCCTACCGCCAGAAGGGCGGCCAAGGCAGTGGTCAGGGTGGCGCGGTTCTGCATGGGACCTCTTGAAGGCTATGTCGGCGAATAAGATGTGGGGCGGCCGGTTCGAAGCCGGTCCCGCCCAGATCATGAGGGAGATTACCCCCTCCATAGATTTCGACAAGCGGCTGGCAGGCGAAGATCTGGCCGGCTCGCGGGCGCATGTGCGCATGCTGGCGGCGCAAGGGATTGTGGCGAAAAGCGATGCCGAGGCGATCCTCAAAGGTTTGGATCAGATCGAACGCGAGATTGCTGAAGGAACTTTCACCTTCAAACGCGAACTGGAAGACATCCATCTCAACATCGAAGCGCGGCTCAACGAAATCATCGGCCCGGCGGCCGGGCGGCTTCATACCGCGCGCTCGCGCAACGACCAGGTGGTGACGGATTTCCGGTTGTGGGTGAGAAGCGCCTGCGAGCGCGCCGACCAGGGTTTGCTGGCGTTGTGCCATGCCTTGATCGCGCAAGCCGGGCAGCATGTGGACGACATCATGCCGGGCTATACCCATATGCAGCCTGCGCAACCCATCACCTTCGGGCATCATCTTCTTGCCTATGTGGAAATGTTCATGCGCGACCGTGGGCGTTTCGACGATGGCAAAAGGCGGATGAATGAATCGCCCTTGGGCGCGGCGGCGCTGGCGGGCACATCGTTCCCGATCGATCGCGAAGCGACGGCAAAGACACTGGGCTTCGCCCGGCCGATGCGCAATTCGATGGACGCGATTTCGGCGCGCGATTTCGCGCTGGAATATTTGGCGGCGTCGGCGATCGCGGCGGTGAATCTGTCGCGGCTGGCGGGCGAGCTGGTGCAATGGTCCACGCCCGCCTTCGGTTTTGTGCGGCTCTCCGACGCCTTCACCACCGGCTCCTCCATCATGCCGCAAAAGCGCAATCCCGACGCCGCCGAACTGATCCGGGGCAAGACGGGGCGGGTGCTGGGAGATTTCGTCGCGCTCGCCACCGTGGTGAAGGGCCTGGTCCTCACCTATGGCAGCGATCTACAGGAAGACAAAGAGCGCGTGTTCGACGCCGCCGACACGCTGGAGCTTTCGCTGGCGGCGATGACGGCGATGATCGCCGATCTCATGGTGAACAAGGAAAAAATGCGCCATGCCGCGGAAGCGGGTTATCCCACCGCCACCGACCTGGCGGACTGGCTGGTGCGCGTGTTGAAGAAGCCGTTCCGCGAGGCGCATCACATCGCCGGCGCGATCGTCAAACGGGCCGAAGAGATGCAGGTGGGATTGGACAAGGTGCCGCTGGGCGAAATGCAGAAGATCGAGCCCGGCATTACCCAGGACGTCTTCACCGTCTTGACCCTTGAAGCGTCCGTCCATTCGCGCATGAGTCTGGGTGGCACCGCGCCCGCGCGCGTCAAGGAACAGCTTGTTTTCTTGCGGGAGAAATTGAAATGAAAAAACTTCTGCTGATCGCCCTGTTGTCGCTGGTGGCCGCGTCCTGCGGCGTCAAAAGCGAGTTGAGCAAGCCCGACGGCACCACCACGCCCAGGAACCAGCCCGATCCGTCGCGCCCGCCCTATCCGATCGGCCGATGAATTTCTTCTCTTACAGACAGGGCGAGCTTTGCGCCGAAGAGGTTCCGCTCGCCCGGCTCGCGCGCGAAGTGGGCACGCCCTTCTATTGCTATTCCAGCGCCACCTTGGAGCGGCATTACAGGGTCTTCGCCGCCGCGGTCCCCAAAGATTCGCTGATCGCCTTTTCCGTCAAGGCCAACGGCAATCTGGCCGTGCTCAAGACCTTGGCGAAACTGGGCGCGGGCGCCGATGTCGTCTCCGGCGGTGAGTTGCGCAAGGCGCGCGCCGCCGGCATCCCGGCCAACAAAATCGTCTTTTCCGGCGTGGGCAAGACGGCGGACGAGCTCAAGCTGGCGCTGGCCGAGGATATTTTCCAATTCAATGTGGAAAGCGAGCCGGAACTGGAAGCGCTGAACGGACTCGCCCAGGCGATGAGCAAGCGCGCGCCCGTCACCTTGCGCGTCAATCCCGACATCGATGCGCGCACCCACGCCAAGATCACCACCGGCACCTCAGAGACCAAGTTCGGTGTGCCTTTCTCCCAGGCCCGCGCCGCTTACGCCAAGGCGGCAAGCCTGAAGGGCATCGCCATCGTGGGCGTGGACGTCCATATCGGCAGCCAGATCACCGAGCTTGAACCTTTCGATGCCGCGTTTCGGCGCATTGCCGAATTGGTCGGCGTCTTGCGCCGTGATGGCCACCAGATTACCCGGCTCGATCTGGGTGGGGGCCTGGGCGTTCCCTATATCGAGGACAACCAACCGCCGCCCGATCCAGCCGCCTATGGCGAAGTGGTGAGGAACGTCACGGATGGCCTGGGTTGCCAGTTGGTCTTCGAGCCGGGCCGGATGATCGCCGCCAATGCCGGCATGCTGGTGGCGAGCGTGATTTACGTCAAACAGGGCGAAGCCCGGACATTTTTGATCCTGGACGCGGGGATGAACGACCTGATCCGGCCCGCGCTGTACAATTCCCATCACGAAATCGCATCGGTGAAGGAACCAAAGCCGGGCGCCGAACGTGTCAAATACGACGTGGTGGGACCTGTTTGCGAAACCTCGGACCTATTTGCCGCTGCCCGGTTCCTCCCGCCGCTGAAATCCGGCGATCTGGTGGCAATCCAATCGGCGGGAGCCTATGGCGCGGTGATGGCCTCCTCCTACAACGCCCGGCCGCCGGCGCCAGAGGTCTTGGTCAGGGGCCAGGAATGGAGCATTGTTCGTTCTCGATTGAGCCATGACGAACTCATTGCCCAGGACCGCATCCCAGACTGGCTGGCAGGCTGATCCGCCTTTCGCGGCGCGGGTGAAGCGCGCCACATGGCTGGCCCGTTCCGTGCTGGTGATGGAGCGGGTGATGCCAGCACTCTGGCCCGCCATCGGCATCGTCGGCCTCTATTTCGCCGCCGCCCTGTTCGGCCTGTTTCTGGTCATCCCCTGGATCGTGCAGTCGCTGCTTTTGGCAGCCGCAATCACCGCGACCGGTCTGTCGCTGGAAAATGGCTTGCGCGACGTGCGCTGGCCGGACCGGCAGGATGCGGCGCGGAAACTCGAGCGCGACAGCCTCTTCGCGCACCGTCCCATTTCCGAAGCCGATGATCGCCTCTTGGCCGGCGGCAGCGATCCCTTGGCGATGGCGCTTTGGGCGCGCCATCAGGCGCGCACTCTGCCGGACCGGCTTCATGTGGCGTGGCCCAATCCCGATTTCGATTCCCGCGATCCGCATCGCCTGCATCTAGGACTGCTGGTCATCCTGGTCGCCAGCCTGATCGTGGCGCGCGGCGATTGGCGGGCGCGGCTGGCTGGCGCGTTCGACAGCGGCGCGGCGGCGGGCGTGAGCCTGGATGCCTGGGTCGATCCTCCGCCCTATACCGGCGTGGCGCCTGTCTATTTGCCGGCAGGCGACCATCAGGCCATCGCCGTGCCGTTTGGCTCGATCCTCAATCTGCGCGCCCATGGCGCGGCCCATGCACCCGGCCTTGCCATCGGCGATATGCATCCGCCCCGTTTCGTGGGCGGGGCGGGCGAATATGCCGCCACCGCCAAGCTTACCCATGACGGGCGCGTGCGGGTGCAGGCCAGCGGCCACCGCATCGGCATCTGGACGCTGCAAGTCATCCCCGACCATGTGCCTCTGATCGCCTTCACCGCGCCGCCTTCGGTGACCGAGCGCGATGCGGTGAAATTCGCCTTCAAGGCCAGCGACGATTACGGCGTTACCTCTGCCAAGGTGGTGATTCGGCCCCATGGCAAGCCGGGCGCGCCTTTGGTGGTGGATCTGCCGCTGGCGCCCGCCAAGAGCGTGGCGGAGACCAACTATTCGGACCTCACCGGCCATCCTTATGCCGGCCTGATGGTGGATGCCCATCTGGAAGCGCGCGATGGCGCGGGCCAGGTTGGCATCAGCAAGACCGTCTCCTTCCGCCTGCCGGAGCGGGTCTTCACCGATCCGCTGGCGCGCGCGCTGATCGAGCAACGCCAGCTTCTTGCCACCAGCGTGGATCGCGCCGGACGGCGTGCGGTGGCCGAGATGCTGAACGCGCTCACCATCGCGCCAGAGAAATTCTATGCCGACCAGCCCAATGTCTATACCGGCATCCGCGCTGCCTATTGGGGTGTGCGCACCGCCCATTCACAGACCGACGTCAATCATGTCGAAGATCTTCTCTGGCAGATCGCCATCTCCATCGAGCAGAAGGGCATGCTCGCTGCCGCCAATTCCTTGCGCCAATTGCAGGCTCTGATTACCGCGGCCTTGGCCGCGCATGCGCCCCAGCCGGTGATCGACCAACTGATGCAGCGCTACAATCAGGCCATGCAGCGTTACATGGAGGCCTTGGCGCAGAATGCCCAGAAGGGCGGGCCGCAACAGCAGCAGGCGACCGATCCCAACGCCAAGACCATCAGCCCCAACGATCTGCAGCAGATGATGAAGGCGATCCAGCAATTGGCCGCCAGCGGCAATCGCGAAGCGGCGGCTGAGATGCTGGCGGCACTGCAGAACATGCTGGAGAACATGCAGGTCGCAAAAGGCTCGTCCGGAAACGGCCAGACCGGCGACCAGCAAGGCACCGAGCTCAACGAGGCGATCCAGCAATATGGCGAATTGATGGGCCAGCAGCGCGCCCTGATGGACAAGACGCTGCGCCAGAGCCAAGGCAATGGCGATCCCAAGGATGGCGGCGCGCAGGGCCTGGCCAAACAGCAGGACCAGGTGCGCCAAAAGCTCAATCAGGCGATGCAGAAACTGGGCAAGCGCGGCGAAGCCTTGGGCAAGGCCGGTCAGGCGATGGAGCAGGCGCAGAAGGCGCTCAATTCCAAGGACCTCGCCAATGCCAGCAACGCCGAGAACAACGCGCTCCAGGAATTGCGCAAGGGTGCCGACGAATTGGCCAAGCAGATGCAGAGCGGCGCCCAAAGCCAGCAGATGGGACGCGAAGACCCCCTGGGCCGCGGTGAGAATGGTCCTGGCAACATGATCAAGCTTCCCGATGCCAATGACCTGGCGCGGGCGCGCGACATTCTGGAGGAATTGCGCCGCCGCGCCGGACAGCGCTTCCGCCCGCAGCAGGAGTTGGATTACCTAGATCGCCTGCTCAAAGAATTCTGAACCCCAAAATTCAAAGCAGAATCTGCAGGCATTGGGCCCGCGATAACAGGATAGCCCAATGCCTGCGTCAGAGCGCAATGCCGATATAGGGCAGACCGCGATGACGCCCCGCATCGTCCATGCCGTAGCCAATCACGAACTGGTCGTCGATCACGAAGCCCACATGATCGGCGCGCGCCACCGCATCCTTGCGCTGTTTGTCCAGAAGCACCGCCACGCGCACGCTGGCCGCGCCTGCCGCCTCGATCAGGGAACGGGCCTTGGCGATGGTGCGCCCCGCATCCAGCACACCGTCGATGATCAGGACATGACGGCCGGCGATCTGTTCGGAAGGTCCCGCGATCATGGAAATCGCGCTGGCCACGCGCTTGTCGCCATAGGAGCGCAGCCACAGCATTTCCACCTCGAGCCCCAGCCCTTTTCCTGACAAAGCCCGCAACAAATCGGCGGCGAAGATGAACCCGCCCACCAGGACGGGCATGGCGATGTCGGGCTGTTGCGGGGCTTTGGCGATCTCGCCCGCCATCGCCTCGATCCGCAGGGCGATCTCTTCGGCCGCGAACAGAATGGGTACCGTCTCAACCATTGGGCGAGAAGCGCACCTCCAGATAGGTGGCGGCCGCCGGCGGGCTCGAGAGCCGGGTGAGGAAGGCCGCCGATTGGCCAGGCTTCAAGGTCTGCACATTGGGTGTGAAATTCCAGTGATAGAGCTCGTGATTGGCGGCGTCGCTCAAGGTCACGCGCACGCTTTGCGGCACCGGCAATTCCCGGTCGCCGTCATTGACGATGGTGCCGGTCACCGCCAGCACCACTTGGCCATCCTCGCTCTCGCGGTGATAGTCGACGTGGGCGAAATCGATGCCGCGATTGTTCACTTTCAGTCCCAGGGTGGAATAGACCCCCGCCGATTGTGGCCAGATCATCGCGATTTCCTGACGGTATTTGACGGCCGAATAGCCGATCACCAGCACCACCGCGATCAGCGCGATCCAGCCGGCCGCCACCCCCAGCATCGCGCCCCAGGCGACGGGCTCGCGTTCTTCCTCGTCCACCGCTTCGGTTGTCCGGGGAGCAAAAGCGCGCAGACCCGAGAATACCGGCTCGGACTCGGAATGTCTTTCAACCCGGACGTCCGGCGCCGGCGTGATTTCGGCAACATCCGGTTCCGGCGCCGCTACCGGTCCCGGCTGGTGCCAGGCGTGGCTGCACTTCGCGCAACGCACCATGCGGCCTTCGGGCGGAAATTTCGCCTCGTCGGCCTGGTAACGCGTGCCACAGGCAGGACAGGTGAGAATCATGCGGCTTTATCGACGATTCGCGAGCGAAAATAGGGGGCGCGCCGGATGACCGCAAGGCGGGCCGCCGCTATGGTCCTTTACCATGGTTCGCTTCGAGAATGTCGGCATGCGCTACGGCTCAGGCCCGGAGGTGCTGCGCGACGTCACTTTCGTGCTGGAGGGCGGCTCCTTCACCTTCCTGACCGGGCTTTCCGGCGCGGGCAAGACCACGCTGTTGAAGCTGATTTATTTGGCCGAACCCCCATCCCGCGGCCTGATCACCCTGTTCAACCAGGACCTCGCCACCGCTACCCGCCGCGATCTGCCGCCACTGCGGAGGCGCATCGGCGTGGTGTTCCAGGATTTCCGCCTGCTCGATCATCTGTCCGCCTATGACAATGTGGCGTTGCCGCTCAGGCTGGCGGGACGCCGCGATGATGATTATGCCCACGACGTGAAAGAACTCCTCTCTTGGGTGGGACTGGGCGACCGGATGCAGGCACGGCCGCCCACCCTTTCCGGCGGCGAGCAGCAGCGCGTCGCCATCGCACGTGCCGTGGTGGCAAGGCCCGATCTCCTGATCGCCGACGAACCCACCGGCAATGTCGATCCGGAAATGGGCGCGCGCCTCATCAGGCTGTTCGCGGAATTGAACCGGCTGGGCACCACGGTCCTGATCGCCACCCATGACCGCGCCCTGATCGAAGCCACCCGCGCGCGCGAGATGCGCCTGGTGGATGGGCGGCTGGTGGAGCTGCGCACACCCGTGAGTGCCGCATCATGAGAGAGACAAGCGCCATCATGCCTCGCGACAAGGGCGCCGCACCGCTGGATTTCGTGATCGCGGTGATGGCATTCCTGGCGGCCCTGGCGCTGGGCGCGTCCTTGGTCGCCGATCGTGCTACCGAAAGTTGGCAGCACGGCCTTGCCGGAAAGCTCACGGTGCAAGTCGTGCCGCCCGCAAAAGGCGATGCCCGGCAGATTCTGGACAGTGAGACCGATGCGGCGCTCCGCCTGCTGCGCGCCACACCCGGCATCGCCCACGCCGCGCCCTTGTCCGAAGCCGAACTGGATTCCCTGGTGGCGCCCTGGGTGGGCAAAGGCGGTCTCACCGCCGACATTCCCCTGCCCCGGCTGATCGATGCTAGCCTGGTGCCGGGCGCCGATGTGGATGTCGCAGGCCTTGCCGCGCAACTGAAGCGGCTCGCACCCCATGCGGTTCTGGACGATCACAGAAGCTGGATTGCGCGGCTGTCGGCGATTGCCGATACGGTGCGCTATTCCGCCTATATTGTGCTGCTTTTGATCGCGGGCGCGACGGCGGCGGCGGTGTCGTTCGCCACCCGCGCCGGTCTTGCCGCGCATCACGAGATGGTGGCGCTGTTGCACCAGATGGGCGCGCGCGCCGGCTTCATCGCCGGCACGGTGGAGCGTCATTATTTCGTCTCCGCGCTGGGCGCGGGTTTTTTGGGCACGCTTTTGGCGGCACTGTTGTTCTTGAGCGTGGGCGGCCTTGAACATCTGGGTGTCGAGGCGGTGCCGTTCCTGCCGCCCCTCTTGCTCGGTTGGTCGGAAATGGCATGGCTGATCGCAGTCCCGGCGGCGGCAGCCTTGATCGCCTGGGCCACGGCGCGCATCTCGGTGCTTTCGGTTGTTCGTGCTATCTACTAGCCAGTGTCGTGTTTTCGAAGTTCGCGCTATCGGCGATATGTGGCTCCGGGCGAACTTCGAAACCGAACGACACTGGGAATCAATGATTGCGGGTGTCCTTCGATTCCGAAATTCGCCAAGAGCCTGATATAGAGTTCATGCGAATTTCGGAATCGGACACCAGCCGATATGCGTGGCTTCCTTCTGGCATTGATCCTGATCGTCCTGGCCTATGTGCTGGGTTTTGTCAGCTTTATCACGCTCCTTCCCAAGGCCCCCGCCGACCTCAAAGGCGCCGACGGCGTTGTCGTACTCACCGGCGGCGAAACGCGCCTCGACCGCGCCGTCGCCTTGTTCGAAAGCGGTGCGGGCAAAAGGCTTTTGATCAGCGGCGTGGACCAGACCACCACCAAGGACACGCTGAAACACCTCTTGCATGGCGGTCCGCGCTTTCAGTGCTGCGCCGATCTGGGCTATGCGGCGGAGGACACCCATGGCAACGCCCAGGAGGCCGCCGACTGGGCGCGTGCCCACAATTTCCATCGCCTGATCCTGGTGACCGCGCGCTATCACATGCCGCGCGCACTGAAAGAATTCTCGGCGGCCATGCCGAGCGTCGAGCTTTTGCCTTATCCGGTGGAGCAGGATCGCCTCAATCTCGCCGATTGGTGGGAGCATCCGCGCACCATTTTCCTGTTGCATCGCGAGTATGTGAAATATCTGGCCAGCCTGATCACCACGCGCATGGCCAAGGCATGACCGCTCTATGATCGCATTGCGCTCGTCTTTGTTCATGGCGTGGTTTCTTCTCGTCACCTTGGTGATGGCGATCATCTTCCTGCCGCTTCTGGGCGCGCCCCGCAAAGCCACGGTATGGATGGCGCGCATCTGGGCGCGCATGACTTTATGGGGTTTGAAAATCTTTGCCGGCGTGGATGAACGCCAGGTCGGTGAAGCGCCCCAGGGCGGCGTGCTGGTGGCATCCAAGCATATGAGCATGTGGGATACGCTGGCGCTCTATCTGGCGCTGGACGACCCCGCCATCGTCTTGAAGCGCGAATTGTTGCGCATTCCCTTTTATGGCTGGTACCTCAACAAGACCGCAGCCATCGCCATTGATCGGGGTGCCGGCGCCGATGCTTTGCGGCGCATGGTCCATGCTGCGGAAAAAATTCTTCGCCAGAACCGGCCGATCCTCATTTTTCCGGAAGGCACGCGCAAAAAGCCGGGGACTGTGCCCGACTACAAACCCGGCGTCGCGGGACTCTACAATCACCTGAATGTCGCCTGCGTGCCCGTGGCGCTCGATTCCGGGCGATTCTGGCAGGGTTTCTGGAAATATCCCGGTACCATAACCCTGGAATTTCTTTCCCCCATTCCGGCAGGTCTGAGACGCCGCGAATTCATGGCCGAGCTGGAGACAAACATCGAAACCTCCACAAACAAGCTCTTAGAAAGTTAATTCCCGCACTGGAACAATTCACGAACACGCGCCATATTATCGTGGCGGTGGCGCCATCTTCGCGTTTGTGGTTGGTAGGGCGGTTCCAGGAAAGTGGGAGCGGTTTTTCGTCCGGAACCGCGGCAAAAAAGGGTTCCATGCAGAAAATTTCCCACCAGATCTGGGACATGAAATACCGCTTCAAGGCGGCTGACGGCACGCCTGTGGACCGCGAAGTGGCGGACAGTTGGGCGCGGGTGGCGGCCAGCCTGGCCATGGCGGAGCGGCCTGCAAAGCGGATGGAAATAGCGACTTTGTTCGCCCGCGCGCTCGAGGATCACAAATTCCTGCCGGCCGGACGCATTTTGGCGGGTGCGGGCACAGGCCGCGCCGTCACGCTGTTCAATTGTTTCGTGATGGGGACCGTCCCCGATTCCATGGACGGGATTTTTTCCGCGCTTCGCGAAGCCGCGCTCACGCTCCAGCAAGGCGGCGGCATCGGCTACGACTTCTCGACGTTGCGGCCCAGGGGCGCGGCCGTGGCAGGCGTGGGCGCGGACGCTTCGGGGCCTGTCTCGTTCATGGAAGTATGGGACGCGATGTGCCGCACCATCATGAGCGCCGGCTCGCGGCGCGGCGCGATGATGGCGACGCTCGCTTGCGATCACCCCGAAATCGAGACTTTCATCGAAGCCAAGCGCACCTCCGGGCGTCTCTCCAATTTCAATCTCTCGGTCCTTGTCACCGACGCCTTCATGACGGCAGTGGCGAACGATGCGGACTGGACGCTGCAATTTAACGGCAAGAGCTATCGCACGCTGAAGGCCCGGGCGTTGTGGGATCAGATCATGCGTTCGACTTACGAGTATGCCGAGCCGGGCGTGATCTTCATCGACCGCATCAATGAGCAGAACAATCTCGCTTATTGCGAAACCATTTCCGCCACCAATCCGTGCGGCGAGCAACCTCTGCCGCCGTACGGGGCCTGCCTTTTGGGTTCGATCAATCTGGCCAGGCTGGTGAAGAATCCTTTCGCCGAGGATGCGCATCTCGATCTCGATGCGCTGGCGGCCCTGACCGCAACCGCGGTGCGCATGCTGGACAATGCGATCGATGTGTCGCGCTTTCCCCTTGACGCCCAGAGGCAGGAAGCCAAAGCCAAGCGCCGCATCGGCCTGGGCGTCACCGGGCTGGCGGACGCCTTGATCTTCTGCCGCGCCCGCTATGGCGCGCCGGAAAGCGTGACCCTGATCCGGAACTGGCTCTCGGCCCTGAGCCATGCCGCTTACCGCGCGTCGGTGGCGCTGGCAGAGGAAAAAGGCGCTTTTCCCCTGTTCGATGCCGGCGAGTATCTGGCCCGGCCACACGTTGCCGCCCTGCCGGAAGACATCCGCGAGCGTATCGCCGCTCACGGCATCCGCAATGCGCTGCTCACTTCGATCGCGCCCACCGGCACCATTTCGCTATTGGCGGGAAATGTTTCCTCCGGCATCGAGCCGGTTTTCGCGCTCTCCTATGCCCGCAAGGTGCTCCAGCCTGATGGCACCAAGCGCGAAGAGACGGTCGAGGATCATGCGGTCAGCGAATTTCGCACCCGCTTTGGCAAGGACGCTGCCTTGCCGGATTATTTCGTCAATGCCCAGACCCTCAAGCCCGAGGATCACTTAGCGGTGCAGGCGGCGGCGCAGCCTTTCATCGACAGCGCCATATCCAAGACCATCAATGTTCCGGCCTCGATTTCCTTCGAGGCGTTCAAGGACGTATATCTCGCAGCCTATAGGGATGGTTGCAAGGGCTGCACCACCTACCGGCCCAATGACGTGACGGGTGCCGTTCTTTCTATTGCAGAGCCCGTAGCCCTTCCCGCCGAAGCCCTGATCGCGAGCGACGAACCGGAATTGCCCTTGCCGTTGCCCGCGCCGCGCGAGGAGCGTGGCGGCGTGGTTTATATGACACGCCCGCTCGACCGGCCCGACGCGCTGATGGGCCGCACCTACAAGATCAAATGGCTGGAAAGCGACCACGCCTTCTACATCACCATCAACGACGTCGAGAAGGACGGACGGCGGCGACCTTTCGAGATCTTCATCAACTCCAAGAACATGGAAGCCTATGCCTGGGCGTTGGCGTTGACGCGGATGATCTCGGCGGTGTTTCGGCGCGGCGGCGACGTGTCTTTTGTGGTGGACGAATTGAAAGCCATCTTCGATCCCCGCGGCGGCCAATGGATGGGCGGGCGGTATGTGCCCTCGCTCCTGGCCGCGATTGGCGAAGTGATCGAGCGCCACATGATCGAGATCGGCTTCCTCAATTCCCGCGACGTGCGGCCGACCTCCGTCATTCCGGCCGCTGTGCAATTGCCGCGTGAAGGCGTGCCGGCGCATTTCTGCCCCCGTTGCGGCGAGGCCAGCTTTGTGAAATTGGAAGGCTGCGATTCCTGCCTCTCCTGCGGTTATTCAAAGTGCGGCTAGTTCCTTGAGATTAAAGTATTCCAGCCGGTTCTGGCTTTACGCGCCGCTGGCGCTGTTCCTGGGCCTGACGGCCTGGGCGATGGGCCATTGGTGGTCGGTGGCCGGCGCCCTGGATAACAAGCTCAAGGCCATGAACGGCCATCAGGCCATCCCGGGTGTCACCGTTTCCTGGAGCAGCCAGGCCGTCTCCGGCTTTCCTTTCCGCCTGGACGTGGTGTTCAGCAATCTTCAGGTACGTGCGGAAGCGCCGCGCGGAGCACTGGTCTGGCACAGCGACCAGTTCGCGCTTCATGCGCTGAGCTATGGTGGCGCCCACTATATTTACGAGGCGGCAGGCCCCCAGACCCTGGCCTGGAGCGACGCCGACAATCAGCGTCACCGATTATCCTTTCTTCCCGCCAGCCTTCACGCCAGCTCCATTGCCGGCAGCAGTGGATTGGCGCGTTTCGATCTCGACATGGTGGGAGCAAGCGGCAAGGATAACGATGGAGGTGCTTTTACCGCCGCGCACGTCCAACTGCACATGCGCCGCGACCCCAAAAGCGACGCGCTGGACTTGATGGAAAGCGCAACCGATGTTACGGCGCCGGCGACGCCGTTCGGCGGCCACATCAAATCGCTGGAATTCTATAGCCAGGTCACCCAGGGCTCTGCCTTTGCCCGGCTGCTGGCGGGCCGGGCCGGCTGGATGGACGCGCTGATGGCGTGGCGGCACCAGAAAGGCGAAATCGTCAACGGTCCGGTTCACATCCAGTCCAGCGCGGTGACCACGGACAAGATGGATGCGGCGCTTGAGCCGCAACTGCGCGCCCTGCTGTTTGCGTTTTATTGATTACTTTTTTATTGGTCGCGCGTCCGGGGCGCGGATTCGCCCCCATTGAATATTTGGCGCCTCGGCGCCGCTCGGAAAACCGATCGCATGCTGACGCATGCTCTCACTTTTCCTGGCCGTCGCAATTTTTCTTGGTCGCGCGTCCTACGGAAAACCGATCGCATGCTGACGCATGCTCTCACTTTTCCTGGCCGTCGCTCCTGTCACGCCCGAAATTCGGCGCCGCGGAATCCTGGCCGATATCGACGATCGAGCGGCGGATGGCGCGGGTGCGGGTGAAAAGCTCGAACAGGGCGTTGCCGTTGCCGTCGCGCACCGCGCGCTGGAGCAGGCTTAAATCCTCATTGAACCGCCCCAGAACTTCCAGCACCGCCTCGCGATTGTTGAGGAACACATCGCGCCACATGGTGGGATCGGAAGCGGCGATGCGGGTGAAGTCGCGAAAGCCGCCGGCGGAAAATTTTATCACTTCGCCTTCGGTGACTTTCTCCAGATCGTGTGCCGTGCCCACGATATTGTAGGCGATCAGATGCGGCACATGGCTGGTCATGGCCAGCACCAGATCATGATGGGTGGCGTCCATCACTTCGACCTGGCTGCCACAGGCTTCCCAAAACTCTTGGAGCTTCGCCAAGGCATCCCCATCGGCGCCGGCTGGAGGGGTGATGATGCACCAGCGTTGCTCGAACAGGCTGGCGAAGCCGGCATCGGGACCGGATTGCTCGGTGCCGGCGATGGGATGGGCGGGAAGGAAATGCACGCCCTTGGGCACCAGCGGCGCCACATCGCGGATCACTGCGCTTTTGACCGAGCCCACATCGGAAAGGATCGCGCCGGCGGCGAGATGGGGCGCAATCGCCGCCGCGACGTGCCTGTAGCTGCCGACCGGCGAACACAGGATCACCAGGTCTGCGTCCTTCACGGCATCGGCAGGCGTGGCGGCGACGGCGGCAAGTTCCAGCTCGACCGCGCGCTTGCGCACGCTTTCGCTTGCGTCATAGCCGGTAATGCGTTCGGCCAGATTGTGACGCTTGACGGCATGCGCCAGGGACGAGCCGATCAAGCCCAAGCCGATCAAGCTCACATGCCTGAACATCAGACGCGCTCCATGAACTCGCGCAGCGCTTCGACCACGCGCTGATTGGCATCGGCGGTTCCCACCGTCAGGCGTAACGCATCGGGCAGGCCATAATTGGCCACCGCGCGCAGGATCAAACCCTTGGCGCTCAAGAAGGCATCGGCTTCCCGGGCGTTCTTCTTGCCCTTGGGAAACCGGATCAGGATGAAATTGGCCACGCTCTCATTCACGACAAGGCCCAGCTTGCGGATTTCCTCGGTGAGATAGGTCTTCCACTGCTCATTATGCGCCACCGAGCGCTCGACATGGGCGCGGTCGCGCACCGCCGCCGCCGCGGTATGCTGCTGCATCATCGAGACGTTGAAAGGACCGCGGATGCGGTTGAGCACGTCGCACACCGCAGCCGGCGCATACGTCCAGCCGATCCGCATGCCCGCCAGGCCATAGATTTTCGAGAAGGTCCTGGTCATCACCACATTGGGAAAATTCGAGACCATCTCGATCCCGGCTTCGTAATCGTTCCTGCGGACATACTCGCTGTACGCCGCGTCGATCACCAAGAGCGCGTGCTGCGGCAGCCCTGCATGCAGGCGGCGCATCTCGTCATGGCTGATGTAGGAGCCGGTCGGGTTGTTGGGATTGGCGATGAACAGGATGCGCGTCTTGTCGCTCACGCGGCTGAGTGCCGCATCCACGTCGAAGCGCAGATTGGGATCCGGGATCTCGACCGGCGTGGCGCTGTTGGCCAGGGTGGCGATCTTGTAGATGATGAAGTCGTGCTCACTGAACAACACTTCGTCACCGGGTCTCAAATAGGCGTTCGCTAGCATGGTGAGGATGGAATCGGAGCCATCACCCGACGCCATGATGCGGGCGGGGTCCAGTCCATGCACCTCCGCGATCGCCTCGCGCAGGATTCTGGCGCTGCCGTCGGGATAGAGGTGCAGATCGTGCGACGCCTTGGCCAAGGCCTCCACCGTCTTGGTACTCGGACCAAGCGGCGTCTCGTTGGAGGAGAGTTTGATCGGGTCTTTGATACCGGCCACGGCGGCGCGGCCGCCCACATAGGGTGTGATGTCCAGAATGCCGGGCTTGGGCGACGGCGTCATTCAATAGAGTCCTCAAGGTGCGAAGCGATAGGACATCAAATAGGAGACCAAAAAAGGGCGCTATTGATAGTGGGAGGGCCCTCTAAAAGCAAAGCCGCACGGCCGGCAAATTTGACAGGGGAGCTGAGCCACCTTAGCAACGCCCCTTCGAGAGCAACGCATGACCGAAACGGCAGACCCGCATTTCTTAAGGCCGCTGAGCGCGCCCAAGGCCGATGCCGGCAAGGCGATCAACTTTGGCGCCGACAAGCCGCTCAAGCTGGATTGCGGCCGCACGCTTTCGCCCTTCTCCATCGCTTACATGACCTATGGCACACTTAACCAGGCCAAAAGCAACGCGGTGCTGATCTGCCATGCCCTTACCGGAGATCAGTTCGTGGCCTCGGAGCATCCGGTCACCGGCAAGCCGGGCTGGTGGAACATGATGGTGGGGCCGGCCCGGCCCATCGACACCAATCGCTTCTTTGTGATCTGCGCCAATGTCATCGGCGGGTGCATGGGCACGACGGGTCCCGCCTCCACCGATCCCGCCACGGGCAAGGCGTTCGGATTGAATTTCCCCCTGGTCACGGTGCGCGACATGGTGCGCGCCCAGGCGATGCTGCTGGACGCCTTGGGCATCGAAAAATTGTTGGCGGTGACCGGCGGCTCGATGGGCGGCATGCAAGTGCTGCAATGGGCGGCGTCATATCCCGAGCGCGTGCGCGCGGCGGTGCCGATCGCCTGCGCCGCCCGCCATTCCGCCCAGAACATCGCGTTCCACGAAGTGGGCCGCCAGGCGATCATGGCCGATCCGGACTGGAAGGGCGGGGAATATCAGCTGCACAATACCCGCCCCTCGAAGGGGCTGGCGGTGGCGCGCATGGCCGCGCACATCACTTATCTCTCGGAAGCCGCGCTGCAACGGAAATTCGGCCGCAATCTGCAGAATCGCGACGCGCTATCGTTCCAGTTCGCGCCCGATTTCCAGATCGAATCCTATCTGCACCATCAGGGCATGAGCTTTGTCGATCGCTTCGACGCCAATTCCTATCTCTACATCACAAGGGCGATGGATTATTTCGACCTGGCGGAAGATTATGCCGGCCAGCTCGCCGATGCCTTTCGCGATTCGCCCGCGCGCTTCTGCATCATCTCATTCACGTCGGACTGGCTTTTTCCTCCTGCGGAAAACAAGCGCATCGCGCACGCGCTCAATGCGGTTGCGGCCAAGGTGAGCTTCGTCGGGATCAAGACCGACAAGGGCCACGATTCCTTCCTGCTGGACGAGCCGGAGATGTTCGACACGGTCAAGGGCTTCCTCAACGCCGTCGCGCTTGCGGAAGGCGTGGCATGAACGACGCGACGCATCTTGCTGCAGGGGCCCATCTGCGCGCCGACCTGGCGGCGATCGCGGAAATGATTCCCGAAGGGGCGCGCGTGCTGGATGTGGGCTGCGGCGACGGCGCGCTGCTCGAACATCTGGTGCGCACCAAGAATGTGGACGGGCGCGGGGTCGAGCTTTCGCAGCAGAATGTGAATGCCTGCGTGGCGCGGGGCCTGGCGGTGGTGCAAGGCGACGCCGACGCCGATCTGGCGGAATATCCCAGCCAGGTGTTCGATTTCGTCATTCTCAGCCAGACCATCCAGGCCACCGAGAAGCCGGCCCAGGTCCTGGCGCAGCTTCTGCGCATCGGGCGGCAGACCGCGATTTCATTGCCCAATTTCGGCCATTGGCGGGTGCGGCTGTCGCTTCTGTGGCAAGGACGCATGCCGCGTACCAAGGCGCTGGATTACCATTGGTACGACACCCCCAACATCCATCTCTGCACTCTGGCCGATTTCGTCGATCTGGCGCACGCCCAGGGCGCGGTGATCGACCGGGCGCTCGCCTTGAATCAGGGCGGCGTGGCGGGCGAGATGCGGCCCGATGCCTTGAGCCCCAATCTGTTCGCCCAGGGTGCGATCTTTCTGCTGCGCAAGAATTAATTTTGATCCCCTCCGCCCTTCGCATCGCAAGCGCTGCTACGGGCACGTCCCCTTCCAGGCGCTGCGCGCCGAAGGGGAGGAAGGTCACGACCAAGCTTCTAGCTATTCCGTGCCGGCAGTCTTCAATTGGGCGCGGGTGCGGGCGCGGGCCGGCGCGGGCGTGGCCGGGGCGTAAAGCGACTTCGAGGCTTCGGCGATATGGACACCGCCCAGCGCCTGGAAAAACCGACCGCCAAACCGCTCCCAGCCAAAGCCGCTGCCGGTCAGCGCCCGGCTAGCGATGGGCGGCGCATAAAGCGCCTGGCTCCACTGTTCCGGCACGAACATGGCGCCGCGCAGCAATTGATCGAGTTCGTTGCGCGAAAAGGGGCGTCCGCGGGCAAAGGGCGAGCGCTCCAGTTGCGCCCACAGGCTGGCGCGATTCGGCGCCACGATCAGCACCCGGCCTTCGGGCGCCAGCACCCGCCACAATTGCCGCAGCAGCGGCCTGAGGCCTTCCGCTTCCTCCAGCCCATGCACCACCAGCGCGGAATCGAAGAAGGCGTCGGGAAATGGCAGCGCGTCTTCCTCGATCAGGGTGGTGAGGCATTTCTCCTTGGGCCAGGCGATCGTCGCGCCCAGCGAGGCCGGCACGGCGGCGATGCAGCGCTCCGCGTCGGGCAAAAAGGCGCGCAGATAGGGCCGCGCAAAGCCATAGCCCAGGACCCGACGGCCTTTGAGATTGGGCCAGATGTCCCGCAACCGGCGCAGGATCAGCCGCCGCGTCCGTTGCCCCATGGCAGTGTCATAGAATTCGCTTAACCCGCGCCCATCCATGCAGCAATCGGTAGCGCCAAGTTGGGGACGGTTCAATGTGCGGCCCGCGCAGTGTTAGGCTTGGGTCGACCCAAATTGGAACTATCCCGTGCAAATCGAAATCGTCCCCTGCCTCAGCGACAATTACGCCTATCTGATGAAGGAGGGCGAGCATTGCGCGGTGCTGGACCCCTCGGAAGCCGGGCCGGTCAAGGCAGCGCTGGAAAGGCTGGGCTGGCGGCCAGGCTTCATCCTCAACACCCATCATCACAGCGACCATGTGGGCGGCAATCTGGCGCTGAAGGAATTCTATGGCGCCAAGGTGGTGGGACCGGGCAAGGACAAAGCGCGCATTCCCGGCATCGATATCGGCGTGGATGAACAGTCAGGCTGGAATTTTGCCGGCCGTCCGGTGCGAATCCTGGAAGTGCCGGGCCACACCAAGGGCGCCATCACCTTCGTGATCGGGGACGATGCCTTTACCGGCGACACGCTGTTCGCGATGGGCTGCGGACGCCTGTTCGAAGGCGATCCGCCCATGATGTGGGCCAGTCTGTCGAAATTGATGACCCTGCCCGATGCCACCCGCATTTATTGCGGCCATGAATATACCGAAAACAATGGCCGCTTTGCGTTGACCGTCGAGCCGGGCAATGCGGCGCTCGCTGCGCGGATGACTGAAGTGAAAGCCACACGCGCGGCGAAGCGCCCAACCATCCCCTCCACCATGGGACTGGAGAAACTGACCAATCCGTTCCTGCGCCCGGGATCAGCAGAGATACGCCAAAGGCTGGACATGGAAAGCGTCAGCGACATCGAACTATTCGCGGAAGTGCGGCGCCGGAAAGATAATTTCTAGTCTTTCTTCTTGTCGGAATCGTCGCTGCCGCCGAACGGCGCGGTGATCACGTCGCCCGCGATATCGGCCGCGGTCCCCACCACACTGGCCCCGGCGCCCACAACAGCCGCGCCCGCACTCACAACCGCGCAGCCGGACAAACCCAGCGCCAGCGCAACGATGGCGCCAAAAGCGAAAACGAAGCGCATGGAAGCCCTTTGAGGACCCCATTCTGGCATCCTATAGATCAAATAACCACTAAACTTCGGGGCGGGATGAGCAGATCGCACAAGTTCCATACCCTCTTCGCCACGCGGCTGTACCAGACACAGCTTTCCCTGGTGCGCAATCGCGCATTGGAACAGACCTGCCTGGGCTTTGCCGCGGAAGACCGGGCTGGCCGGCGCTGGGCCAAAGAGCATGGCTATGACGGCTATACCTCCTATGCCTCGCTCAACGATCTTACGCGGCGAGCCAGTGTGATGGCCGAACTGGAGCAAGATATCGCGCGCCACGTCGCCCGTTTCGCGCGGGACGCAGA
Source organism: Rhizomicrobium sp. (assembly GCA_035606155.1). Taxonomy (GTDB): domain Bacteria; phylum Pseudomonadota; class Alphaproteobacteria; order Micropepsales; family Micropepsaceae; genus Rhizomicrobium. The sequence continues at coordinate 6,272 of DATNFZ010000095.1, read as the reverse complement.
GTTCGATCTGGGCGGCAGGAAGCTCGCGCTCGACAGTCTCTGGATCAATGTGATGGACAAAGGCGCGGTCCATACCGCCCATATCCATCCTCATGCGGTGGTGAGCGGCACTTATTATGTGGCGGTGCCGGAGGAGGCGGGGGCGATTCGGTTCGAAGACCCCAGGATGGCCATGCTGATGGCGGCGCCCCCCAAAAAGCCAAAAGCGAAACCGGTCAATCGCCCCTTTGTCATCATCACGCCAAAGCCGGGCATGCTGCTTTTGTGGGAAAGCTGGCTGCGCCATGGCGTCGAACCCAATCGCGCCAGGGGCCCGCGAATCAGCATCAGCTTCAACTACGCCTGAAAAAGTTCCTGCCGTGATATGATCGAATCATTTCAAGGGAGGGCAATTTCATGAGCATGACGAGTGAAACCACCATGCTGCTGTGGAGCGTGGTGCTTGGCCTGGTGCAATTGGTGATCGCCAGCATGGCGGTGAACCGCGATGTGGGCCTGCCTTATAATCTCAGTTCGCGTGACGTGCCGCCGGCCGCGCAGGTCGGCACGATAGGGGGCCGTCTGGTGCGCGCCTTCAACAATTTCCGCGAGACGTTCGGCTTCTTCGCGGTGGCGGTGCTGCTGGTGGCGGTGTTGAACAGAGCCGACCACACTTCGTTGCTGGGCGCCCAGCTCTATTTCTGGGCCCGGCTGGTCTATGTGCCGGTCTATGCGCTGGGCATCCAGGTGGTGCGCACCATCGTCTGGGCGGTCTCGATCGTGGGGCTGGTGATGGTGCTCTTGGCGGCGTTCGGCGCCGCCTGAAGCAGATCGTGCTCGCGCGCCTTTTGCGCGAGCACGATTCATTTCCGCGCGGCGATACCTCGTAGCAACGCGGTGGGCAGCGCAGGCGTTTAGGCCCACGCACCACGGCAAAGTTGCGGAGGGGGACGAGTCAGGCGGTGCGCCGGCGCACCAGGGCTTCCAACCGGTCATTGAGACGAGGCACGTGATATTCGCGGTCCCAGGCCGCGCGCGCCTCTGCCAGAATCCTGTCGCGCACCGGCTCAGGCAAGGTACCCCAGGAGGCGATCACCGCCGAGCCCAGCCGCCGCACCAGGCACTCATCCTCGGCGGGATATTTGAAGACATTCTTGTACTCGCCAACAGCAGACATGCGTGTCCCTTTTCGACCATTGATGAAATCTGAGGTTCGGGGCGGAACCGAGAAATCCCGCGCGGGCCGAACATGCGAAGGAGCCAATGCTCCAACCTCGCGGCCCGCGAGTCTAAAAAGGCGCGCTAAAAATTGGAATAGGAACTTTTGCGGATGCGGCCAAAATAAAACAGGCGCGCGATTTTGCGGCCCTAGCGTCGGCTTTTTTTCTGCCGCTCCTTGCGCGCGGCGTAGCGTGCGTCACGGGCCGCCTTCTGCTCGGCCAGAAGTTGGGCCATGCGGTCCAACTCCTCGCGCTTCTGGCGTTCGGCGGCATGGCTGGCTTCTTCCTCGGCCTTGCGGCGGGCCTCCTCGGCGGCCTGGCGGCGCTTCTCGGCTTCGAGCATGGCCTGTCTTTTTTCCTCGGTCCGCTTGGCCTGGCGCTCGTCGCGCGCCGCGGCAATGGCCGCGCGTTCCTTGGCGCGGTCGTCGGCGGTAGCCTTGGCCGCCTCGGCGCGGGCTTTGGCTTTGGCAAGCATTTCGGCGCGCGCCTTGGCCGCCGTGTTCATCCGGTCGCTGAATTTCTGGTCTTTGTGGATCATGTCTCTCGTGGTCGTCAAAGGCGCGCAACCCATAGGCCGCGCTAATTGTCGAGGAAGCTCCGGAGTTTTCTGGAGCGGGACGGATGCTTGAGCTTGCGCAACGCCTTGGCTTCGATCTGGCGGATGCGTTCGCGGGTGACGCTGAATTGCTGTCCCACCTCTTCCAGCGTGTGATCGGTGTTCATGCCGATGCCGAAGCGCATACGCAGCACACGTTCTTCGCGGGGCGTGAGCGTGGCCAGCACGCGGGTGGTGGTCTCGCGCAGATTGGCCTGGATGGCGGCATCGATGGGCAGGACCACATTGGGGTCCTGGATGAAATCGCCCAGATGGGAATCCTCTTCGTCGCCGATGGGCGTTTCAAGGCTGATCGGCTCCTTGGCGATCTTGAGGACCTTGCGCACCTTTTCCAGGGGCATCGCCAGGCGTTCGGCCAATTCTTCCGGCGTGGGTTCGCGGCCGATCTCATGCAGCATCTGGCGGCTGGTGCGCACCAGCTTGTTGATGGTCTCGATCATGTGGACCGGGATGCGGATGGTGCGGGCCTGGTCGGCGATCGAGCGGGTGATCGCCTGCCTGATCCACCAGGTGGCATAAGTCGAGAATTTATAACCGCGGCGATACTCGAATTTATCGACCGCCTTCATCAGCCCGATATTGCCTTCCTGAATCAGATCCAGGAATTGCAGGCCGCGATTGGTGTATTTCTTGGCGATGGAGATGACCAGCCTGAGATTGGCCTCGATCATTTCCTTCTTGGCGACGCCGGATTCACGCTCGCCCTTTTGCACCGTCTGGACGTTCCGGCGGAATTCCGAAACCGACTGGCGGGTTTCCTGGGCCAGCGCCTGAATCTCTTCACGCAGCGCTTTGACCTTGTCGCGGTCCTCGGTGACGAAATCGTGCCAGCCGATGCCGGAAAGACGGCCCACCCGGCGCGCCCAATTGGGATCGAGTTCGTTGCCGAAATATTGCTTGAGGAATTCGGCGCGGTCCACGCCATGGGATTCGGCCAGGCGCAGCAGCTTGCCCTCCAGCGACACCAGACGGCGGTTGATGCCGTACATCTGATCGACCAGGGCTTCGATGCGGTTGTTGTTGAGCTTGAGCGACTTGACCAGGTCCATGGTCTCGCTGCGCAGCTTTTTGAACCGGCGCTCCTGACCCGAGGACAATTCATCGGAGGAAAGTGCGGCTTCGACGGAAGCGTCCTGGAGCTTGCCCAGTTTCTTGTAGAGGCCGGCGATATTGTCCAAGGCCTCCAGCACCTGCGGCTTCAGCGCCGCCTCCATCGCCGACAAGGGCAGATTGCCCTCGTCGTCGAAATCGTCGCCATCGGCCGCACCGTCCGCAGCAGCGGCGGCTTCGCCGCCATCTTCGCCCGCGGCTTGCGGCTTGGGTTCGGGCTTGGGCGGTTCGGGCTTCTTGAATTCCGGCGCCTTGAATTCCGGCTGGGGCGGAACCGCCGCACCATTGAGCGGCTTGCCGTCGGGGCCGACGGGCGGGGGCACCGGCGCCGGGCTTCCATCGGGGCCAGCGCCATACATGGCTTCGAGATCGATGATGTCGCGCAGAAGGACCTTGCCGTCGTTCAACTCGTCGCGCCACACGGTAAGCGCTTCAAAAGTGAGCGGACTTTCGCAGAGCGCGCCGATCATCAATTCGCGGCCCGCTTCGATGCGCTTGGCGATGGCGATTTCGCCTTCGCGCGACAGAAGCTCGACCGAGCCCATCTCGCGCAGATACATGCGCACCGGATCGTCGGTGCGGTCATATTGCTCGCCGGATTTGGGCGTGGTGGCGAGCGCCTTGCTGCCTTCCATGGCGGCGGGCAGATTCTCGTCCGCGCCTTCCTCGGCTTCTTCGCTTTCGATGACATTGATGCCCATCTCGTTGAGCATCGCCATCGTGTCTTCGATCTGCTCCGACGAGGTCTTGTCGGAAGGCAGCACCTTGTTCAATTCGTCATAGGTGACATAGCCGCGCTGCTTGGCGCGGGCGATCATTTTGCGCACGCCCACATCGGACATATCCAACAGCGGAGAATCCGCGTCGCCGGGTGTCTCGCTCTCGCCCGGCTTCTTGGGCGCGATCTTGGCCTGCGGCTTGAGGGCCTGAGGCGGAATAGCAGCCTTGGCGGCTTTGAGGTCGAGCTTGGCCCCTTTCTTGCCCTTCAATTCCGGCTCGGGCTTGGCGGGCTTGCCGGCTTTGCCCTTGGGTTCAGGCTTGGCCGGCTTGGCCGCCGATTTGAGCTTGATGGGCTTGACGGGTTTGTGCGCTTTGGCGGGAGGCTTGGCCGACTTCTTCACCGCCGCGGTTTTGGCGGCGGCTGGCTTGGCGGCAGGCTTCCTGGCCGGCTTTCCCGACCCTTTGGCCGATTTCTTCAAGACAGGTTTACTCGCCACGCTTTGATCCCTGAGTGCCCCGATAATGGGGCAAGAATTGGTAACGCCGCCACCCTTTTGAATGTCCTACCGCTCCGCTACGTGAGGACACGCTATTCGTGAGACGTGCGAAGAAAGCGGCTGGCCTCGCGCCAGGCTTCCTCGCTGCCTTCTTGGGCGAAGCGCTTGAGCGCTCGTTCCCGCTCTGGCTCCCATTCCGCGAGGCCACGAAAATCGGCGCTGGCGCGCAAGAAACGGGCTTCAGTTTCGTCCTCCGGCACGGATTCCGGCGGTCGGGGATTGGCACTGACGCCCAGCTTCGCCAGCAATTCGGCCATTCCCAGACGCTCGAGATGGGTCAAAACCGGCGCTTTTTCAAGGCTGGAGCCGGAGGCGGCGAGGTTTAAAAGTTCGTGACGCAGCCTGTCAAGCGAGCGGTCATGGAAGGCGAGTTCCGCCACCAACTCGCCATGGCGCAGCGCCAAGCCCGGCAGTTCCAGAAGCAACAGGGCCAATTCCGTCTCCTTGCGGGCAAGGGCAGCGTCGCGAGCCTTGCCCGCCTGTCCGGCCCGGGCCAGCAGGCTGGTCTTTACCGCCGGCGAGACGGCTTCCGCCGTCCCCGGCTGGGGCCGCAGAATGGCCTGACCCTGACCATACTGGCCCTTGAAGGCGGGGTTGCGGAAAGAACGGCCTTGGTCGGGACGGCGCTGGGGCGCGGGGCGGCGCTTGAATTTCTCGAACACGCGCTGCTCGAAATCCCGCCGGTAATAATCGGCCACCTTGGCATCGGTGATCTCGGCGGTGAGATGGGACAGATCCCGCTCAAGCCCCGCGCGGCGCTCGGGCGTGGAGAAATCCTTTCCCTCGGTCAGGGTGCGCCACAGCATGTCCGACAAAGCCATCGCCTGATCCAAGAGCGCGGCCATCGCGTGAGGACCGGTTTTGCCGATCAGCGAATCCGGGTCCTCCCCCGCCGGCAGAAAGACAAAGCGCAAGGAATAGCCCGCTTTCAGATGCGGCAAGGCCAATCGTGCCGCGCGTTCCGCCGCCTTGGCACCGGCGGCATCGCCGTCAAAAGAGAAAACCGGTTCCGGCGTGGTGCGCCAAAGCAAATGCAACTGATCTTCGGTGAGCGCAGTGCCCAAGGGCGCCACCGCATGGGCGAAACCGGCCCTGACCAGCGCGATCACGTCCATATAGCCTTCGGCGACGATGACGGTGCCAGCCTTGATCGCGGCGGCGCGGGCGGTGGCGAAATTGTAGAGATGAGTGCCCTTGGAAAAGAGCGGATTCTCGCCGCTGTTGATGTATTTGGGCTTGGCGTCGTCTTCCAGCGCGCGGCCGCCAAAGGCGATCACGCGCCCTCTGCCGTCGGTGATGGCGAACATCACCCGGTTGAAGAAGAAATCCCGGAGCGGCTGATTATCGCTGCTGCGCGCCAGCCCCGCCGCCAGCATGTCGTCCTGGGTGACGTTTTTCTCTTTGAGGAACTCGATCAGCGCCTGACCGGAATTGGGCGCGTAGCCCAGGCGGAATTGTTTGGCCGCCTGTCCGTCCAGCCCGCGGCGTTTCAGATAGTCGCGGGCTTTAGCGCCTTCGGGCGCGAAGAGTTGGGCTTCATAGAATTGCGCCGCCAGTTCCACGATCTCGTAAAGCGATTTGCGCTTCTGCTCGCGCGCTTCGTCGTCGGGCGACCATTTGGGCAGTTCCACCCCCGCTTCGGCTGCGAGTTTCTCCACCGCCTCGCGGAAGGTGAGGCCTTCGGTCTCGACCAGCCATTTGAAGGCGTCGCCGCCCGCGCCGCAGCCGAAACATTTATAGGCATGGCGCTCATTCTCGACCTTGAAGCTGGGCGATTTCTCGGCATGGAAGGGGCAGCAGCCCCACATCACCCGGCCCTTGCGGATCAGCTTGACACGGCGGCCCACCAGCTGGACCAGATCGGTCCGCCGGCGGATTTCCTCCAGCAATCCATCGCCATAGCGCATGCGGGCCAAGCTTAGGGGAAAGTCAGGCCCAATAGGGTGCATGCCCAGGGCCTGTGCACAATTATTTCGGGGCGGACAGCTTTTCTTTCACCAGGGCGGAAGCGCGGCCGAAATCCATTTGGCCGGCATAGCGTTCCTTCATCGCCGCCATCACCTTGCCCAT
>DATNFZ010000094.1:0-9391 GCA_035606155.1 Rhizomicrobium sp. | reverse complement strand
AAAGTCACTATGGCGGGAAACTAAAGAAACCGCGGGTGTTTTGAAAACGGCTTATTCCCTGTGGTAAAAAGGCCCATGGCGATCCCTCATGAGAAATTGGCGAGTTGCGATCCGGTCTGGGCGCAGCTCCGCGACGAAGCCCAGGCGATGGCGGATGACGAACCGGCGCTGGCCGGCTTCGTTCATGCCACCATCCTGAAGCATGACCGGCTGGAGAATGCGCTCTCCTACCATCTGGCCAGGAAGCTGGGCGGTGAGGATCTCGACCCGCTGCTCGCGCGCGAGACGTTCGAGGAGGCGCTGAACCACGACCCGGCCATCGGCGAGGCGATCCGCGCCGACCTTTCGGCGGTGCTGGATCGCGATCCCGCCTGTCATTCCTTCGTCGAAGCCTTTCTCTATTATAAGGGCTTCCATGCGCTGGAGAGCTATCGCATCGGCCATTGGTTGTGGCGGCAGAACCGCGAGGCGCTGGCGCTGTTCTTCCAGAGCCGCATCTCGGAGCTTTTCGCGGTGGACATCCATCCCGCCGCCAGGCTGGGACGTGGCATCATGATCGATCACGCCACGGGCCTCGTGATCGGCGAGACTGCGGTGGTGGAAGACGATGTCTCCATGCTCCATGACGTCACTCTGGGTGGCACCGGCAAGGAAGCCGGCGACCGTCATCCCAAGATCCGCCGCGGCGTATTGCTGTCCATGGGCGCAAAGATTCTGGGCAATATCGAGATCGGCGAATATAGCCGCGTGGGCGCGGGTTCGGTGGTGCTGAAATCGGTTCCACCCGGCTGCACCGCCGTAGGCATTCCCGCCAAGCTGGTGCATTGCACGGGTCCGGAACGCCCGTCCCAGGAAATGGACCATTTGATAGACGACCAGGATTCGAAGGGCTGACGCACGCTTTGGCCCATGCTTGACCGGGGCCGTCCGGTCATGCCACGTGGGGTCAGTGTCGTGGTTTCGAAGTTCGCCCTGTTACTGATAAAGGGCCCAAGTGCGAACTTCGAAACCTAACGACACTGGATTGAGTAGTTGGCTAGTGTCCTTCGATTCCGAAATTCGCCTGGAGACCCATATAGCGATCATGCGAATTTCGGAATTGGGACATAGCATGAAGAGGACAGCATGACCCGCGGCGAGCTTTGGCGTCTGGAAAAATACCTGCGCAACCTGTTCCGCCTCGACACCATCACCATTGTTGAGCGTCCCAAGCAGCAGGACTCCGTCGAAGTGCACGTCAATGGCGAATTCATTGGCGTGTTGTTCAAGGACGAGGAAGACGGCGAAGTCTCCTATGCCTTCAACATGGCGATCCTGGAACAGGATCTGCCCGAGCCGCCCACCAGCCGCGCGGGGTGATTTCTTATTTCCGGAATCTTGCGATCAGGCGGGTTGCCCCATTGTCGATGGCGCGCCAACCGGCCAGTTGTGCCCGTTTGAACCGGTAGGAAAGGCTCACGCCTTGGGCGATGGGCCGGTCGATGGCCAGGCAATTGGGACTGGGCAAATCCTGGGCCGGCTGCTCGCAGAGGAAAAGAAGATCGCCGCCGCCGGCGGCATAAAGATCGTCGCGGGCATAACCGGACCCGGCGCGGAAAACATAATGGGTCAGGTTGAAGGGGCCTTTCTCACCCGCCGGGTTGGCGATGTAAGGCATGTAAAGGCGCTGCAATCGTTCCTTGCCTGCCAAACCAGCCGGTTCGGCGCGAATGAGCAGATGAAGAACAGGCGAATCCGGAGCATTGTCCGCGAACAGCGGCGCGTCCTTTTGGGAAAAGCCCCGCATCTCGGGCAAGGCGGCCACCAGTGCCGCCATGTTCTTGCCACCAACGCCCGGCTCGATGTAGCGCCGCGGGATGCTTAATGCCAAGCCGCCGATATTGACCGGAATTGCGACGCTGCTGTCGCGATTGTCCCTGAACGGGGCGACGCCAGGGCGAAGTGCGAAGGGCCGCATATAGTAAAGAAACAGGGCCGTGCAGAGGATTGCCACCACAACCGCCACGGCAAACGGGATAAGCCAGCCCGAATGCTGGTGAATTTCGTCTTGATCCGCCACGCCCGCCCCGTCGGTCACCGCGTTGCCAATTTACCATCGCAGCTCTTCGGCTGCATGGAACAGGCGCCGGCCCCGCCCAATTCTTGCAAGGCGTGTCGGAGAAACATCAGGCGCACCCAAATGGGACATGAGGTTGGGACATGAGTGGATTTCTGGGTGAGCATTTCTCGCGCGATCTGATGGTGTTCCTGTTCGCGGTAAGCGGCGGCATCACTTTGTCCGGCATCATCGCCAGCCTGTATCGGCTGGCGGCCAAGAAGCCTGAGAGCAAAGCCGGCACGGTCCTGCATTACGCGGTGATGGCGTTCGCCGGCCCCACCGTGCTTCTGGGCAACGCCACCCGTTCTTACCGCAAGGAGGGGTGCTCCAACGCCGCCTATGTGATTGCGGTGGCGCTGGCCAGCTATTGGGCCTTCGTCCTGGGGATGGGCATCCTGACCGTATATGGCGTGATTAAGTAGCCCCCTCCGCCCTACGCACGCTCGAGAGCGTGCTACGGGCGGAGAGGGTAACTAAAGCACCGTTAGCATCGATGCGACCAGCGGGTGGCGCACGATATCGCCATCGCCGAGCCGCACCACCGGAATCTCGGCCAGCGTCTCCAGCCTGCGGGCGATCTCGCTCAAGCCGGACAGGCCCGGCAGAAGATCGGTCTGGTCGGGATCGCCGGTCAAGACCATGGTCGAGCGCCAGCCCAGCCGCGTGAGCAGCATCTTGATCTGGCCATAGGTGCAGTTCTGCGCCTCGTCGATCACCACAAAACATTCGCTCAAGGTGCGGCCGCGCATATAGGCCACCGGCGCGATCTCGATCGTGCCCTCGGCCAGAAAGGATTTCAGGCGCTTGGTGCCCAATCTTTCGGTGAGCGCGTCATATAGCGGACGAAGATAAGGCGCGAGCTTCTCGTTGAGATCGCCCGGCAGAAAGCCCAGGGATTCGCCGGCTTCGACCGCAGGGCGCGACAGCACGATGCGTTGGACCTTGCCGGCTTCCAGCGCCTCGACCGCCTTGGCGATGGCAAGATAGGTCTTGCCGGTGCCGGCCGGCCCCAGCGCCAGGACTACGCTCTGGGCATCGATCGCATCCATCAATTGCTGCTGGGCCGGGCTCATGGCCCGGACATTCTTCACATAGCGGCGGTCGCGGTTTTCCTGGTCCCGGTCGTGCGGACTCCAAGGGCGTCCCGGAAAAAGCGTGTGCACATTCTGCTCGGCGGAATAATTCTCACGATACTTGGAACGCTGCGAGCGCTTTGCCATGTCTGCTCCGTATGATGATTGAGAAAAAGCGCGTGCGCCGGAAAGGGAGCAAACCAGCCCCTTGCGGGAGAAGTGAACCACGGTGCGATGCTGCACTCCGACCGGCCCCCAAGCGAATCACTGCGCTCATTCACAGCGTATTCTTTTTTCAGGCGAGCCGGTGAGAAATGCGCGGTATTGCGACAAGCTTCTGCAACAACGACCGCGTTTGCGCGGATGAAAAGAAAGTGCGTCTTGGCCGAGGCTTTCTTCCCTGGAGGCCGACCAGCAAAAGCTCCGGTGGAGCTTTTGCCGGCCGACCTCGCGAAGCGGCTGGCGGGGGAAGATGTCTCTGAGCGCTTGCGCGAAAGAGACAGATGGGAGCCTCGAAAAACTAATCGAACCGCCAGTTGCCGTCGGTCTGGTGGCAGGCCGTGCCGGTGCGCGTGAAGCTGCGGCCGTCGGGCCGGTAGGACGTCTCGGTGAAATCGCGGCACATCACCCCGCCCCGGCGATATTCCCGCACGGGCGTGAAATAGCCGTAGGACCGGTTGTGACGCCATTCGTAGCGCCGGCCCACATCGCCATTGAGGCCGGTGGCATAAACACGGAAGGCTTCAGGCTGGTCGTCGCAGTCGATGTCCTGCGACACGGCGTTGCCCAATAATCCGCCCAGGACCGCGCCACCGACCACGGCGCCGCCATTGCCGTGGCTTGCCGCGCCGCCGATCAGGCCGCCGGCCAGGGCGCCGAAGATGGTGCCGGCCGCGGCGTTGCCGCGGTGGCAATCCTGTTCGTAACGGCCTTGCTGATAATAGGCCGCAGGCGGCGGTGGCGGCGGCGGCGGACCAAAATTGTCATCGCGATGCCTGATGTGGCGATAGCGGCCCTGGCGATCATAATAACCTTCATGATCGGATTGGCTGTAATAGCCATAAGGGTCATTGCCGGGTGGCGGCATTGGCTGCGCCATGGCGACACTGCTCATGGCCAGAAAAGCTGCGGCGGTCAGGATATGCTTGATGATCATTCATGCCTCCGAATTTTGTTGCTCCAAAAACATCGTCAGGATGAGAAAAACCGGTTGAACACGATCTGAATGGATCAAGGCGATAATGGGGCGGAGTGATGCAAGCAATGACAAGGTTTTGCGTCTCAATTGATGAAATAGCCGATGACCGACCAGGCGCCATTTTCCGATTCCAGGTTTACCGATTCGACCGCTGCGGCCTTATGGGCAAAAGCGGTGTCATAACGCACCGTGGCGTATTGGCCGTCACGCATGCCGGGCAGCGTCTTGGTGAGCTTCACATCCTTGAGCGTGCGCGACGACATCGCGCCCAGCGGCGCACGTGTGCCGCCCACTTTTGCGGTGAAATCCCGTTCGCTCGCTTTGGCCCGCGCGCCGGCGCCCATCTGCCTGTAGGCATCGGCGTAATTCTTGTCGTCAATCAGGATGAGCCATTGCTTGGCCCGGTCGTTCGGCGTGGGGGTCATGGGGGTGGAAGGGCCGGCGGCGGTCTGCGCCAGGGCGGGCGCCGCGATAGCCAAGGCGAATGCCACGAATAGCCATTTCATGTGATGCTCCCGGCGCGTAACCCCGCCGGCGATAACGCATTCAGAGGAACAAAAGTTCCGGCAGCGCCTCAGTAAACCCTGGTCTTGGGCGGAATGTACTCGACATCCTGGGTGAGGGTGTAAGTGTGCACCGGGCGGTAATCGATCCGGGTCCTGCCAGTTTCGGGATCCAGCCAAGCCAGCGTGTGCTTCATCCAGGTCTGGTCGTCGCGCTGGGGGAAATCCTCGCGCGCATGGGCACCGCGGCTTTCCAACCTATTGGCGGCGCCTTCGATGGTCACCACGGCCTGCTGGATTAGATTGTCGAACTCCAATGTCTCGACCAGATCGGTGTTCCAGATCATGGAGCGGTCGCTGACGCCGATATCGCGGCGCTGGGCATAGATATCGTGGATGCGCTTCTTGCCCTGTTCCAGGGATTGCCCGGTGCGGAACACGGCGGCGTCTTCCTGCATCGCCTTCTGCATGGCCAGACGCAGCCTGGCGGTGGGAACAGGGCCCTTGGCGTTGCGGAAATGATCCAGCCGCGCCAAGGCGGTCTCGCCGGCATCCTTGGGCAGATCCTGATGCGGCAGGCCCTCGCGCAACTCCTTGGCCGCCTGCAGGCCCGCTGCCTTGCCGAACACCACCAGGTCGATCAGCGAATTCGAGCCCAGGCGGTTGGCGCCATGCACCGAGACGCAGGCCGCTTCACCCACCGCCATCAAGCCGTGCACGACGGTGTCGGGATTGCCGCCGGCCAGCGTCAGTGCGTCGCCGGTATAGGCGCACGGGATGCCGCCCATATTGTAATGCACGGTGGGAAGCACCGGGATGGGCTCCTTGGTGACGTCCACGCCGGCAAAGATGCGAGCCGATTCCGAGATGCCGGGCAGGCGCTCATGGATGATCTTGGGATCGAGATGGGAAAGATGAAGATTGATATGGTCTTTGTGGGGACCCACACCGCGGCCTTCCCGGATCTCGATGGTCATGGCACGGGATACCACGTCGCGCGAAGCGAGGTCCTTGGCGGAGGGCGCATAGCGCTCCATGAAGCGCTCGCCTTCGGAATTGGTAAGATAACCGCCTTCGCCGCGCACACCTTCGGTGATCAGGACGCCGGCACCGAAAATTCCGGTGGGATGGAATTGGACGAATTCCATGTCCTGCAAGGGAAGGCCGGCACGCAGGACCATGGCGTTGCCGTCGCCGGTCTGGGTATGGGCGCCGGTGCAGGTCATGTAGGCGCGGCCATAACCGCCGGTGGCCAGGATGACGCGATGGGCGCGGAAGCGGTGGATCGAACCGTCGTCCAGGCACCAGGCCATCACGCCCACCACCGCGCCATCTTCCATGATCAGGTCGAGGGCGAAATATTCGATGAAAAAATTCACTTCGTGCTTGACGCATTGGCCGTAAAGCGTGTGCAGCATGGCATGGCCGGTGCGGTCGGCCGCGGCGCAGGTACGCTGGGCGATGCCCTTGCCGTAGTTGCTGGTCATGCCGCCAAAGGCGCGTTGATAGATTTTCCCATCCTCGGTGCGCGAGAAGGGCAGGCCGAAATGCTCCAGTTCGTAGACCGCTTCCGGCGCGTGGCGGCAGAGATATTCGATGGAATCCTGGTCGCCCAACCAGTCCGATCCCTTGACGGTGTCGTACATGTGCCAGCGCCAATCGTCCTCGCCCATATTGCCCAGGGCCGCCGCCATGCCGCCCTGTGCCGCCACGGTGTGGCTTCTGGTGGGAAAGACTTTGGTGATGCAGGCGGTCTTCAGCCCCTGGATCGCGCATTCCAAGGTGGCGCGCAGACCGGCGCCGCCCGCACCCACCACCACCACATCGAATGTGTGATCGATAATTTCATAAGCGGGCATGGCGGTCTCTATCGGAATACGGGACTAAAGGGAGGCAATGCGAACCAGGGCGAAGACGCTGATCAGGCTGGCGATAATCCAGATGACGGTGAAAGTCAGCCTGAGAAACAATTTCGCGCCGGGCGTGTGGACGTAATCGTCGAGGATCTGCTGCAGCCCCAGGCTGAGATGATAAAAAGAAATCACCACGAACAGACCCATCAGGATCGCGTTCCAGGGATGAGCCAGGAAGCTCACGATGGCAACTTCATTGGTGCCGATCAGGCCCAATATCGCGTAGGCGAACCAAAGCGAGAGCGGGATCAATGCGACCGAGGTGACGCGCTCGCGCCAGAAATGGCCGGTGCCCGAATGCGACGCGCCCAGGCCCTGCACCTTGTGCAGAGGGGTTTCCAACGAACTCATTGGAGATAGCCTCCATGTCCGGTCCAGGCGAAGGCGAAGAGGCCCAGCGCCACCACCACCGACAGCACATAGACCAGCGAACCGGTCTGGGTGGCGGTGTGCTTCTCGAAGCCATAGCCCAAATCCCAGGCAAGGTGGCGGATGCCGTTGAGGAAATGAAAAGCGAGCGCCCAGGTGAATCCGAACAGGATCAGAAGACCCAGCGGCGTTTCGGCGTAGCTCATGAAATTCTCATAGCCCTCGGGACCGTTGGAAATTGCCACCAGCCACCATGCCAGAACCAGCGCGCCCAGCCCCAGCCCCGCGCCGGTGATACGGTGGGTGATGGAGGCCAGCATGGTCACTTGCCAGCGATAAATGGTGAGATGGGGAGACATGGGCCGGCCCCGTTTGGGCGCGCCCGGTTTTTGCGGATGATCCGCCATCAAAAACCTTCCGGAAATACTGTTCGAACTTGGGCCGCGAGTTTAGGGGCGGTGCCCCGTTAGTCAACACTTGCCGGGGCAACGCGGCCCTGCTTTTGCTGTCGCATGCGGTCCCTGATTCAGGCAATCTCGCTGGTGTCCCGATTCCAAGATTCGCAGTTCCTCTATATCGGCCTCAAAGTGGGGAAGGGACTGATTTTCGCAAAGAATGTGCTGGCCAGGAAGCCGGAAGGAATTCCGCTTCTGCTGGCGCTTGCGATTCTTACGCTTCTCTTTCTTGCGGTCGCGCTGTGGAACGGCTTCCCGCTGGTCTTCTACGACACCGGCGGATATCTGGTGGAAGGACTGGAAGGGGCCTTCCTGCCCGAACGGTCGCCGGTTTATTCCCTGCTTCTGGATGTCGCCGGCGGCAGAGTGAGTCTCTGGCCGATGGTGATCCTGCAGGCCGTGATGACGGCGTATTTCATCACGCTGACGGCGCGCGCCGAACTGGAGCGGCTTTCGCTTGGCGGATTAATCGCACTGGGCGCGATCCTGATGCTCGCCACGGGGATCGGCTGGTATGTGGGCCAGGTCGAACCCGATTGCATGACCGCGCTGGTCGTATTGGGCGCTTATCTCCTCCTGTTTCGCACCCGGTTTCTGGGCTTCAAGCAAAACATGCTGGTCGCGGGAATTACCGGCTTGGCGGTGGCCTGCCATCCCTCCCATTTGGGATTGATGGCTGGGCTACTGGTGGTTGCGATCTGCTTGAGATGGCTATGGCGTGATTCCGGTTTGCGCCTGCTTCCTGCCTTGAGTGCCTTCGTTCTCGCACTCGCGCTGATCTTCGCCAGCAACTATATCCTCACACGGCAGATATTCTTGAGCCGCTCGGCGTCCTCGTTCGTGTTCGCGCGGCTGATGCAGGATGGGATCGTCAAGCGGTTGTTGGACGATACCTGTCCAGGCTCCGGCTATACGCTTTGCGCCGAGAAGAACCGGCTCAAGACCCGCGCCGATGCCTGGCTCTGGGCGCCCGACAGCCTGTTTCGTGCGCAAGGCGGGTTCCGTGGCCGGCATGACGAAGAAACCCGCATGATGCTCGACAGCATCCGCCGCTATCCCGTCCTGCAGGTGGCCGATGCGGTACGTGATTCGGCGCGCCAATTCTTCACCTTCAAGACCGGTGATGGCATCGAATCGCAGGAGTGGATCCTGAAACCGGTGTTCGAGAAGGATGCGCCCGCGCAAATCCCCGCCTATCTGGCGGCGCGCCAGCAGCGGGATGGACGGTTTCGCTTCACCACCCTCAACATGATCCATGTGACGGTGGGGATGTTGTCGCTCTTGGGATTGGCGGTGCTCCTTTACACTCTTGTCAAAAAGCGCAACTGGCAGGCGCTTAGGTTTCCCGCGCTGGTGCTTCTGGCCTTGATCGGCAACGCCATCGTTTGCGCGACCTTTTCGAATCCCCATGACCGTTACCAGTCGCGGGTCGTCTGGCTGCCCTCGCTGGTCCTCATTCTGACGCGGATGAGAAACCCCAGTTCGTTTCAGCCGGACCCCGGCTGAAACGATTTTTCCTTGGTCGCGCGGCCGAACGGAAAACCGCTCGCCCGCGTGCGCGGGCTCCCACTTTTCCTGGCCGTCGCTCCTTGCGGGACGCAGGAGAATCCGGCACTTAAGTCCCGGTCCTAAAGGCGGTTTTCCATGACGGTCCGCATTGCGCCTTCGATCCTGTCGGCCGATTTTTCCCGGCTGGGCGCCGAAATCGAAGCCATCGAGGCGGCGGGCGCCGATCTGATCCATGTGGACGTGATGGACGGGCATTTCGTGCCCAACCTCACC
>DATNFZ010000093.1:0-34265 GCA_035606155.1 Rhizomicrobium sp. | reverse complement strand
GTTTATCCCTTCCGGACAGTGGGAACGGAAGGACGCCGCTCTTTCGACCACTCACGATCTGCCCACGCTTGCGGGATGGTGGAGCGGACAAGACATTGCATGGCATGCCCGGCTGGGCGCCGGGCAAAGTGTGCTGGCCCGTGAAGGAAAGGAACGCGCAAAGGATCGAAGCCGGCTCTGGCAAACACTGCGTGACGGGGATGCGGCGGAAGGTCTTCGGCCATCCGCCGACGCGCCCGACCGTTTTGTCGATGCCGCGTTCCGCGCCCTTGCGTCCACGCCATGCCGGTTGAAGCTGCTGCCGGTCGAGGATTTCATTGGCGGCCGCGAGCAACCCAACATCCCCGGCACCATTGACGAGCATCCCAATTGGCGCCGGAGGCTTGGCAGCGATCATCCCTTGGAGGGACGCGCTGTGCGCCGTCGCGCGGCGTTCTTGAAGCAGCCGCCATGATCCGCGCCACCTACCGGCTTCAGTTCCACAAAGGCTTCACATTCGCGGATGCGGCGCCATGGGCCGGTTATTTCGCCCAACTCGGCATCAGCCATATCTACAGCTCTCCCATTCTCACCGCCCGGGCCGGTTCGCAGCACGGCTATGATGTGGTGGATCACGGCCATATCAATCCCGAACTGGGCGGCGAAGAGGGGTTTCGCGCTTTTGCCTCGGCGCTCAAACGCCAGGACATCGGCATCATCCTGGACATCGTCCCCAACCATGTCGCGGTGGGCAAAGCCGACAATGTTTGGTGGCTCGATCTTTTGGCGAACGGAAAAGCCAGCCGGTACGCCGGCTATTTCGACATCGATTGGGATGCGCCGGGCCTCGAGAACAAGGTGTTTGCACCGTTCCTGGGCGAGACACCAGAGGCGGCTCTGGCCAAAGGCGACCTGAAATTGGTGCGCGAGGCGAACACCTGGATGTTCGCTTATTACGATCACCGCTTTCCGCTCCGGCCCGAAGACCAGGACAATCCGGGCCAGGGTTCGCAGACGCTTTTGGCGCGGCAGAATTTCGTGCTGGCCGATTGGCGCGAAGCCGATGCGCGGCTGAACTGGCGCCGTTTCTTCGACATCAACGATCTGGCCGCCATCCGGCCGGGAAGGCCCGAAGTATTCGAAGCCGTTCATGCCAAGATTTTCGCGCTTTATGGCGAAAACTTGATCCAGGGCGTCCGCGTCGATCATATCGACGGCATCGCCGATCCAGCCGCCTATTGCCGGCGCTTGCGCCGCCGTCTCGAGGCGCTTCGGCCGGGCGCCTATATCGTGGTGGAGAAGATACTCGCCGATGGCGAAATCCTGCCGGCTGATTGGCAGGTGGATGGGACCACCGGCTACGATTTCATGAATGAAGTCTCGGCGCTGGAGCATCGGCCCGATCAGGGCGCGCTAGAAATCCTGTGGCAGCGCCAGAGCAAGCGAGGTTTGAGCTTCGAGCAGGAAGAGCAACGGGCCCGCAATGAGATGCTGGCCACCAAATTCGCCGGGCAGCGGCAGGCGACAGTGCGTGCCTTTGCCCGCGTGCTGCCCGACCCGGATGCGATCGACGCGGCGCTCACCGCGATCATCGCGCGGCTGGCCTGTTATCGCTCCTATGCGGCGGGCGGGCCTGGTTCGCCCGGCGCGGGGCCTTATCTGGCGGAGGCCTGCGCGCACGCGGCCGCCGCACTGCCGCATTTGAAGGACACGATAGATGGCATTGCGGCATTGTTTGCCCGCCAGGATGGCGATCCCTTGGTCAGTGATGCCCTTCGCCGCTTCTCCCAATTGTCCGCACCGGTGGCGGCCAAAGCGGTGGAGGACACGGCGTTTTACCGTTATGGCCGCATTCTTTCTCGCAACGATGTTGGGTTCGATCCCCGGCGGCATACGATGGGGGTGGCGGAATTCCATGCGCGCATGGCCGTGCGCGCCCGGACCCACCCTTCGGCAATGCTGACGACCGCCACCCACGACCATAAGCGAGGCGAAGATGCCCGCGCCCGCATCGCCGTGTTGAGTGAGCTGACGGATGCTTGGGCGGGTTTCGTCGCCTCCGCGCCGGCTCTGCCCGGAATCGATTCCGCCGATAGTTACCATCTGTACCAGACGCTTCTGGGCGCATGGCCGGATGCGCCGGACGCTCTTTTCGCGGATCGCATCCAGGGCTGGTGCCGCAAACATCTGCGCGAGGCGAAATTGCGCAGCGCCTGGGCCGCGCCCAACCAGGCTTATGAAGCGTCCTTCTGCGGCCACGCCCGGAACCTGATCCTGGCAAAGGAATGCGCGCCTTTCCGGGAACGGATTTCCGCGCTTCTCGCGCACATCCGGCCTTTCGCCCAGGCCAACATGGTTTTGCAGCTTGTCCTGCGCCTGTGCGTTCCGGGCGTTCCCGACCTCTATCAAGGCTGCGAATTCGAGGATTTCAGTCTGGTGGATCCCGACAATCGGCGGCCGGTGGATTTCTGGAGCCGCGCCAAAGCGCTGCCCCAAGCAAGCCGGCCCAAGCAAACCGTGATCGCCCGATTATTGGCAGCGCGCCGTGCTGATCCCGAACTTTGGTCGCGGGGGGACTACCAGCCACTCGCCACCAACTCGGATGTGCTGGCCTTTTCCCGCTCTCATGCGCAATCCCGATTGATTGTGGTCGCACGGTTGGCAGAAGGCGCGGGCATACTCCAGCTTGATCGCTCTTATCGCGAACTTCTAACCGGGCGGGACTTTCCCGCAGGCCGGACCATGCTGAAGGATTTGCTGGGCGTGGGGTCGGTGGCGGTTCTCTATGCTGACCGCCAGGGCTGACAAGTCAGTGCGTCAGTGCTCGTCGTCCTCGGTCAGCATCACGTCCGCGGCGATTTCACCCTTGGGGCCTTGGCCGACCCGGATCACCACATGCTGGCCTTCGCGCAGTTCGCCAATGTCGCAACGCCTGAGCGTTTCCATATGGACAAAGACGTCGGGCGTGCCCGAGCCGCGCGAAATGAAGCCATATCCCTTGGAGCGGTTGAACCATTTCACCACCCCTTCGAAGGCCGGCCCGCGCGCCTCGCTCACCAGACGAGGAAGGCGGTCGCCACTGGCGGGCATGGGCCGGGCCGTGGAATTGTCCACCGAAACCAGGCGAACGGCCTGCTGGCCACGCGCGCCGGAGACCACCTCACAGATCACTGTCGCGCCCTCCTGGACGGTGCGGAAGCCCGAATGGCGGACACAGACTTGATGCAACAGGATATCGTTGCCGCCTTGGCAAGGGGTGATGAAGCCGTAACCCTTGGTAAAATCGAACCATTTAACTTGCCCGATGACCCGGGCCGCATTGAGCTGCGCGGAGGGGCGCAGAGGCGCTCGTTCTGAAATCAATATGGCTGAACGATCCATTTCTCCTGCCTATCCGCTGTCGGGACCTTGGTTCACGGCAAATCAACGAGTCGGGGCCAGCGTAAAAGGTGGCGCCTAATGCTGTCTGTTTTCACGTCGGAACGGGGCGTTCCAAATACGGAACGCGGGGCAAAATCATAAGCGGAATAAGTAGCTTCCGGGGGCTGATGGAGATTTAACACCTGAATGACAGTGGAATCCTCTTCGCCTGCGCCCCCCGTTGCGCCGGACTGCCAGAACGGTGTGGCCCCGGAGGTTGAGGCGCGCGCCAGGACGGCACTCGGCCTGACAGAGCCGGAGCCTGATGCCTTGCCGCCGCGGGTGGAACAGCTTTGGCGGATGGATCGCTTCGCCGGCAGCGTGCCTTTCACCAACCCGATGTTTGTCCCGCTTGGGAAGGCGCCGGACATGGGCCTGGCATACCAGGCGGTGGCGCAAACCGTGGAACGTCATCCCGCCTTGCGGACCCGGCTGGCCCTCAAGAACGGCAGGGCCGTTCAAATCGTGGAGACGTGGAAGGTTTCCCGCATTCCGCTGGTCGATATCCTGCGCCGCCAATTGGAAGAAGATCGCCCGGATGCGCCCCCATCCCCGATTGGGGAATTCACCAAGGAGGGCATGGATCTTTATGCCCAGGATGGCTTTCGTGTCCGCGCTTTCCGCGACGAAAAGGACAACGTCACCCTGGGCTTCCTAGCCCACGGTTTCTTCTCGGATGCCTGGTCATCGCAAATTTTGCTGACTGATTTTCGTCTCTTTCATTCGGCGTTGAAGGGCGATGAGGCTGTCTCGCCGGCAAGGGCCGCGTCCTTTATCGAATATGCCCAAAGCCAGAGGGCGGCGCTGGACAAGGATTTGCCGGCCCGCCTTTCCTTTTGGCGGCAGAAATTGAGCGGGCTGGCGCCGGCGCGGCTTCCCCACGACCATCGGACGGGCGCCAACAGAAGAGGCCGTTCTTATTTCTTCATCCGTCATGAGATTTTCGCGGGCCTCGTGGCGGCATCAG
The DNA here is from genome assembly GCA_035606155.1 of Rhizomicrobium sp. Classification (GTDB taxonomy): domain Bacteria; phylum Pseudomonadota; class Alphaproteobacteria; order Micropepsales; family Micropepsaceae; genus Rhizomicrobium. The sequence goes on along the minus strand of DATNFZ010000093.1, from coordinate 29,899 downwards.
CCGCGCATCGCATTTCTCTGACCTTGCTGCTGCTGGCGTCGTTTCAACTCGCGCTGGGCCGTTGGAGCGGGCAAAAAGAAATTCTTTCCGCCGCTTACACCGCCGACCGGGTCAAGCCCCAGTTCCAGGAGACAATCGGATGTCTGGTCACCAACATGCCGGTCGTGGCCCAGTTGGAGCCGGAGCAGCGCTTTGGCGCTTTCCTCACCAAATTCGCCCGGGATTTTTACGGCAGCTATCCGCATCGGGAAATATCCTGCGAGCTATATGACGCGATCTTCGCGCCGCCAAAGCCTTTCTGCGCCACCGTGTTCAATTTTGTGCCGTTGCAGAAGCGTTTTTCGGCGGGCGAATTGCTTTCGCTTCCGCCTTTCGACGACGTCGTGCTGGGCCCCGACGCAGCCAAGCCTGCCATCTACCGCGATCTCTATCTCGGGCTGGCGCAATATCCCGACGGCCTGCTGGGTAAGCTGTTCTACGATACCGGGCTCTTCACGCCCAAGGGCATGGAGACCTTCGTTGCCCATTTCCGGCATGTGACCGCAAAGATCGCCGCCGAGCCGGATATCAAGCTCAGGGATATTTTATGCTAGAAGCTCGCCGCCAGCCAGGAAACCAAGATGACTCGTTCCAGTGAGCAGCCGGCCAGCGTCAAGGCGACCTTGCACTATCTTTCACGCACGGAGCGCAAGCCCTACCTCTACATGTTCGAACCTCCCGAAGGTGTGCCCGCCGCATGGGGCGAATTGAACACCGTGACGGATGTCGTCGTGCACAATGCACGCAGACTGGCCAGTCTGCCCTCCTTGGAGGAGCAGGGGTTTCAATTCCATGTCCAGGAAACCGCGGTGGCGGATTTCTATGACGAACGCCAGATCACCGAGGTCTATTATCCGGAGCTCGAAAAATTGCTGATGGGGATCACAGGAGCTGAAAAGATCCTGATCTTCGACCACACTATCCGCTCCATACCCAGGATCCGCGCTGGCGCAAAGGGCATGCGTGAACCGACCCGGCACGTCCATAATGATTATACCGAGGAGTCAGGCCCCCAACGGGTGCGCGATCTTCTGCCGCCCGGGGAAGCGGAACGAAGGCTGAAGCGCCGATACATGGAAGTGAATGTCTGGCGGCCGATCCGGGGACCGCTACAAGATGCGCCGCTGGCGGTTTGCGATGCGCGTTCCATCGCCTCCGAGGATCGCATCGCCGCCGACCTTATCTATCGCGACAGGCGGACCGAGACTTACAGTTTCAATTACAGCCCTAACCATCGCTGGTACTATTATCCCGAGATGGCGCAAAGCGAAGCGATCATCTTCAAAGGCTTCGATTCTGATCAAAGCGCCAAGGCGCGATTTACCGCCCACACCGCTTTCGACGATCCCAGCGCGCCGCCTCTCGTTCTTCCCAGGGAGAGCATCGAAGCGCGCGCGCTGATTTTCATGCGGGAGTGACGGCGAGGGCTATTTGCCCAGATAGCCGGCGAACAGATTCGCCAACGGCTCGCCATGATAGGCCTCGGCCAGCTTGTCCGGATGGATGAACTCATCGCGGAACCAGGGAAAGCGGCGCGAGTTGAAGGACTCGGTGATCCAATCGATGATGCGCTTGACCCGCGCAATCCGCTTGGCCTCGGGGTGGTACGTCATCCAGATTTCGATCGGCTGGACGACGCCAAGATGGAGCGGGACGAGCTGAGCGCCGATCGCCTGCGCGTAAGTGGGCAGCATGCCGATGCCGGCCCCTTTGGCGATGGACCAATAATGCGCGCTGCTCACATTGCTGCGTAGTGACACAAAGCCGACGGGAGGAACGCCCGGGAACAGTTTGTCGTACAATTCGCGCCACCGCTTGTCGTCGTCTGATTGAACGACCAGCCGATGGCGCTGGAGGTCGGAAATCGACTCTGGATACCCATAGGTGTCCAAATAGGATTTGGCTGCAAAGAACATCAAGTGCACGCAGCCCAGCTTCATCATCTTGAGGTCCGACGTCGTGGGGCGCTGGACTTGCACCGAGACATCCGCTTCTAAACGAAAAACGTCGGCAGATTTGGTGGTGCATTCCAGATTCACCATCAATTTCGGGTTTGCGCGCTGGAATTCCACCAGCCGCGGCGCCAGCCAGAAAGTGCCCAAGCCTTCCATGACGGCGAGGCGCACTTCGCCCTCAACATTCTTTTCGGCAGAACTGCGGGCATAGAGCAATTCGAATGACGCCACTTCCATGCGCAGCGCGGATTGATAGATTGTTTCGCCTTCCGCTGTCGCGCGCACGCCGTCCACATGCCGCGTCAGTAAGGTTACCCCCAGCGCATGTTCGATCTCGTCAACTTTCCGCCGCAAGGCGTTGATAGATTGACCAAGTTTGTCGGAAGCGGCACGAAAACTCCCGCAACGGATCACTTCCAGAAAAATGTGCACGGTTTCCCAATCGGGAACGCGCCTAGGTTTAACCAAGAGCGCATGTTCGCCTTGAGGAACACCCTGTTCCTCCGAAAACTGCTGACGCAAACCGCTGACCAAGAAAGAATGACCCCTTCAGCTAATACCAAACACTGTAACACGACTTTTTAGTGCAGAGGCACCCATGACTGAACATCCTCTGAGATTGCTCCGTCCTGCGCCGTCAGAGCAAGCCAAACATCAGCTGGATCAGCTTGATTCCAACAAGGTTGCCAAACACTTAGTACTTTTCCGGGCCGCCGGCGAGATGTTGGATCATCTCATCGGGCTGGCGAACCCCCATATTCCAGGGCTAGCAGGCCCGACGATCGTCGGCGCGGTGTTGAAACATAATCCCGACTGTGTGTGGGCCGTCGCACGCAAGCGGAACTTCGATCCCGCCAACCCTGTGGGCGAAGGGTTCTTCGCCATGCTTCCCCTCACAGCCAAGGGTCTATATCGCTTGGCCACCAAGACTTTCAATGGCGCCGATCCGGACCTCGCCCTGATTGCGAAGCCGAACGAAAAGCCCGCGGGCCTTTATATGTGGGCGACTTTTGCGCCGGGCGCGCTGGCGACGGGCATCAGCCTGTTCATGGATCAGTTGGCGCTGGCGCCTTACGACGCGGTCAATCTCTATTCCCGCCCGAATACGCCAGAAGGCATCCGCTACAATCTGGCCTTGGGGCTCAAGAAAGGCCCCATCATTCAAGGGGTTGTCGCGTCCCATCTCTATGAATTCGTGCGAGCCCCCAAGCGCCCCCCGCTCTATGACAGCTATCGCAGCGACAATACCGGCGGATTGAGCGTGGCGGTCGCGCGCTCCTTCGAGGATTTGATGCGCGTCGTCAGCATGCGCAGCGCGATCTATATCGGCGAACAGGAATGCCCATACGAAGAAGAGTTCGACGGGAATGACATCTCGGCTACCCATCTGATCGGCTATGTCGGCAAGGAGCCCGCCGGCTGCATCCGTATCCGCTATTTCGCCGATTTCGCAAAAATAGAGCGGCTGGCGGTCCGGAAGGAATTCCGCACCACGCGCTTATCATTTCATCTGGTCAACGCAGCCATCGAGCTTTGCCAGATGAAGGGCTATCGCCGGCTTTACGGGCATGCGCAAAAGCGCCTGGTCAATTTCTGGAGCCGCTTCGGCTTTCATCTCTTCGAGGGTGGGCAAGAGTTGATTTTTTCCGATTTCGACTATGTGGAAATGGTGGCGGAAATCGAGCCACATCCCGATGCGGTCCGGATCGGTGTTGATCCATACAAAGTGATCAGGCCTGAGGGCCGCTGGCATCGTCCCGGCGTTCTGGAATTGTCCGCGACGCGGGACGTCACCAGGCCATCGGTCGGAGCATAGAACGTGGCGTCCGTCATCAGCATGCTGAGCTACAAGAAGCAGGCCGAGCAATCGGTCCTGGTTCTGGTCGGCCTGCATGAATCGGACGCCGCGAGATCAGCCCCCGCTTCCGTTGGCACAGCACTGGCGCGATCCGCTGAGGCGCTGGTCACCGCGCGGTCCCGGCAGATGCCGGTGGCTTTTGTACGCCGCATGGCGCCGCCGCCGTCGGTGTCCGAACCCATGGTCTATCCCGCCTGGTTGAAAGGTTTCGAGCCCCAGCGCAATGACCTGGTCTTCGACGTGTTGCAGCCTTCTTGCTATTCCAACGCCGAATTCTCGCGCACGATGGATTATTCCAACGGCAATTTCGTACTTGCGGGTTTATTCGCGGAAACCACCTGCCTCGCCACCGCAGTGGATGCCCATCATCGCCGTCATGACTTCACCTATCTTTCCGATGCCTCGGCATCCGGCAACAACGGCGCGGTACCTCCCGCCCTGTTCCACGACGCGGTGTCCCAGTTGATTTCTCTTTATGGCGTTGTCGCACAAGGCGCCGAGTGGAGTCTTGGCCTGCCTTTGAACAGAAGCGTCAGATGAAGGAAATCCCGCAAACCCACTCGCTTCCCTATTTCCTGGCGTCACTGGGGGGAATTGCGCGCGCGCTCCAGGATTTCGGCTTCCACGACGAGGCCATGGAGTTGTTTCGGGTGAAGCAGAGCCTGGAAAACAAGATATTGCCGTCGAAAAAAGAATAGTCGGCATTCAAAGGAAAATCGTGGCGGCCACATATCTTCATCTCACCGCCGGGGCATGGTCCCGGTTGCGCCGCGTCTGGCGCCTGCCAGTGACGCCCGGGCTTTTGCGGCAGGCCTATCTCTATGGACCGGTTCGATCCGTCGTGGCGGCATTCCAGTCGTTTGTCGTGGGATCAGGCCCCATCAGAGAGGCGGATGCGATTTTCGTGCTGGGCTTCTGGCGTTCGGGCACGACATTGATGCATGAGCTCCTGTCCCAGGACGAACGCTTCTGCTTTCCGTCCAACTATGCCGCCTTCCATCCCCATCATTTCGTCTTCACCGGGAAGGCGGCCCTGGCGCGCGGGGATAAGGAAATCCGGCGCCCGCAGGACGGCATGACCACCGGATGGGGCACCCCTCAAGAGGATGAATTTGCGTTGCTGGCGTTGGGCGCGCGGTCTCCCTATGAGGGCCTGATCGCGGCCGCCGATTTCGGCGAAGCCATGATGTTGGCCGATCCCCAAGATCTGCCGGTCGGCGAACGGAAGAAGTGGGAGACGGTGTTTCTGCGCTTCTTTCGGGCCGTTCGATTTGCCCATCACGGGAAAGCCATGGTCCTGAAGTCGCCGCCGCATTCCTACCGGGTCAAAACCCTGCGCAAATTGCTGCCCCGGGCGCGCTTCATCCTGATGGTGCGCGACCCCACCGAAGTATTCGAATCCATGATGAAGACCTATCGCGCCTTTACGCTGCGCTATGGCCTGGTCCCCGGCCTGCCCAATCGCGAACTCCGCGAGCTGGTGTTGAAGGAAAGGTTGCGCTGCGAGGAGAAACTTCAGTCGGGCCTTGCCGGCCTGGGCGACGACCAGCTTGCAGTGGTCAAATTCGAGGACCTCATCGCCGACCCTGTCGCCACGATTGAAAAAATTTACCGGCAATTCGCTTTGGCGGATTTCGAATCCCTGCGGCCGAAATTGATGGCGCGCGCGGGCCGCGGCGGAGGTGTGGCGCGGTCCGCCTCCCTGCCGCCCCCGCCCTGGCAGGAGCGCCTCAAAACCGCCTGGTCGGACATTTTCGCCCGTTATGGTTATCAGGCAAGATGATCCGTTCCTTGCGCTAAACGCCCCTTTCCGGGAATGTCCTGGCCCTGAAGCGGCTTCACTTGTCCTAAGATACGCATCCCAGCGAAACGGAATGAAAATGAGCACACAATCGGTCGAAAGTTACATCATCTCCCTGCTCGACACGACCTTTCCCGGGCGAAGCCGGAAGGCGATCACCAGGGACACCGATCTTACCGCCGATCTGGACGCCGACTCCATGGCGATGGTGACCTTGATCTTCGCCATTGACGAGGAATTCGGCGTCGGCACCGACCAACTGGGCGAACTTGTCGTGAATTGCCGCACGGTGGGCGATCTGATTTCTGCCACCGAACGGCTTCAGCGCGTCCGTGCCTGACCATGCGGTTCGAGCGGCTGTTCACCGGACTTTCCGGCAAGAAGGGCGCGATCACTGCGCTGGCGGATGGCAAACCTGTCCGGTACAGCTATGCCGATCTGGCGGGTGATGTCGCGCGCGTCAAGAATCAACTGACAAGCTGGAATGTGAAGCCCGGCGTCCGCGTGGGCATGTTCGCGTCCAATTCCTATGCCTATATCGTGCACGATCTGGCGCTGATCGGGTTGGGCGCCATCGCCGTACCCTTCACCGACGATTTCACCGCGAGCCTAAATCCCAAGTTGGTCGAGACGCATAACCTGGCTCTTCTGCTGTTGTCGCAAAAGGCCAGGCATGCGTTCAATGCCGGCGATCGCCATGTTGCTTTCATCGATGCGGAGAATGGGGACGTGCGTGCCCTGGATCGGGCGCCTTATGCCGATGGCGATGAGGAAGACGACCTTTGCCTGGCGTTTTCTTCCGGCTCGGCCGGGGGCCTCAAAGGGCTGGTGATCAGCCGCAGCGGCGCGGAATCGACCCTGCCGCCGGTGGTCGAAGCGATCGGCGTATCGCACAAGGACCGGCTGCTGCTGTTCCTGCCCATGTCCAATTTCCAGCAGCGGATGATGTATTACGCCTCGATCTGGTACGATTTCGACATCGCGGTGACCGATTACACCCAGCTTTATCCGGCGATGAAGATACTGGAGCCCACCATCCTGATCGCGCCGCCCATCTTCTACCAGCTCACCCACACGCGTTTTTCCGCGGTATTGAAGGATTGGAAGACGCGGGCGGCGGCGCGGCTGATCTCCTGGCTGCCGGTGTCGGGGCTGCGCCAAAGTCTCGCCCGGCGGTTGTTCAGGGACGTCTATGGCATGTTCGGCGCCCGGATGCGCCTTCTTATTTCCGGAATGGCGCCGCTCAGCCGCAACACCATCCATTTCTTCGAAACCGTGCAGCTTCCGCTTTCCGAATCGTATGGCATGGTCGAGGCCGGTTCTCTCACCTATCGTCCGCCCCATTCCAAGCAATACGGATCGGTGGGCAAACCCTTGCGCGGCGTCACCATGTCGTTCGCCAATGACGGCGAAATCATCATCCATCGCGAGAAGTTTCTCACCCGGAGATACTTCCAGTGCGCGGCCGGCGAGAACGAAAATACCTTCATAGGCGAAAAGCGTCTGGCCACCGGCGATGTCGGGAAATTCGATCGCCAAGGCTATCTCACACTGCTCGGACGCAAAAAGGAATTGATCATCACGCCCGGCGGCTACAAGATTCATCCCGAAGTGCTGGAGGGCGAGCTTAATGCCTGCGCGGACGTGATCCAGTCGGTCGTTTTTCAAAAACAGGGCGTGTCGCATCTCACTTGCGTGGTGGTGCCGGGCCAGGATCGCCTGGAAGACGCAAATGCGCGTATCCGCAAATATGTCGACGACATGATGGCGGGCCGCAAAGTGCGTATCGGCGAGATACTTTTCGCTGATGAGGCGTTTTCGGCGCAGAACGGAATGCTCAGGCCCAACCTCAAGCTGAACCGCAAGGCGATCGCCGCCAAATACGCGACCGCCACCTAGACCCAAGCCATGGCCGACATTCCGCGTTTGATTGGCCGGGCCGTGGAATACGGCATGCCAGCTTTTGAGATGGCGAGGCTGGCCTATGATTTCAGTTATGACCCGGCCAATTCCAGGCGCGTGCCGGTCAACCGCTTCGCCCACCGCCGTATCCTCTCGGATCATCGCCACCGCCTGGTGACCACACCCAATCACGACACGCTTTATTCCAGCGCCGTGATCGATCTTTCGTTGGGGCCGGTGACGTTGAAGGTGCCCGCAATGGGCGCACGCTATCATTCGCTAGCCTTCATGGATGCCTACACCAACAATTTCGCGTATGTCGGCATGCGAACCACCGGTGGCGACGGCGGCTCCTACCTGATCGTGGGACCCGGCCGGCAGGTCGAAGCGCCGGTTGGGAGCCGGGTCCTGCGCGCGCCCGGCAACCATGTTTCCATTCTTGCCCGCATCGCAGTGACAGGGCCTTCCGATTACGCCGAGATTCACCGTCTGCAGGACAAGCTCACGCTTTCGGGGCCTTCGCCCGCCCGGCCCGATCTGATCCGGCCCATCCCCGGTGATGGCGAGAATTTCGTCGCGGTGGTGAATCGCGTCCTGCATGATGACCCGCCGCCGGACGCGGATGCGCCGCTCCTGAAGGAATTGTCGGCGATCGGCATCGGCGGCTGCGTTGCGGGACTTAACGCCGAGCAGCGCCAATGGTGGCGCAGGGATTTCGCAGGGGCACGAACCGAACTTATTGCCGCCAGCAAGGAAATCGGGCCGGCCACCTTCGGGTGGCAATATTCGCAAAGGTCGGTGGGAAATTTCGGCACCGACTATCGGATCCGCGCCGTGATCGCTCTCCAGGGCATGGCTGCCAATGTTCCAGCCGAATCGGTCTATGCCCTGGCGCTGACCGATGCCGACGGGAAAGTGTTGGAGGAACGGCATCGCTATCGGTTGCGGCTCCTTCCCGGCACGCCGCTGGCGGACGGTTTCTGGTCGCTTTCAATTTACGAGGCGATGCCCGAAGGTGGACTGTATTTCGCCGACAACGTACTTCACCGCTATGCGCTGGGCAGCCTCAGCCCGGACCTCCACCGCAACGAGGACGGCAGCTTCGATCTCCTGATCCAGAAAGATCAGCCCGAAGAAAAAGTCTCCAACTGGCTGCCTGCGCCATCCGGACCGTTCGCCCTGATGATGCGGGCTTATCTGCCGCGCCCGGAAATGCTGGACGGGCGATTCCGCTATCCCGGAATCGAGCGGCTGGATTGAATCGGATCAGCCGACAACGCGTATCGCGGCGAACAGGATTGCCGCGCCAAATACGGTCGCGACGGTCGTGAAAAAGCGCGGGTGGGCGTGCTGGCTCTCGGGCAGAAGATCGCTTGCACCGATATAGAGGAAAAATCCGGCGAACAGGGCCAGCACCAGGGAAAGGCCGTTCTTGGGAAATACGAAGAACAGGCTCAACCCCGCGCCGATCATGGGCGCAACCGCGTCCAGCAACAGCCAGCGCATCGCCATTTTTCTTTGGCCGCCATTGGTGACCACCACGTTGACGGTATTGAGGCCATCGGAGAAGTCATGCACCAGCACGGCGACGGCAACCACCAGGCCGACCGCCCGGCCCGCCTGGAAAGCGACGCCGATGGCAAAGCCGTCCAGCACGCTGTGGAGGGAGAAGCTTGCAGCGCCGATCCAGCCGCGCGCTTCCCCATGTTGGTCGCCATCGTGGCTGTGCAGCGCCACCCACCGGTCGATCAGCGTATAGAGGAAAAAGCCCAGCGCGCTCAGCGCCAGAATGGTGCGCGGTCCCCATGCTTGGCCCGTTTCCACCGCTTCGGGGAGAAGGTCGAAGAAAGCCACGCCGATCACCGCGCCAGCGCTGAAGCCCAGTACCAGATGCAGCCGGTCGCGCAACGACAGCGCGAACACGCCGCCAATCATGGTGGCAAGAAAAGCGCCAAAGGCGATGGGCATGACGATGGCGGCGTATGACATCCCTTCCCCGGGCCGGACAGCGCGCTTTCTTTGCGCGGTCGGGAGGGAATATGCAACCGTCGAAGGACGCGTGTCAGGCGCGCTGCGCCAATGCTTTCACCAATCCCACAACCTGGCGGCGCAGGAAGGGATCGTCGATGGCGAGAAAACCTTCGATCAGGCCGCGCCCCTCGCGGGATTTGGCGAAGCGGGTGACGTCGGCGCGTGTGCCAGCCGCTTTCTTCCCATCCGTTTGTCCCTGCGGCGAGAGCAGGTCGCCAATCGAAATATTGAGGAAACGGGCGATCTTCATCAGCGAGGCAGCCGAGATACGGTTGGTGCCGTTCTCGTATTTCTGCACCTGCTGGAAGGAAACCCCCAGATGTCTGCCCAAGGCAGTCTGGGAAAGATTGGCCCGCTGGCGGAAGAGCTTGAGACGTCCGCCGATCGCTTTGTCAACCGAATGCGAATTGGCCTTTGGCACGATACTATCCCCACGCAACGCCAATACACGGCGCAATTGTCACGATAGGACCGGTTGCATGCGATTGTCCATAAGGCCATCGCATATTGGCACCAATTAACCCTTCAGGCGGAGTGCCGGATGCCTTCGCCGGGGTAAGGCGAGGCGGCGCCGGCCGGCAAGGCCAATCTGGCGGTGGTGCCGTTGCTACTTTCGAGCGAAAGCGTGCCACCCGCCTGGCGCACGAACTCCTCGATCAAGCCGGCGCCCAGGCCGGTCCTGGTTCGCTGGATGGAGGAAAGGCCCACGCCATTGTCGCGTACGCTAAGGCACCATCCGGTCTCGGTCTTCTCGAACCGGACATCGATGTCGCCTTCGCGGCCTTCCGGGAAAGCATGCTTGATGGCATTGGTGATCAATTCGTTGGTCGCAAGCCCCACCGCGATGGCCCGGCTTCTCGGCATATAGGCTTCCTCGCAATGGCAACGAAGATAGATGCCGGCCGGGGGCAGGGTGGCCTCGGCCATCGCCGCGCAAAGGTCCCGCAGATATTGGCGGATATCGATCGCGCCGATGTCGGGCAGCGTGTAAAGATGCTGATGCACGCGCGCCACCGAGCGGATGCGCCCGATCGCCTGCTCCAGGGCGCGCCTGGTCTCGGGATCTGCGCTCTTCTTGCGCTGCAGATCGAGCAGGCTGTTGACCAGGGCGAAGTCGTTATTGACGCGGTGCTGCAATTCCCGGAACAGCAATTCGCGCTCCGCAAGCTTGGCGTTGCGCTCGGCGATGATTTTCTGCAAGGCGGCCCGGAAGCCTTCCCCGGCGGCAATCACCGCAATCGCCGTGAGGGTTACGAGGATAATGGAGGCGATCTGGATCGACGTATGGCTGCCTCCCGGTCCGGGGGAAACCACGAAGACCCAGGCCAGGATTTCTGTGGCGGCCATGGTGCCCAGGCCCGCCTCCCAGCCGCCCAGGAGCGTGGCCATCAGGGCGGCGGGATAAACAAATGCGAAAGGCGCGGCCCCCCGCGCGACATGGTCCACGGTGAAGCGCAGCACCACCGCCAGCCCGATTCCCAAGAGGGCGCAGGCGGCTTTGCTGACCCAGCTGGGTGCAATTCCGGACAAAAGGCGCGGGATATCCAGCGCCAGGACAGGTTGATTCAAGCAAAGCCCCCAATGACGAATTTCTTCGTCCGCCGAAAGCCTAAATCGGGCGCGTGGAGCGGGCAACCGGATTGAACGGCCGGACGAATCAGAGGGCCTGTCCAGCGCCGATCCCGGTCAAGTCAGCCTTGATATGGATCAGGCGATCTGGTGAAGCGCCTTCTTGAGCTTTGCTGCCATGGTTTCCATGTGGCTGGGCTCCAAAATCAAAGGTGGCGACAATGCGACGATGTCCCCGGTGACGCGGACGAGAAGCCCGTCATGAAAACATTTGAGATAGGCCTCGTAGCCGCGCGCGCCCACAGCGCCCGGCCGCGGGCTGAGCTCGATCCCCGCCACCATGCCAAGCGTGCGAATGTCCGCCACATGGGGCTCGCCCTTGAGACCATGCATCACTTTTTCCCATTCCGTCGCCAACTCCGCGCCGCGGGTGAGCAGATTTTCCTTTTTATAAATGTCCAAAGTCGCCAAGCCGGCGGCACAGGCCGCAGGATGGCCGGAATAGGTATAGCCATGAAACAATTCGATCTGGTCCGGCGGCGCTTGCATCAATGCGTCGTGCACTTTGCGGCTGGCAAAGACCGCGCCCATGGGGATCGCCCCATTGGTCAGCCCTTTGGCGGCGGTGACCAGGTCCGGCACCACGCCAAAGTAATCCACTGCGAAAGGTGTCCCCAGCCGGCCGAAGCCGGTGATCACTTCATCGAAGATAAGAAGAATGCCGTGCTTCCTGGCGATGGCGGCAAGCCTTTCGAGGTAGCCTTTCGGCGGCAGCAGCACGCCCGTCGAGCCCGCAACCGGCTCGACGATCACCGCGGCGATGGTCTCGGCGCCATGCAGAGCCACCAGCCGTTCCAGATCGTCGGCAAGCTCGGCGCCATGTTCGGGCAACCCGCGCGAGAATGAATTGCGGGCCGGATCGTGGGTGTGGCGCAGATGCTCCGCGCCCGGCAGAAGCGGAAACATCCGCCGGTTGTTGACCAGGCCGCCCACGGAAATCCCGCCAAAGCCCACACCGTGATAGCCACGCTCGCGCCCGATCAGGCGCGTGCGGGTGCCTTGTCCGATGGCGCGCTGATAGGCCAGCGCGATCTTGAGCGCGGTATCCACCGCTTCGGAGCCGGAATTGGCGAAGAACACGCGGTCGAGTTCTGCCTTGGCGCCGCCCGGCGCGATGGCCGCCAGCCTTTCGGCAAATTCGAACGCCCCGGCATGGCCCATCTGGAACGCGGGGGAATAGTCCAGCCGCTCCAACTGGCGCGCCACGGCCTCGGTTATTTCGGGACGGCCATGACCGGCATTGACGCACCACAGGCCGGCGGCGCCGTCCAGAATCTGGTTTCCGTCCGCGTCACGGTAGTACATACCCTGGGCGCTCTCCAGAATGCGGGGCGCTTTCTTGAACTGCCGGTTGGCGGTGAACGGCATCCAATAATGATCGAGATTTTGCGTATTGGGGGCGGCGGACATCTCCGCTTCTCCTTTTTTGCACGGCGGGCGGCGCCCGCGAGAGGATGTGGGGCTTATAGCCCGCCTGAAGCCGCTAAGGAACAGCATGTCATCGCTGTCTGCCATGCGGCATTACGGCCCTTTGTTGACGCTTGAAAGCGCCGCTGCCTAAACTTCGCGGATGCCTGATCTACGCGGCCTTGCCTTCGACACCGACGCGATGCTGGCCACTTTGCGCCGCTTCGTGGAGTGCGAGAGCCCAAGCTATGACGCGGCCGCGGTCAGCCGCATGGCGGCGCTGGCGGGCGAGGAGATGACGGCGCTGGGCGCCGCTGTCGAACGCATCGCCGGACGGGCCGGTTTTGGCGATTGCGTGCGCGCCCGCTTCAGCGCTTCTCGCGGTGAAGGCGGCATCCTGGTCGTCGGTCATCTCGATACCGTCCATGCGTCAGGCACTTTGCAGGAATTGCCGTGGCGGCGCGTGGACGGGCTTTGTTATGGTCCGGGCATTCTCGACATGAAAGGTGGAATCGTGATCGCGCTGGCCGCCATCGCCGCGCTCGCTCAGGCCGGAATCGCTGCGCCGCTGCCGATTACCATGCTGCTCAACTCCGACGAGGAAGTGGGAAGCCCATCGACCAGAAGCCTGATCGAGGATGAAGCATCCCGCCACCGCTATGTGCTGATCCCCGAACCGGCGCGCCGAAGCGGCGCCGTGGTGGTGGGCCGCCATGCCGTGGCGCGCTACAGGCTGGTGACGCGGGGGCGCCCCAGCCATGCGGGCCTGCGTCTCAATGAAGGCCGCTCGGCGATCCAGGAGATGGCGCATCAGGTGATCGCCGTGGACCGGCTCAGCGAACCGGATTGCACCTTCTCCGCCGGCGTCATTCGCGGCGGCCAATGGGTCAATTGCGTGGCGCGCCAATGCGAGGCCGAGCTCCTCTCCGTCTCGACCAGCGAAGCGGCGCTGGAACGCGGCCACCGCGCGCTTCAGGACCTGCGTCCCACCGCACCGGGCACGGAAGTGGAGGTTGTGCCCGGAGTGGTGCGGCCCTTCTGGCATGCCGCCGACAGAGACCGCGCTTTGTTCGAGAAGGCATCCCGCATTGCGGCCGATCTGGGAATCGATCTGGTGGGCGAAGCCTCCGGTGGCGGCTCGGACGGAAATTTCACCGGCGCGATGGGCATTCCCACTTTGGATGGGTTGGGGCCGCGCGGCGACCTGCTCCACACCCTGGAAGAGCACATCGTGGTGGACAGTTTGGCCGAACGGGGGCGGTTGCTGGCCGGGTTGTTCGCCAGCCTCGATTGACGTCAGACGCCGAACGGGTAGGTGTCGGGCACGCCAGTCCGGACATGCTCCGGGCCGATCTCGGTCACTGCCATAGTCTCGTCGAACCAGAGAAAGAGATCGAATTGCCGGCCTGGCGCCGCCTCGGCATAATGGCTCTGCAATTCAGTATCGGGCCGGTAGATCACGCCGATGAAGCGCTCCAGCCGGGGCGTGGAAAGCCGCGCGGCGAGATCGGGATGGCGCGAAAAATCCAGCAGGAAGCGGGGCTGGGCGCTCTCATGGCAAAGCCGCTCGAAACTGTCCCGGCGTGATGGATTGACCTTCATGATCTCCATCTCGCCATCCCAATCGGAGGCGGCGGCGACGGTGCCCTGATGCGTACCCTGGCCCACCAGCGCCGCGTCAGTCGTGAATTTCTCCCGCACCAACTGGCCGATGTTCAATTCTTCGCGCAAGCGGCCCATTTCCGTCTCGCGCGCGTCGCCGATGTGCGAATTATGGGCCCAGACCACCGCCTTCGCGTCCGCTCCGTGCCAATCGAGCAGATGCTCCAACGTCTCGAACATGTGGGTGTCGCGCAGATTCCAGGATTCTGCGCCGCCATAATACATGATGCGGTAATAGCGTTCCGCCGCCGCCACCAGGCGGGCATTCTGGGCCGCGTCCAGGAATTCATCGCCACCCTGCCGCACATAGACAAATTCTTTCTCCAGCAAGGCGCGGCATTGGCGGATCACCGCATCCTCGCATTTGCGGTAGCCTTTGGTGAGCACCGCGCGTCCGTAGGTGGCGGGATCGCGCTGCCAGGGGGTGAGGCAGCCATAATTTTCGCGGGCGACGCGCGCGGCCTCGGGGTCCACCTGGTCGAGATAGGAGAGGACCGCCGCCATCGAGCCGCGCATGTTATAGATGTCCAGGCCATAGAAGCCGCAGGCCGCGTCCGGCCGCGCTTCATTGTGTCCCCTCAGCCATTCGACGAATTCCATGAATTCGATATTGCGCCACATCCAGGTGGGAAAGCGCTGGAATGGCATCTCTTCGCCGCCGCGGCTTTGTCCCTGGCGAACATAGCGGTCCACCGCCGCCGCGTCGGGCCAATCCGCCTCGACCGCGACAATGTTGAAGCCATGTTCGCGGACCAGCCTTTTTGTGATGGCGGCGCGGGCGCGGTAGAATTCCGAAGTGCCGTGGCTGGCCTCGCCCAAAAGCACCACGCGTTTTTTGCCGATCCGGTCAAACAATTTCCCGAAATTGGGATCTTCGAAGCTGGGCAATTCCTCGGCCGCCTGGGCGATCATCTCCGCCAGGCTGTCCGCCTTGTCGCGCCTCGAACTCTTTGCTTCCGAACGCCGTTCCGGCCAGCCCTGAACCCCGATCAATGGCACAAAGCGCACGCCGCCCAGATCGTCTTCCTCGAATGTCTCTTCCGCCGTTCGCCTGATGCGGATCAGGCGCTGCTCGTCAGTGCCGCCCACCGGCACGATCAGCCTTCCGCGGATTTTCAGTTGCTGCCGGAGGGCCGCCGGCGGGGCCGCCACGCCAGCCGCGACCAGAATGGCATCGAACGGGGCTTGTTCGGGCCAGCCGGTGCTGCCGTCTCCGGTCTTGAGCGCGATGTTGTCGTAACCCAATGACCGGCAGCGCTCGCGGGCAGCTTCGGTCAATCTTGGATGACGTTCGATGGCAAAGACCTGGCCTGCCAGCCGGCTGAAGATAGCGGCGGCATAACCTGAACCCGCGCCCACTTCGAGCACGCGGTCGTGGAGAGCCAACTCAGCGGCCTCGGCCATCACCGCCACGATGAAGGGTTGGGAAATGGTTTGGCCTTCGTCGATGGGAAGCGGGCTGTCCTCATAGGCGAATTCTTCCATCCCGGCGGTGACAAAGGCCTCGCGGGGAACGCACGCCATGGCCTCAAGAACGCGGACATCGCCCACGCCGCGCCGCGCAAGCTGAGCCGTGACCATTCTTTTGCGCGCTTGTTCGAATGCCATGGCTCCTCCCCTCCCATAAGGAAACCGCCCCGGAGGCATGGGAGTTCCATTTCCATGGCCAAGGGAAACATCCGCATCGGCATTTCCGGTTGGCGTTATGCGCCCTGGCGGGGGCGGTTTTATCCCAGAGGATTGAGGCAGGCTGACGAACTGGCTTATGCGGCCAAAGCCTTTTCCACCGTCGAGATCAACGGCACTTTTTATTCGCTGCAGCGCCCGGATGCTTTCCGTGCCTGGTACGAGGATACGCCCGAGGATTTCATTTTCGCCCTCAAAGGGCCGCGCTATATCACTCATATGTTGCGGCTGACCCGCGCGGGGCCGCCGTTGGCCAATTTCTTCGCCTCCGGCGTGCTGGGGCTGAAGCAAAAGCTGGGGCCGATCCTCTGGCAATTGCCGCCCAATTTCCCCTTTCGCCCTGACAGGCTGGAGGAATTTTTCATCCTTCTTCCCCGAAGCACCGGGGAAGCCGCCCAACTCGCCCGGCGTCATGACAACAAGCTCAAGACGCGGGCCGTCCTCAAAGCCGATGCCGACCGCCCGCTGCGGCACGCGCTGGAGATCCGCCATGAGTCATTTCGGGATCAGGCTTTCATCGCCTTGCTGCGCCGTCATGAGGTGGGATTGGTGGTGGCGGACACGGTCGATTGGCCCTGTTTCATGGATGTGACGGCCGATTTCGTCTATTGCCGGCTGCACGGCTCCAAACAGCTCTATGTCAGCGGCTATGATGCTCGCGCGCTTTCCCGCTGGGCCGGGCGCATTCAGGCCTGGGCATCGGGGCGTGAAGCGCAAGGAACACATCTTGCCGCGCCGGCGGCCAAAGCGAAGCGCGATGTCTATGTCTATTTCGACAACGACGCCAAAGTGCGCGCGCCCTTCGATGCCCTGTCCCTGACCAAGCGCCTTAACAAATGAGGCGCGCGCCGGTTTCATTCGTGAAACTTTTGGGGCTCCCCGAGCCGCGAATGGACCTTTTGAAGCGCGGTGGCGTTGGGCAAGAGAATGGATTCCAGGAGGATTTGATGGCTCGATACAGCAAGAGCGCCGGCAAAGACGTCAAGCGCGCCATGCACCGCAAGAAGAAGGGCAAGCTCAAACGCGGCAAAGGCGGCAAGGGCGGCACGGTGAAAAGCCGCAAGCAGGCGATCGCGATCGGGCTGTCCGAGGCGCGCAAGAAAGGCAAGAAGGTCCCCAAGAAGAAATCCGGAAAAAAGAAGAAATCCAGTAGGAAGAAAAAACACTGACATCCGTCGAGGAGCAGTGCCCAGCGAAACCGAATTGAAACTCGACATTCCACGGCACCGGCTTGGCGCCATCGCCGGCCGGCCTTGGCTGAAAGCGCTCGAACAAGCCCGTCCCAGGACCGAAGCCCTGGTTTCAGTCTATTTCGATACCGGCAAGCGGGCGCTGAGGGATCATCATCTCGCTCTTAGGGTGCGCCGTATCGGCGACAAATATCTGCAGACCGTGAAATGCGGCACTTCGGCGGTGGATCGCAAGGAGTGGGAAAGGGAAATCCCCAGCGGTACTCCGGATCGCGACCTGGCACGCCATACCGCGCTCAAACCGTTCGCCTCGAAAAAGAAATGGCGCAAGCTTCGCCCGGTGTTCGAGACCAAGGTGGAGCGGACTTACCTCCCTTTGCGCTATCGCGATGCGCGGATTGAACTGGCGCTGGACCAGGGGAGACTCAAGGCGAAAGGACATGCCCAGCCCATCAGCGAAATCGAGCTCGAGTTGAAGGATGGGAATCTGGCCGCGCTGGCGGATTTGGCGGGCCGCCTGGCCAGGATGGTTCCCCTGGAACTCAACCTCCAATCCAAGGCGGAGCGAGGCTATGCGCTGGCCGATGGCGATTGGGAGGCACCGGTCAAGGGGCGGACTGTCATTATCGCGTCCGGGCAGAACGCGGCGGAGGGTTTCACTGCCATCGCACTTTCCTGTCTTCAGCATCTCACCGCCAATCGCGCCGCGATCTTGAAAGGTGACGCGGAGGGCGTTCACCAGATGCGGGTGGGCCTTAGAAGACTCAGGACCGCGCTGTCGCTGTTCAAGGATTTGCTGCGAGGGACCGAGACGGAGCATATCAGGGACGACCTCAAATGGCTGAGCGAAGAGCTGCAGCCCGCGCGCGACTTCGACGTCTTTGTCGAGGACGAAATTGTCCAGCTGGAGCGGCGGGATGGCCGTCATGCGCCGGTCAAGGCGCTTAAAGAGAATCTCACGCAACGTCGTGACCAGGGAATTGAGCGGGCCAGGAAAATGGTGGCGGGCGATCGCTATCGCCGCATCGTGCTGGAAACGGGGCTATGGGCCATTGCGGGGGAATGGGCCCGCAGCCGGGACGACATGCAGATTGCGAAACGGGTGCGGCCGCTGCCCGCCATGGCGCGGGAGATACTCAAGGCCCGCACCCACAAAGTGTTGAATAAGCTGGCGCGCCTGAACGATATGGATGCGCGAGCGCGCCACAAGCTGCGCATTGCAGTGAAGAAGCTGCGTTACGGGGCGGAATTTTTCGAGGCGCTTTACGACCATGGTCCCCCGCGGAAAGAGCGCAAACTATTCATGACACGGCTCAAGGCGCTGCAGAGCGCGTTGGGTCGTCTCAACGACATCCGCGTCCACGAGAAATTCGCGCGGAAAGAGGTCGGCACGCCCAGACGCGGTACCGTCTCGCTGAAAAGAGCGCTCGGCCTGGGCTTCGTGACCGGACGGGAACGCGAAGCCGTGGCGGACTGTTTGGCTGCCGCCGCCAAGGCGGGCAAGCGCTTTATCCGCCACTCACGTTATTGGCGCTGAGCTCCCATGTCTCCGCGATGGGAAGCAGCAGGCTGATCGAAAAGCCGCGCGGTTGGGCGGCCTCGACCTTGAGATGCGCCCCGTGCAGATCCGTGATGGCTGAAACCAGGGCCAGCCCCAGGCCAAAGCCCGGCCGGGTGCGGCTGGCCTCGCGCCGGTAAAAGCGCTGGAACAATTTATGGTGCTCCTCCGGCGGGACACCCGGGCCGTCATCACTCACCCGTACCATGGCGTCATTGCCTTCACGCTTCAATGTCACCGACACGCGCGTGCCTTTGGGCGTATGGATGATCGCGTTCTCGATCAGGTTGGAGAAAAGCTGGGTGAGCAATTGCCGGTCGCCCGGGATCTGCAAGGGCTGCTCCAGGGCGAATTCCAGCGTGTGGCCGGCATCCTCGGCGACGGGAGCAAACAATTCGCGCAAATGCGAGAGCAGCGCCGCAAGATCGAGCGGCGCGAAGGCGGCACGGCGGGCGCCGGCCTCGATCTGGGCAATGCGCAAAAGCGCGGTGAACAGCGCCAGGATGTCGTCTGAGGCGGCGATCGCGGCTTCCAGCGCCTTGTCGTAATCCTCGGTGGTGGTGGCGCGTTCGCGCGCCCGCTCCAGGCGATGGCGCAGATGCGTCACCGGCGTGCGCAGGTCATGGGCGATGTCGTTGGTGACCTGGGTGACATTCTTCATCAGCGCCGCGATGCGGTCGAGCATGGCGTTGATGGTCTCGGACAGCCGGTCGAGCTCGTCCTGGGTTCCGCGCACGGGGACGCGCGTGGTGAGATTGCCCGCCATGATGGCGCGGCAGGTCGTGACGATCATGTCGGTGCGGCGCAGGAAACTGCGGCTCACCAGCGTTCCGCCCAGGATCGCCAATATCAACGCGCCGGCGAACACCCAGGAGAGGGTGACCAGGATGCGCCGCCGGGTAAGCTGCGCGCGATAAAGATCGCTGCCGGAAAAAATGTACAAGTTCGGAGCGAGAAAGGCTCCCACGCCCAGGATCAAATGTCCCGGAGAATTGCCGGGATCGGGCAGGGTAAGAATCCCGGTTTGGGGCTCCATCGGCTGAAGGTTGCCGGCAAGCCGCGCGCGGCCTTGCTCCAAAAGGAAAAAGTCAGACGCACCGGGCGTACTCATGCGCTGGCTGATCACTTCCTTGGCCTCCGGCACGCCTTCGGTACGATAACCGTCCCGGATCGCGCCGATATCGGCATTGGCGAATTGCACGATCTGGTCGCGGAATTCCTCGTTCACGATCACGATGGTGAGAACGCCGAGAAGCGCGGCCGAAAGCGCGAAGATGGCGACATAGATCGCCGCGATGCGGAAGCCTTCGCTATGGAACGCCCTAATCGGCACGCAGGATATAGCCGGTGCCGCGGATGGTATGGATCAGTTCGACCGTGTGGCCGCGGTCCATCTTGCCACGCAGCCGGCTCATATGGGTCTCCACGATGTTGGTGCGCGGATCGAAGTGCAGATCCCAGACATTCTCGAGCAGCATGCTGCGCGTCACCACCCGGCCGGCGTTGCGAAGCATATATTCCAGCAGCCTGAATTCCTGGGGCTGAAGCTCTACCGTCTTGCCGGCGCGCCGCACTTCCCGCCGGATCAGGTCCATCTCCAGATCGGCCGCCCTGAGCATGGTTGGGCGCTGGTCATTGCGCCGGGTGATGGCGTTGACCCGCGCCACCAGCTCGGCCAGGGCGAACGGCTTGGCGAGATAATCGTCACCGCCGCCTTCCAGCCCCGCCACCCGGTCGTCGATGCCGCTCATGGTGGTCAGGAAAAGGACTGGGGTCTGGCTTCCTTCCTGGCGCAACTGCTTGACCAGGCTGAGGCCGTCCATGCCCGGAAGCATGCGATCCACGATCAGGGCGGCATGCTTTCCACCGCGCGCCTTGGCCAGGCCGTCCGGTCCGGCGAAGCTTTCGTCCACTTCGTGACCTTGGGCGCGCAGGGCGTGGCCGATATGGTCCGCCGTCTCGAGATCGTCTTCGATCACCAATATCTTCATGGGCGCTAGTGTCCAGATTCCGAATTCGCATGAGCTTTATATCGTATGCTGGCGAATTTCGGAATCAAAGCCTGATGTCGTTTTGGTTTCGCAGTTCGCTAAGACCTCGATATCGGTGACGAACAGCGAAACCACGACACCATGGTCCTGGCCGCTCCGCCCCATGTTCGGCGGTCTCCCATGGCAAGGGCGCAAACTCAGAACAGTGAGCCAATTTGATTTTTGGTATAGGCTTCGTGAGCGGACCGACCCCGCCAGGATGGAAGGGTGTATGAAACGCAGCTTTTTTGCCTTCTTGTTCTTGTTCTGCGGCGCCGGGCTGGCGAATGCGGCATTGCTGGGCCCAGCCCAGATCGACGCCTCGCACCTCTTGCCGCCGCCGCCGGCCGCAGGCTCACCCCAGGCCCAGGCAGAAGTCGCCGAACTTCACGCCATCGCAGCGCGTGCCACTCCCGCCATGATGGCGGCGGCCAAGCGCGACGCGCGCGACGAGAGCCCCGCCCTGTTCGACAAGGTTCTTGGTTTTGATGTGATGGCGCTGCCTGCCACGGCAAAGCTGCTGGACGATGTGGTGAAAGAGCAATCGGCCGATGCGCAACCGGGGAAAAATTTCTTTCGCCGCGACCGCCCCTGGATTGTGGACCCGAGCATCGAAACATGCGAGTTGCACGCACCCGGTCCCGCCAAAACCTCCTATCCCAGCGGTCACGCCACCCTGGCCTTTTCCACCGGCGTAGTACTGGCGGCGCTGATGCCGGACAAGGCGCAGGCCATCCTGGAGCGCGCTCGTGAATATGCCGAGAACCGGTTGGTCTGCGGCATGCATTTCCGCAGCGACATTGTGGCAGGCCAGGAATTGGGCTCCGTCGTCGCGGTCAGGCTGATGCAGGACCCCCGCTTCGCAAGCGAGATGGAGGCGGCGCAGGCCGAACTGCGCGGCCAGCACCACATCAACTGAGTTTGCAGGGCCTTCCGGCGACCCTTGATGGCTTGCCGCTTTACGGGAAGAATAAACTGGTTTGCGGCCCGGTTGGCGGGCCGGCGAGGATGGGAGGGAACGATGCGGAGAATTCATACTACGCCGCTGGCCACGGTGCTGTGTGCTTCGCTTTTGCTGGGAACAGGAATGATGGCCCAGGCGCAGAATGCGGCGGCGCCCCGGCCCACGCCCATGACATTGACCAGCTCGTCCTTCACCGATGGCGGTGTCATCCCCGACAAATACACCCAGGCGTCATCGTCGCCGATCTCACCCGCGCTCGCCTGGGAAAATGCACCGGAAGGAACGCAGAGCTTTGCCCTGATCATGCACGATCCGGACGTCGCGCCGCGCAAAGGCGTCGAGGACGTGCTGCATTGGATGGCGTTCAATATTCCCGCCGGCGTGCATGCCCTGCCCGAAGGCGTGCCCACCCTACCCACGCTTCCGGACGGCACCGTCCAGCCCAACAATCTCGGCGGCCATCCCGGCTTCATGGGGCCGGGGGCGCGCGGCGTCTATCACCATTACACGATCGAACTCTATGCCCTGGATACCAAATTGAATTTGGGGCCCGACGCCACCCGCCAGCAGGTTTTGGCGGCGATGGATGGCCATGTGATCGGCAAGGCGGCCATCGAGGGGCGCTTCCACCGCTAAGCGGTTCCAGGAAAAGCATGAGCGGTTTTTCCGTCCGGAACCGCATAAAACAAAGGACGGCGCAGTGCCTTCAGAGATGAAGCAGCAAGGCGATCAACAGCAGCGCCACGCTGCCGAATAAGCCTGCCATAAAGACCGCCAATTCGAGCGGACCGTTGAAAACGATCGCGCCCTGGCGGACTTTGGTTGCATTGTATTTTGAATGCTTTGCCATCGTTCTGCTCTCAAAACGAGAGCGGCGGGAACTGGCTTTCGCCATTCTCCGCCGCTCTTTGTGATCGCCAAATCATTTCTGACCGGCAAGTCACACATAGAAAACGTCGAAACCAGAATCGCGTTCCGGGGAATAGTTGGGCGCCATGACGGATTGCGCTAGCATCCAACCGCTTCGAACCGGGCGTCCCAGGGGAAAGGGGAAGGGTGGAACAATTCGACATCGTGGTGGTGGGCGGCGGCGTCAATGGCTGCGGCATCGCACGGGACGCCGCAGGCCGGGGCTTTTCGGTGCTCCTGGCCGAGCAGAATGACCTGGCTTCGGGCACCTCATCGGCCTCGACCAAGCTGATCCATGGCGGGCTTCGCTATCTGGAGTTTTACGACTTCTCGCTGGTGCGAGAAGCGCTCAAGGAACGGGAAGTGCTGTGGGGAATGGCGCCCCATATCATCTGGCCCCTCAGATTCGTCCTTCCCGAAAGCGCCGATTCCCGGCCCGCCTGGCTGCTCCGGCTGGGACTTTTTCTCTACGACCACCTTGGGGGCCGCAAGCGCCTGCCGCCTGCCCGGAGTCTTGATCTTCGGCGCGATCCCGCGGGCGCGGTGCTGAAGCCGTCGATGACGCGGGGGTTCGAATATTCCGATTGCTGGGTGATGGATTCGCGCCTGGTGGTGCTCAATGCGCGCGATGCCTCGGCCAAGGGCGCGCGCATCCAGACCCAGACCCGGGTGACCCACTTGACGCGCAAGGACGGCGGGTTCGCGGTGCGGCTGAAAGACCGGCGCTCGGGACAGATTTATGAGGTGGGCGCCAAGCTGGTGGTGAACGCCGCCGGTCCCTGGGTGGATCATGTCCTGAATTCCGTGGTGGGCGAACCCCCCCGCCGCCATGTCCGCCTGGTCCAAGGCAGCCATCTGGTGATGAAACGGCTCTACGATCACGATCGCTGCTATATTTTCCAGAACCGCGATGGCCGTGTGATCTTCGCCATTCCCTATGAGGGCGACTTCACGCTGATCGGCACCACCGACCGCGACTATCGGGGTGACCCGGCGATGGTGCGGGCGACGGACCAGGAGATCGATTATCTCTGCGCTGCGGCCCGCGAATATTTCCGCGTGGCGGTGACACGCGAGAATATCGTCTGGACCTATTCGGGCGTGCGCCCGCTTTACGATGACGGCGCCTCCAAGGCCCAGGAGACCACCCGCGAATATGTGCTGAAGCTGGACGGCACGGTGGAAAGCGGCATGATCCTCAACATATTCGGGGGCAAGATCACGACCTATCGCCATTTGTCGGAGCGGGCGCTGGAAAAAATCGAAAGCGTATTGGGCGCGCGCGGTCCCGCCTGGACCAAAGGCGCTGGCCTGCCAGGCGGCGATTTTCCCGTGGCCGGCTTCGAGGCGCTGGTGGCGGCGCTCCACAAACATGCACCCAAGATCGCGCCGTCCACGATCCGCCGCTTGGCGCGCGCCTATGGCACCGAAGCGCATACGATCGTGAAGGACGGCGATCTGGGCCGTATCTTCGGCGCCGATCTCAGCGAACGCGAAGTGGCCTTCCTGGTCGAGAAGGAATGGGCGCTCTCGGCCGCCGATATTCTCTGGCGGCGCACCAAGTTGGGCCTGCGCTTCACCGCGGCGGAGGAGCGGGCGCTGGCGGATCATCTGGAAGATCGTTTCGTGCAGGCGTGAGGGAGATAATGGCGGATTTCGTCCTGGCGGTGGATCAAGGCACGACCTCGTCGCGCGCCATGATCTTCGATGGCGCTTATCGCGTGAAGGGTGTGGCCCAGCAGGAATTTCCCCAGATCTTTCCCCGTTCCGGCTGGGTCGAGCATGACCCAGAAGATATCTGGCGCACCGTGCTGGCGACCATGCGCGGAGCCTTGGCCGACGCCAAATTGTCGGCCTCCGATATCGCCGCCATCGGCATCACCAATCAGCGGGAAACCACCCTGATCTGGGACAAGAGGACAGGGCGCGCCATCCACAACGCCATTGTGTGGCAGGACCGCCGCACCGCCGACCTTTGCGAAAAGCTGGGCCGCGAAGGCTTGGAAAGCATGGTGACGGCCAAGACAGGGCTTCTGCTCGATCCCTATTTCTCGGCTACCAAGATACAGTGGATGCTGGACCAAGTTGAAGGTGCCCGCGCCCGCGCCGAGCGGGGCGAACTCGCTTTCGGCACGGTGGACACGTTTCTTCTGTGGCGGCTGACGGGCGGCAAGGTCCATGCCACCGATCTCACCAACGCCTCCCGCACGCTGATCTGCGATATCGAGAAAGGCGCGTGGGACGACGATCTGCTCAAACTGTTTGGCGTGCCCCGCGCCCTGCTGCCAGAGATCAAGCAATGCCGCGACGATTTCAGCGCCACCGATCCCGCCTTGTTCGGTACCGCCATTCCAATTCGTGGCATCGCCGGCGACCAGCAGGCCGCGACCATGGGTCAGGCCTGTTTCGCGCCCGGGATGCTCAAATCCACCTACGGCACGGGTTGCTTTGCCGTTCTCAACACGGGCGCCAAGCGGATCGCGTCCACCAAGCGTCTCCTCACCACCATCGCCTATCGGTTCGACGGCAAGAGCGTCTATGCCCTGGAAGGTTCGATCTTCGTGGCGGGCGCGGCGATCCAGTGGCTGCGCGATGGCCTGCATCTGATCGCGCGCGCCGATGAAAGCGGGCCTTTGGCCGCCGCCGCCGATCCCGAACAGGCGGTCTATCTGGTGCCGGCCTTCACCGGGCTGGGCGCGCCCTGGTGGGATGCGCATGCCCGGGGCGCGCTCTATGGCCTCACCCGCAATACGGGGCCCAAGGAAATCGCCCGCGCCGCGTTGGAAGCAGTCTGTTACCAGACCCTTGATTTGCTGGACGCCATGCGGGCCGATTGGCAGGGGGCGTCGGACACTGTGCTGCGCGTGGATGGCGGCATGGTGGCCAGCGACTGGATGCTGCAGCGGCTGGCCGACATCCTGGATGCGCCGGTGGACCGCCCGATTGTATTGGAAACCACGGCGCTGGGCGCGGCCTGGCTGGCGGGTTCAGGAGCAGGGGTCTGGCCTGGCGAAGAGGGTTTTGCCAAAAGCTGGCGGCGCGAAAAACGCTTCGAAGCGGCCATGGATGACGGCACGCGGACCCGGCTGGTGGCCGGTTGGCGTGACGCTGTAGAGCGGACGCGCTCGCGCTGAATCGCTTTTCCTTGCCAGCGTGCTCCACATTTGGGATGTCATGGATCCAGGCGAGAGAGGGAATTCATGGCAAAACCGCATCTTCTGGTTCACGACCGAAAAGACAATGTGGGCGTGGTGGTGGTGGAGGACCTTGCGGCCGACACCGACATGTTGGTGGTGGTCACCGAGGACAATAGCGATTTCCGCCTGACCTCGGCCGGGGCCGTGCCCATCGGTCACAAGATCGCGCTTCGCGATCTCAAAGTGGGCGACACCGTGATCAAATATGGCGAGGATATCGGCAAGATTGTCGCCCCCGTCGCCAAGGGCAGTCATGTCCACACCCACAATCTCAAGACCAAGCGCTGGTAGGACGAACATGAACCTGACGGAACGCAAGATTTGGGGCTATCGGCGCGAGAATGGCCGGGTGGGCGTGCGCAATCATGTGGCGATCCTGCCGCTTGACGACATCTCCAACGCCGCCTGCGAAGCGGTGGCGGCCCATATCCAAGGCACCATCGCGCTGCCCCACGCCTATGGCAGGCTGCAATTCGGCGCGGATTTGGATCTCCATTTTCGCACCATGATCGGCACTGGCGCCAATCCCAATGTCGCCGCCTGCATCATCATCGGCATCGAAGGCGGCTGGACCGAGAAAGTGGTGGCCGGCATTGCCAGGACGGGCAAACCCGTGGCGGGCTTCTCCATCGAAGGCAATGGCGACATCGCCACGGTGGCGGCAGCCTCGCGCAAGGCCAAGGAATTCGTGCATTGGGCGTCCGAGCAGCTGCGGGTGGAATGCCCGCTCACCGATCTCTGGGTGGCAGCCAAATGCGGGGAAAGCGACACCACCACCGGTCTCGCCTCCTGTCCCACCGTGGGCAGCATGTATGACAAGCTGGTGCCGCTGGGCCTTTATGGCTGCTTCGGCGAAACCTCCGAACTCACCGGCGCCGAACATCTGGCGGCGGCGCGGGCCATCTCGCCTGAGATCAAGGCGAAATTCATGAAAACCTGGCAGGCCTACCAGGATGACGTGATCGAGGCGCACAAGACCTCGGACCTGTCGGATAGCCAGCCCACCAAGGGCAACATCGCAGGTGGCCTCACCACCATCGAGGAAAAGGCGCTGGGCAACCTGGAAAAAATCGGCAAGAAGATCAAATTCATCGACGTGCTGGAGCCGGCGCAAGCGCCGGCGCGGGGCAACGGCCTTTACTTCATGGACACGTCATCGGCGGCGGCGGAGTGCTGCACGCTCCAGGCGGCAGCCGGGTATGTGGTCCATTGTTTTCCCACCGGCCAAGGCAATGTGATCGGCAATCCCATCATGCCGGTGATCAAGATCACGGGAAATCCCAAGACCGCCCGGCTGATGGGCGAGCATATCGACGTGGATGTCTCAGGCGTCGTCCGCCGCGACATGACCATCGACCAGGCCGGCGATCTTTTGATCGAGATGATCGCCAAGACCGCCAATGGCCGGCTCACCGCCGCGGAAGCGCTCGGCCATCGTGAATTCGTGATGACCAAGCTTTACCGCAGCGCGTGAGCGTCACCCTCTCCCTCGCCGAGGCGGAACGATTGGTCTGCCGCGCGCTGACGGCAAACCGCACCTCGGAAGAGAATGCGCGCGCAACTGCCACGGCGCTAATTGGCGCCGAAGCCGATGGACAATCGGGTCATGGCCTGGTCCGTGTGCCCTCCTATGCCGAGCAGGCGCGGGTGGGAAAAGTGGATGGCTTCGCGGTTCCCGCCGTCGTGGAAAAGGGCGGGGCGCTTCGGGTGGACGCCAGAACAGGCTTCGCCTATCCGGCGATCGATATGGCGATCGAAAAGTTGACGCCTCTGGCGCGCGCGATGGGCGTGGCCGGCGCGGGCATCTTCTCCTCGCATCATTGCGGCCAGGCGGGACGGCATGTCGAGCGTCTGGCGGAGGTGGGGCTGGTGGCCTTCCTCTTCTCCAACACCCCCAGCGCAATGGCGTTTCATGGGGGCGTGCGGCCGCGTTCCGGCACCGATCCCTTGGCCTTTGCCGCGCCGCTTCCCGGACGCGCGCCTTTGGTGATCGACATGGCGCTGTCGGTGGTGGCGCGCAGCAGGATCGTGGCGGCAAAAAACAAAGGCGAGACGATCCCGTCCAATTGGGCGATCGACAGCGCCGGCACGCCCGCCACCGATCCCGCCAAGGCCCTGGCCGGCACGCTGCTTCCGCTGGGCGGCGCCAAAGGTTCAGCGTTGGCGCTGATGGTGGAGATTCTCTGCGGCGCGCTTGCCGGTGCGCACTTCGCCTGGGAAGCTTCCAGCTTCATGGACGCCGAAGGCGGCCCGCCCCGGCTCGGACAGTTTCTGATCGCGCTTGATCCTGCGCATTTTGCAGGCAAGGATTTTCTTTCCCGCATGGGCGAACTGGTCAAGGCGGTGGAAGATGATGGCGCGCGTCTGCCTGGGGATCGCAGACTTTCTTTACGCGCACGTGCGGTAGCGGAAGGTTTGACCATCGCCGACGCGCTACACGCCCAGATATCTGCTTTGACAAAAGCGCAACCATGATATTCGTCTTGTCATAACGCCGCCGTAAAAAGCCGTGTTATGTTCTCGCAGGAATTGTAAGGAGCATTTCGGCATGCGGTCACGGCGCGCGATTCTGGTCGAAGGCGCAAGTGCCATGGCCTTGGCCGCAACGCCAAGTTGGGCCGCGACGAAAGCGCCCGATTTTCCTTTTCCAGGCGGCAACGGGAAACGCCCGCTGACCACGGATTTTCCGCAAAAAGGCACGATGGTGCTGCAACGCAGCCGCCCGCCGATGCTGGAGACCCCGTTCGAGGAATTCGACCGCGGCGTCTTTACCCCCAACGACAAATTCTTCGTGCGTTGGCATTGGTCCGACATCCCGACCGAGATCGACGCCGCTTCCTATCGCCTCAAGGTGCACGGCCAGGTGCAGAATGAGCTTTCGCTGGCGCTGCCTGACCTCGTCAAATTTCCCCGCGTCAAAATCGCCGCCGTCAATCAATGTTCCGGCAATTCCCGCGGTTTCTTCCAGCCCCGGGTACCAGGGGGCGAGTGGGGTAACGGCGCCATGGGCAACGCGCGCTGGGCCGGCGTACGGCTGAGTGACGTGCTGGAAAAGGCCGGCATCAAACCCAACGCCGTGGCGGTGCGCTTCACCGGGTTGGACAAGGCGCCGGTGAGCGATGGGCCGCAATTCAAGAAATCGCTCAGCATCGATCATGCCCGCCAGCCGGAAGTGTTGATCGCCTATGCGATGAACGGCACGGCGCTGCCGCTGCTCAACGGCTATCCCATCCGGCTGGTGGTGCCCGGCTGGTATTCAACCTATTGGGTCAAGATGCTGAATGACATCGAAGTGCTGGATGCGCCGGACGACAATTTCTGGATGAAGACGGCCTATCTGGTTCCCGATACGCCGCATGCCGACATGAAACCCGGCCAGGCCGGCGTCACCATGGTGCCCATAAGCCGCATGCTGCCGCGCTCCTTCATCACCAATGTCAGTCCCGGCGCGCGGCTCAAGGCGGGTGCGCGCGCGCCTTTGCGCGGACTGGCGATGGGCGGGGACAAGGGCGTCGCCAAGGTCGAAGTCTCGGCTGATGGCGGGCAGAGCTGGCAGCCTGCCAAGCTCGGCGCCGACGAGGGACAATATAGTTTCCGCCGCTGGACCGCAGACATCGCGTTGGGGCAGGCGGGAGCAGCCACCTTGGCGGTCCGGTGCACCAACGCCGCCGGCGATGTGCAACCTGACCAGGCGAACTGGAACGGGTCCGGCTATATGCGCAATGTGATCGAACGAACGTCCGTGACCTTGGTGTGATGCGATGAAGAAAATCATCCTGATCGGATTGGTTGGCATGCTGGCGTCGGCGCTGGGAGCGGCTGCACCCGCGTTCAAATCATTGCATCTGGAATTTCCGCCCGACGCCGCGTCTTTTCCCGACGGCCCCAACGTGAAGATCGTGAACCAGAATTGTCTGGCATGTCACTCGGCGGACATGGTGCTGGATCAGCCGCTTCTGCCGCGCGCCACCTGGGCCGCAGAAGTCGCCAAAATGCGCGCCACCTACAAGGCGCCGCTTAAGGATGACGATATTCCCCTGATCGTGGATTATCTCGCCGCTACCCACGCGCCGGCGCAATA
>DATNFZ010000092.1:0-8219 GCA_035606155.1 Rhizomicrobium sp. | reverse complement strand
GGGTCTTCACCATCGGCTTCGGCACCGCCAATGGGCAGATCCATACATATTGGGGCCGTACCATGCATGTGATCCTGGATGAGCCCACGCTCAAGAGCATGGCCAACATCACCCACGCGCAATATTTCCACGCCCAGACCGAGACCGAACTGGCCAAGATCTACAAGGACCTCAACACCAGGCTGCAGAACGAGACCGAAACGCGCGAGATCACCGCGTTCTTCGTGGCGGCGGCGTTGCTGTTCACCCTCGTCTCGGCCTCACTCTCGGTTCTCTGGTTCGGGCGGATCGTGTGATGGCGCGGAAATATACCGACGATGAGCTCGCCACGCGGGTGAAGACGCCTGGATGGCGCCTCACCCGCGAGACCGACCGGCCCATCACCGGCACCTTGCAGCATTTGCTCACTCTTACCCACCAGCGCAGACGGCAGGGCCAGCACCCCGGCCTGATCGAGGAGATCGAGACTTCCGTCGAGCTCGACATGATTGCGATGGAGAAACTCTGGCGCTTCCTGGGGCTTCCGGTCTGACGGAGCGGACCGGGAACCCGAACCTGAATCAAAAGTTATAAATCCCAGGGCTCATTTAATGCCCCTCGCTGCTCGAGGGCTTATGGAGAGTTCATGCGCTCGCTATTGCTTTGGGCAATCGGCATCCCCATCCCGATCATCATCATTCTCTGGCTGGTGAGCGGCCACGCCTAAACGGCGAATTTCCCCGACTTGGCCCATCCCCTTGGAACTATCCTTCCGGCCTGGGCGCGCTCGCCTTTCCAGTCCTTGAGTTCTGACGGCGGGAAATTGCGGCCGTTCTCGTCGGTGAGACCGTCTTTCCAATCGAATGAAGTGGCGTCTTCCAACCCGCCGTCCTTGTAGCGCTGGAGAAAGATGCCCTGACCCCGCGCCATTTCCGGCACCTCGGAAAGCGCAAAAATCAGAAGCTTGCGATTCTCGCCCACCACCGCCGCCTGATCGCCCCGAATGGCGCGCGCGATAACGGCCGCGGAACCTTCTCTCACATTCATCACCCGCTTGCCGTTCTTCGTCATGGCGATGGCGTCGTCCTCGTTGGTGATGAAGCCATGGCCGGAACTGGCGGCAAGCAACAGCTTCCGGCCGGGCACATGCACGAACATGGTGGCAATATCGGCTTCCGGCGGTAGGTCGATGAAGGTGCGGATCGCCTCGCCGAGCCCCCGCCCGCCCGGCAGCTTGCTGCAGTCCAGCGTGAAGAAGCGTCCGTCCGTAGCCAGCATCATCAATTTGTCGGTGGTCTGGGCATGGATCCAGAAGCGATGTTCGTCACCTTCCCGATACTTGATCGATTCGTTTTCCTCCTGATGACCCTTCAAAGCGCGCAGCCATAATTTCTTCGAGCAGACGATGGTGATGGGCTCTTTCTCGACCGCGCTGGCCAGTTCCACCGCCTCTTCCGCCAAGGCCGACAATTCGGCCACGTCGCGGGCGCCGGCGATCTCGGTGCGGCGCTTGCCCAATTCGGTCTTGCCGCCGAACTTGGCGTCGATCTCCTTGATCTGCTCGACCAGCTTTTCGGACATCAGCTTGTCCGAACCCAGCAATTTGGTGAGCTCCTTGCGCTCCCTGGTGAGCGCGGCATGCTCGCCGCGGATCTCCATCTCTTCCAGCCTGCGCAAGGCGCGAAGCCGCATGTTGAGGATGGCTTCGGCCTGGTTGTCGCTGAGGCGGAAAGCCTTCATCAATTTGGGCTTGGGCTCGTCCTCGGTGAGGATGATCTTGATCACCTTGTCGAGGTTCAGATAGACGGCGAGATAGCCCTCCAGCACCTCCAGCCGCGCCGCGATCTTCGCCAGCCGGTGGCGCGAGCGCCGCTCCAGGACCTCGCGGCGATGATCGATAAAGGCCCGCAGCGCCTCTTTCAGGCTCATCACCTTGGGCACCTGGCCCTTGTCCAGCACATTGAGATTGAGCGGGATCCGGACTTCCAGGTCGGATTGGCGGAACAACTGCTCCATCAGAAGATCAGCATCGACCGTTCGGCTCTTGGGCGAGAGCACGATGCGGATGTCCTCCGCGCTTTCGTCATGGATGTCGTCGAGCAGCGGCAGCTTTTTCTGATCCAACAGTTCGGCAATGCGCTCGATCAGCTTGGCCTTCTGCACCTGATACGGGATTTCCGTGACCACGATCTGATAGACACCCCGCGCACCCTCTTCCTTTTCCCAGCGCGCGCGCAGGCGGAAACCGCCGCGACCGGTCTTGTAGGCTTCGGCGACCGCGGACTGGTCCTCGACCACGATGCCGCCGGTGGGAAAATCTGGGCCTTTGACGAACTTCAACAGCGTGCGGTCCTGGCTGTTGGGATTCTCGATCAGGGCGACCAGCGCGCCGCAAAGTTCGCCCAGATTATGGGGCGGGATCGATGTCGCCATGCCCACCGCGATGCCCGACGAGCCATTGGCAAGAAGATTGGGAAACGCCGCCGGTAAGACCACCGGCTCTTCGTCTTCGCCGTCATAAGTGGCGCGGAAGTCCACCGCGTTCTCGTCCAGCCCTTCGAGCAGCGCTTGCGCCGCCTCGGTCAGGCGGCTTTCGGTGTAGCGCATGGCGGCGGCGTTATCGCCGTCGACATTGCCGAAATTGCCCTGCCCTTCGATCAGCGGATAGCGCAGCGCGAAATCCTGGGCGAGCCGCACCAGCGCCTCATAGATCGCGATGTCGCCATGGGGGTGGTATTTGCCGATCACATCGCCCACCACGCGGGCGCATTTCTTGAAGCCGGCGGCAGGATTGAGGCCCAAAAGCCGCATGGCGTGCAGCAGGCGGCGATGGACCGGCTTCAGTCCGTCGCGCGCGTCGGGCAAGGCCCGCTGGGTAATGGTGGAGAGCGCATAGGCCAGATAGCGCTCGGACAGGGCCCGCGCCAAGGGCTCGAAGCGGATTTCGTCATCTTTGACTTTGGTGGGAGCGCCCATGCTGCGGTTTTAATCCGATTCGTGATCGGATTCGTGGCTCGCCAGCGCCTCCAGCCGCATGCGGGCTTGCGGCACTTCGCGGCCATGCGGTTCCAGCACGCGGTCCAGCAGGAAATAACCGGTGAGCGTTAGTCCGTCGCGGGTCGCCGCCATATCGGGAACACTTCCCGGACCGAGCAGAAATTGCGGCAAGGAAAACAGCCGGTCTGCGTAATCGGCGCCCGCGGCCGCCGACACGGCCCGGCCGGTACGAGGCGAAACATACAAAAGATCGCTGGTCACGCCGGTGGCGGCGCAGCGCGACAGGTCCAGGCCAAAACCCAAGGCATCCAGGAGCCCGGCTTCCCAGCGCACATAAAGCGGGCCCCAATGGTTGAAATCTTCGGCCGCCATGGCATCCAACAGAATGACCGCCGCGTCATACAGCGGCGGATGCGCCTGATGTTCCGGCAACGCCGCCATCGCCACCGCACAAAAGGCATTCAAGCCCGTCAGGCTGTCGCGGCTCTCCATCAGACTGCCGGCGCGCGCCCGCGCCAATTCCACCGCGTAATTGCCCAATTGCTCGGCCAAACGCGCCCGCCAGGTCGCCGACAGGCCGTTGCCCGGTTGCAGCAGGGCCCGCGCCTTGGAACCGCGCACCAACCCGGCATGACGGCCATGCTCGCGCGTCAGAAGGTCGGCGATGATTCCGGTTTCGCCATAAGAGCGAGCGGAAAGCAGGATGGCGGAATCAGTCCATTCCATAGATTGAACCAAGCACGGAATTTCTTCCCACGCACGGCAAAGCCGTTGGCGGGGGATTGAGGCGAACGTCCAAGTTCACCGAACGTCCGCCAGCGGGCCTGCCCAGCGCGTAGGCGTGAGCCGGAGCGCCAAGCCCAGACAGGCGGACAGATGGGGGCATCAATCAGAAGGAAAATCGAGACCAATTACTTGGTAATGGTCGCGATTTTCCGCCCAATTCTCGTTCACTTTCACGAACAGGAAGAGATGCACGCGGCGGTCGAACAGTTCTTCCATTTCTTCCCGCGCCAACTGGCCGATGGCCTTGATGGTCTGGCCGCCCTTGCCAAGCGCGATCGCCCTTTGGCCTTCGCGTTGGACATAGACCACTTGTTCGATGCGAACCGAGCCGTCCTTGCGTTCTTCCCATTTTTCCGTTTCGACCGCGCTGGCATAGGGCAGTTCGTCATGCAGGCGGTGATAGATCTTCTCGCGGGTGATCTCAGCCGCCAGGAGCCGCATCGGCATGTCGGCGGCCTGGTCCTCGGGATAAAGGAACGGCCCTTCGGGCATGCGGGCCCTGACCCACTCCGCCACATCCTTGACGCCGTCACCTTTGAGCGCGCTGACCAGGAACACATCCTCGAACATCGCGGCATTATGCAGCTTTTCGGTGAGCGGCAGCAGGTTTTCCCGCTTCATGCCGTCGATCTTGTTCAGCACCAGGGCTTTTCTGGTCTTGTTGTCCTTGAGGCCTTGAAGGATCATCTCGGTATCGCGCGCACCTGGCGAATTGGGAGTGGCGGCGAGATCGGCGGCATCGACCACCACCAGGATTGCATCCGCGTCCTCGGCGCCCGACCACGCCGCGCCCACCATGGCGCGGTCGAGCCTGCGGCGGGCGCGGAAGATGCCTGGCGTGTCCACGAACACGATCTGGGTCTCGCCCGTCACCGCCACGCCTTTGACGATCATGCGGGTGGTCTGGACCTTGGGGCTGACGATCGCCACTTTGGACCCCACCAGCGCATTGGTGAGGGTGGATTTGCCCGCATTGGGCGCGCCGATGATGGCGCAGAAGCCGCATCGCGTGGTCATGCCAGCATTCATCATGTCAGCACCCGCGCCAGCAATTTGGCGGCCGCTTCCTGTTCGGCTTCGCGCTTCGAACCGCCCTCGCCGGTTTCGGGCGCCAGTCCCTCCACCAAGGCTTCGATCATGAAATGCGGCGCATGCGCGGGGCCGCTGCGCGCAATCTCGCGATAGGTCGGCGCGGGCCAGCCCCGGCCTTGCGCCCATTCCTGCAGTCTGGTCTTGGCGTCGCGCATCTGCGCACCCTGCGCCGGATCGTCGAACATCTGGGCCCAATAATTTTCAATGAAAGCGCGCGCCGCTTTCATGCCGCCATCGAGGTAGAGCGCTGCGATCACCGCTTCGCAGACATCGCTCAGGATCGCCGCGCGCGCCCGGGGACTGTCAAAGCCGGGACCCGCCAGTTGCACATAAGCCGGCAATCCCACGGCCTCGGCCACCCTGGCGCAGGCCTCCGCCCGCACCAGGGCATGAAGCTTGACCGTCAGCGGACCTTCGCTTTCTTCCGGATGGCGCGCATGCAGCGTCTCGGCCACCACCAGGCCCAGCACCCGGTCGCCCAAAAATTCCAGCCGCTCGTTGGAAAGCGAAGACGCGGCGCTGGCGTGGGTAAGCGCGCGATTCAGAAGCGCGGAATCGGCGAAACGATGCCCGAGCTTGTCTTCCAGGGCCGAGAGGTCGCGCAAGACGTTAGTGAATAAGCGTGAGAATCCGCGAATAGCGGATGGCGAACGGCCACTTCCAGATTTCCCAGATATGGGCGCTGCCGTCGGTGGAGAAGAAGCGGAAGATCGCCTTGCCTTCCAGATTCTCGGCCGGGACATAGCCCACTTCTTCGCGGCTGTCGTTGCTGTTGTCGCGATTGTCGCCCATCATGAAATAATGGCCCGGGGGCACCACGAATTCCTGGGTGTTGTCCAGCGGGCCGTCCTTGTATTTGTCGATCACGACATAGCTTTTGCCGCCCGGCAGGGTTTCGCGGTATTGCGGCCAGCTTCCCTGCTCGCCATCGAGCTCGCCGACATAGTCGGCCACCCGGACCCGCGGAAGCGGCTTGCCGTTGAGATACAGGACGTCATTGATCATCTGGATGCGGTCGCCGGGCAGCCCGATCAGCCGCTTGATGAAGTCGGTGGAGTTGTCGCCGGGGAATTTGAACACGATGACGTCGCCGCGATGCGGTTGAAGGGCCGGATAGCGGCCATGCATCATGTCGCCAAAGGGCCAGCCGCCGAAGGGAAAGGTGTAGCGGCTGAAGCCATAGGCGAACTTCTCCACGAACAGATAATCGCCGATCAAGAGCGTGTTCTCCATCGAACCGGACGGAATATTGAACGGCTGGAACAGGAAGGTGCGGATGAAGACGGCGATCAGGCCGGCATAGATCACGGTCTTGGCCAGTTCGCCCCAGGATTCCGTTTCCTTGGGCCTGGCTTTGTTGCCGGTGCCGTGACGCGTCGATTTGCTGTCTATGGGATGGTCGGCCATGAAGTTCCAGAATGGCGTGAGGAAGGTGGGACAGAAACGACCCAACGCCTCACCTGTCAAGGTTTTCCTCGTTAATGATGGCCGAGATGATCACGATCGCCTGGGCCAGCGGATATTCGTCGGTGATGGAAAGGTCGATCTGGGCCCGGTGGCCGGGGGGAATCATGGAATTAAGCTTTTTCAATGCTCCGCCGGTGAGCTTCATGGTGGGCTTGCCGGACGGCAGATTGATCACCCCCATGTCTCGCCAGAACACGCCTTGCGAAAGCCCCGTGCCCAAAGCCTTGGCGCAGGCCTCCTTGGCGGCGAAACGCTTGGCGTAGGATGCGGCGCGCGCCGACCGGCGCTCGGATTTGGCCCGCTCGATCTCGGTGAAGATGCGGGCGATGAAACGCGGGCCATGCCGCTCGAGGGTCTTTTCGATACGGCGTATGTCGATGAGGTCGCTGCCCAGGCCGAGAATCATGAGCGCGCTTCGTCCATCAGGCGGCGCATCTTTTGGATCGACGAGATCAGCCCGACGAAGATCGCCTCGCCGATCAGGAAATGACCGATGTTGAGTTCGCGGATTTCCGGCAGGGCGGCGATTGCGCCGACATTGTCATAGGTGATGCCGTGGCCGGCATGGATCTCAAGCCCGATCGAGGCGCCGTAGGTTGCCGCCTCGCGGATTCTGGCCAGCATCGCCTCGCGCTCCTGGCCCGCAGCATTGGCATAGGCGCCGGTATGAAGTTCCACCACCGGCGCGCCCAGGGCTTTCGACGCGTCCAGTTGGCGGCGGTCGGGTTCGATGAACATGGAGACGCGCACGCCGGCCTCGACCAAGGTGGAAACGATGGGCTTGAGCCGCGCCGATTGACCGGCGGCATCGATACCGCCTTCGGTGGTGCGCTCCTCGCGCTTTTCCGGAACGATGCAGGCGGCGTGCGGCCTGAACTTGAGCGCGATCGCCAGCATCTCGTCGGTGGCAGCCATCTCCAGATTGAGGGGTATCTCCAATTCGCGCGAGAGACGCGCGATATCGGCGTCGGAAATATGCCGCCGGTCCTCGCGCAGATGCGCGGTGATGCCGTCGGCGCCAGCCTGCTCCGCCAGCTTGGCCGCGCGCAGGGGATCGGGATTGTCGCCGCCCCGTGCGTTCCGCACGGTGGCGACATGGTCGATATTGACGCCCAGGCGCAGCGCCTTCACATCCTTCTCCTATGCCAGTCCCCGGCTTCCCGGCTTCACCGCGGGAATGTTCTTCAAGTGCGGCGGCAGCTTGTCGGCCGGCCAGGCGGGCACCTTCCATTGCGCCAACGCGATCAGCGGCACGCCTACCTTGGCCGCGCCGGCCGAACGGTCGATCAGGCAGCAGGCCGCCACCACCTTGGCGCCCGTTGCCTTGATCGCGGCGATGCATTCGCGCGACGAAACGCCGGTCGAGATGATGTCTTCCACCATCAGCACTTTCTGTCCCTTTTTCAGGGTAAAGTTGCGCCTAAGCTCGAACTTTCCTTCCACCCGCTCCACCCACATGGCCGGCACGCCCAATTGGCGGCCCATCTCGTAACCCGGGACGATCCCGCCCACCGCCGGCGAGACGATGGCGGTAATCTCCTCCTTCACCTCCTTGCGAATCTTGGCGGCCAATGCCTTGCACAATTTCGCGGTGCGCTTGGCATCCTGGAACACCAGGGCCTTCTGAAGGAATTTGTCGGAATGAAGCCCCG
Source organism: Rhizomicrobium sp. (assembly GCA_035606155.1). GTDB lineage: Bacteria > Pseudomonadota > Alphaproteobacteria > Micropepsales > Micropepsaceae > Rhizomicrobium. The sequence goes on along the minus strand of DATNFZ010000092.1, from coordinate 246 downwards.
ACGACAGGATGAAATGGCCTTCCAGCAGCGCGCCTGATTTTTTGAACTCGGCTAATACTTGATCGACCGTCATTGCTGCCTTCTTTATTGGTCGCGCGGGCGACGGCTCGCTTCGCTCGCCTGCCCGTTGCTCTGTGCGCCTGATTTCTTGAATTCGTTCAAGACCTGATCGACGTTCAAATGACCCTCTTTCGATATCCGGTAAGTTCAAACTTTTTACGGATGCTCGGCATCGCGCACGCGATC
>DATNFZ010000091.1:0-3215 GCA_035606155.1 Rhizomicrobium sp. | reverse complement strand
CCAGAAGCCCAACAGGATTTTCCAGAACAGCCGCCGTTTCATGCCAGCCTCAGCCGGTAGCCCACGCCGCGGATGGTCTCGATCTCGAGCGCGCCGTCGCTGGCTAAAGCCAGTTTCTTCCTCAGATTGCTCACATGCACGTCCACGCTGCGGTCATAGATTTCACGCGGCCGGCCCAGCACCTTGAGCGACAATTCCTCCTTGCTCGACACCATCTCGCCACCCCGCATCAAAGATTCCAGCATGTCGAACTCGGTGGTGGTGAGTTCGAAGGCGGCATCCTTCCAGGTGACTTCGCGTTTTCCGGGCGACAATTCCAGCGTTCCGCTCTTGAGCGACTGGCTGGGTTGCGGCTGGGCCTCGCGCTGGCGGCGCAAGACGGCGCGCAGCCGCGCCACCAGTTCGCGGGGAAAATAGGGTTTGGCGACATAATCGTCGGCGCCCATTTCCAGGCCCACCACGCGATCGACGTCCCCGCCCTTGGCGGTCAACATGATCACCGGCACGCTGGAGGATTGGCGGATACGGCGCAGCACCTCGTTGCCGTCCATGCCGGGCAGCATCACGTCCAGGATCACCGCGTCATACTGGCCCGACAAAGCCTGGGCGGCGCCGTCCGGCCCATTGAAGGCCGCGGTGGTCTTGATCCCTTCGCCGGCAAGATACTCGGTCAAGAGCTCGCTCAGCGCGGGATCGTCATCGACAAGCAGAATATGCAAATCGCACGCCCTCATGACAGTTTGGCAATGCTGCCCCCCTCAAACCCCTTTGTCAGCAGGATTTTCGCATTCTTTACAGTTTGCTGCCGAACACTTAACCGCGCCGGCCACGCATCCGGTCTAGGCTTTATGCATGAACCAGCGCGTGACACTCAAAAGCGTTGCCGGCGCCCTTCCGGTGGGTCCACGCAAAGCGCGCTTCAATCCCAGGCTCGAGATTCTCGACGAGGTGATTGCCGGGTTTTTATGGATGCAGCTTGACCTGCCGGAGGACACTTCCCGCTCCGAGCTGGAGAGCTTCGCCCATCGTCTGGTTGGCCGCATCCAGGCGGGGGACGGCGAAGCTGCGATCGCGGGCGAGATCGCAGGCCTTCAATTCGGGCAGCTTTGCCGTCCCGCCAACCCGTTCGTGGTGCGCCAATTGGCGCGGCGCGCGATCAACACGGTCTCCGGCGCGCAGCACTGGTGAGTATTCTCTCCGTGTCCTGAAACGTTGCGCGATCCGCATGCCGGCCCTGCGCAAAAGGTCTTGCGCAAACTTTTACACTTCGCTTTCGAACACTTGACCCAAAAAATCTTCGCGCATGCCTATCTTCCTTTCATTCGCCAATCGGGGCGGATTTGAAAAACGGAGATTCCCCATGAAGTTTTTTGACCTCGACGAACAACTGAGCAATGTGTTGCACGCGCTGGCGGCCATTCCCTTCGGCCTCACCTTCATCATCGTGATCGCTTCGCAGTTTCTCGTGCATGCCGCCTGAAAAGAAAAAGCCCGCGCGAACAGGAGCAACCCGCGCGGGCTTTGGTTTGAGATGAGAGAGGATTACTTGCCGGTGTAAGAGATGCGCCAGAGCCTGCCTTTGAGCGCATCCACCACATAGAGCGAGCCGTCGGGGCCGACCGCAGCGCCGCAGGGCCGGTATTTCGCCTTGCCGGGATTGCGGTCCTGGGCCTCGGGACCGGCGAAGCCATCGGCAAAGATCTGCGCCTGGCCGGGCTTGCCCTTTTTGTCGAATGGCACGAACACCACGTCATAGCCGTGATGGCCGAGCGGCAGCACCCCGCCCGAGCCACCCTGGAACACGACAAAGGCGCCGCCCCGATACTCTTTGGGGAATTGTTTGCCGTCATAGAATAGAAGGTCCAGCGGCGACTGATGGGCCTGGAACGCCACCACCGGAGTTGCGTAATTGCCCTGGGCCGGGGTCTTGCCGTCGCCGCCATATTCGGGCGCCTTCACCCGCGCATGCAGCGAAATATCATAATAGGTGTAGGGCCAGCCCAGATTCGCGCCCTTGTCGATGCGATGCATTTCCTCGGCAATGGCGTCGCGGTCTTCCTCTTTCGATACATCATTGCCGAACGTCTGGGACGTGCCGTTGCGATCCTGCATCACGCCGTACATGGCGTGGATGTCGGGCGACCAATCGACCGCCATCATGTCGCGCACGCCGCTGGCCCATTGCTCGCCGTCGGCGGGGAATTTCTGATTGGCCTTATCGGCATTGAACCGCCACACGCCGGCGCGCCCGGTGAGCGAGGGGCAAGGATCAAGGCCTTTGGGCGTCTGACCCTTGGGCACGTTGGGATCGGTGCAGATATTGCCTTCGCCGGACACCGCCAGCAGCAAATGGCCGCTATTGTCGAACGCCATGCCTACATTGTCGTGACCTTTGGTGGGAAGCCCGTCCACGATCACCTCGGGCGGGGCGCTGGGCACCAATTCGTTGCCCTTGAACTTGAAGCGATAGACCGTGCTGGGCGACGCCACATAGAGCGCGCCATTGTGAAAACGGATTCCGGTGCCGTCATTCACGGTGCTGAAATGCTGGACGTCCGAGGCCTGATGCGCGCCGGTGATGGTCATCGCCACCACGCCGGGCTCCGATGTCGCCCCGCGTTCCTTGCGCATGGATATATATAAGTGATTGCCATGGATGGCGATGTGGCGGGCGCCGGGGCCAAGGCCCTCGTCCACCACCTGGGCATGGAAGCCGAACGGCAGTTTCAGGCCATCGGGCTCGTCGGCAAAAGCGGGCGTGGCGGCAGCGGTCAAGAGCAGGAAAGCGGCAAGCGTTTTCATCATGTCCTCTCGGGCGTGGCTGAGATAGGACACTGACTTATGCGTATTTTACGGCGTCCCGCAATCCGCCCAAGGAGCAGGAAGACCGGGCCAATTGTCGCGAGCAGGCTTACGCCAGGGACAAGGCGAAGGTGGGTAAAAAGAAAGCCCGCCGAAGCGGGCTTTCCCGTGGTCGGCGATCAACCGGCTAGGGAATGTCGTCCGTCTGGTCTTCGTCGTCGATGACGCGATTGTCATAGAGGCGGCCCTGGGCCGCATCGCGATCGGCCAAAGCCTGATCCCGTTCCGAAATCGCCTGGTCGGCCCGGGCCTGCGCCGCGTCCAACTTGTTCTGATAATAATCCTGACGGGCCTGATCAGCAGATTGGATATCGGCCGGAGGCGCGGTGGTCACGACCGTGACGGGCGGCACC
>DATNFZ010000090.1:0-13432 GCA_035606155.1 Rhizomicrobium sp. | reverse complement strand
GACCCGCACCAGAAGATCGGTCGGCCGCGCCAGATCTATACCGGCCCCACCGAGCGCAAATATCTACCGGTGAGCCAGCGGAAATAATCGGCCGACAGTTAGCCGACAAAATCCAAGAGTATCTTGGCTGCGCGTGAGCTGGGGGATTGGCCTCCCTCGCCCAGCGCGTGGGCGAATTCGTCCATCGCCGCGGTTTGGGCGGCGCGGGCGGCGGGATCGCGGAACAGGTTCTCCACCTCCGCCGCCAAAACCGGCGGCGCGGCTTCATACTGCTTGAATTCGGGCACGGCGCGCCGCTCCAGCAGGATGTTGACCAACGTCATGTGAGGCACCGTCATCAGGCGGTGGGCCAACGCGTAAGTGAGGCCGCCCACCCGGTAGGCCACCACCATCGGCGTGCGCGCCAACGCCAGCTCTGCCGTCACCGTTCCTGACGCCGCCAGCGCCACGTCGGCGGCATCGAAGGCGGCGAACTTATCTGCTTCGCTGTCCAGGATGTGGATGGGCGTGGACCATTCTTTGGCGGCCTCGCGCACTTTGGCGGCGACATGGGGAACGGTGGGAAGCACCGTCACCAGGCCCGGGATCCTTGCCGCCAGAAGCGCAACCGCCTCGCGGAAGATGGGAAAGATGAAGCGTATCTCGCTGGTGCGGCTGCCGGGCAAGAGCGCCAGCAGCGGCGCCTGCATGCCGATCCCGTGCTCCGCGCGAAATCTATCGCCGCCGGTCATTTTTACCCGCCGCTCGATCACCGGATGGCCAGCGAAGGCGGCCTTGAGCCCGTATTTTTCGAAGAACGGCACTTCAAAAGGGAAGAGCGCCAGGATCAGATCGAAATAACGCGCCATCGCCTTGGCGCGATAGGCGCGGCTGGCCCAGACCTGGGGCGCCACATAATTGACGGTTTTGATCGTGGGATCGCGTTTCTTCACCGCGCGGGCGATGCGATGGGTGAAATCGGGACTGTCGATCACCACCAGCGCGTCGGGATGAACCTGCACGGCATAATCGGCCGCCTGTTTCACCCGCGCCAGAATTCTGGGAATGGCCGGCACCACTTCGCGCAGGCCCATCACTGCGGTGGCGTCGAGCGAATAAAGACTCTTCAGGCCCTCGCGTGTCATCGCCGGGCCGCCCACGCCCACGATCTTCACAGGGTCTCCGGCCAATTGTTTTATCGCCGCCATCAACTGCGCGCCCAACTGGTCGCCTGACGGCTCGCCGCACACCAGCATCAACGTCTTCACAGAGTGACGCCCATTACGAAGAGACCCAGCCGGTCGGCTTCCTCTCTCACCGCGCGCTTGTCCACGATCAGCGACTTGCCTGCTTCCAGCGCGATGCCGGCCAGGCCCACCCCGGCGGCGCGGCGCACGGTTTCCTTGCCGATTACCGGCATATCGGTCTTGGCGTCCTGGGTGGGCTTCAAGGCCTTCACCAGCACGCCGCGCTTCTTTTCCGCCGTGCCGCGCAAGGATTCGCGCAAGGTGCCCACGCGCGCGATCATTTGATCCGTACCCTCGGCGGCTTCCACGGCCAACGCCAGACCTTCACACACCACCGCGGCTTGACCCACATCGAGCGCCCCCAAAGCGTGAACGATCGCGACGGCACGCGCGATGTCCGCGCGCTCGTCATCATTGGGCTTCAATCGGCCGAGCGGCCCCTCGCCCGCCACCAGACCCGGTGCTGCTTCCGCCACGCCCAAGGCGCGAAACCCTTCCGCCTCGAACAATCCCACCAGAAGGCGCAACAGGGCATCATCACCCTGGCGGGCCGCCGCCAGCACCTTGGGCATCACCATCATGCCCTTGGCGTCGAGCTTGAGATCGCTGAATTTCGGCCGGTCCACCCGGCCGGCCAGAAGCACGCGGTCGGCATCCGCGCCCTTGAGCGCTTTCAGTGCCCGACCCGGTTCGCCCAGCGAGACCCAGTCATGGGGAAAATCCAGCGCCCATTCACCGCAAAGCCCGCGCAGCCCCACGACAAAGACATCGCCACCCGTGTCCTTGACGCTTTCCGCCACCGCACGGGGCAGATCGCCACTACCGGCGATGACGCCTAGGGGTTTCATTCCACTTCGCCGCGCCGGCGCGCGGTGCAGAGCTTCTGCTTGGCAGGCGCCAGGATGAAATCGGCGATCTCAGCCACTTCGGCCACGCCGCTCCAGACCGCTCTTGCCTCGATGGCGCGGCTTTTTATGTCGCCATCGCCGCCGTAGAAAATCAGCCGGAAAGCGCCGCGCATGGCATTGATGACCTCGCGCGAAAGTCCGCGCCGCTTCAAGCCGATGAGGTTCAATCCCGCCAGTTCCGCGTGATCGCCGAACGCCATGGCATAGGGAATGATGTCGCGATTGACCCCCGTCAACCCGCCCACCATCGCGCCTTTGCCCACGCGGCAGAATTGCTGGACTGCCGAGAGGCCGCCAAAAATCACGCCGTTGCCGATCTGGGCATGGCCCCCCAGAGCAACCGAGTTGGCAAAGGTCACATCGTCGCCCACCACGCAATCGTGCCCCACATGGCTGGCGGCCATGAAATAGCCGCGGTTGCCTACCCGGGTGATGCCTTTGTCCTTGCGGCTGCCGCAATTCATCGTCACCAGCTCGCGCAGCACACAGTCCGATCCGATCACCAACCGGCCTTCCGGAAAATCATTGCCGCGAATCTGGCCCTCGCCGCCCAGCACCGCGCCGGCATGCACCACCGTGCGCGCACCGAGTTCGGTCACGCCCCCTATCGAAACATGGGACAAAAGCCTGACGCCGTCGCCCAGAGTGACGCGCGCGCCCACCAGGCAGAAAGGGCCGATCTCGACGCCCGCGCCAAGCTTGGCGCCATCTTCAATCAGCGCGGTCTGATGAATCGCCATCTCTGCTTTCCGCGCCGTCGAAGATCGTGGCGCTGAACTCGGCCTCGGCGCAAAGCGTGTCGCCCACAAAAGCCTGGCCTTCGAAACGCCATACGGGACCGCGGCGCCGGAGCGCCTTGACCGGCATCCTGAGCATGTCGCCGGGATGCACGGGCTTGCGGAAGCGGGCCTTCTCGATGGTCATGAAATAAACCACCTGCTTCTCGCGCTGCTCGCCCAGGCTGTGCATCACTACGGCACCGGCGGTCTGCGCCATCGCTTCTACGATCAAGACGCCCGGCATCACCGGATAGTCGGGAAAATGACCCTGGAAGTAAGGCTCATTGATGCTCACGGCCTTCCAGCCGGTGGCGCTTTCCATCTTCACGATCTCGGTGAGCCGTTCCACCATCAACATGGGCGCGCGGTGGGGCAAGAGCTTCTTGATCTGCTCGACATCGAGCGTACCATCGGGCCCGGCAACATCGCGTGACGTGTCAGTCATTGGCGTCCCGTTTGCGGCGGCGAATCAATTGACTCACCGCGTGCATTTCCCTCAGCCATTCTCTTACAGGCTTTGCCGGGACCCCGCCATAATCCTTGCCACCCTCGATCACCTGGCCTGAGACCATGGCGCTTCGCGCCGCCAGCCGTGCGCCGTGCCCGATCACCGCGTGATCGGCGATACCGACCTGACCGCCCAGGACAGCGAAGTCGCCGACCACGGAACTTCCGGCGATGCCGACCTGGGACACCAGCACGACATGGCGGCCAACCTGCACATTGTGGCCGATCTGGACCAAATTATCGATCTTGGCGCCCTCGCCGATCACCGTGTCGCCCAGGGCGCCGCGGTCGATGGTGGCGGCAGCGCCAATCTCGACACCATCCTGAATGATCACCCGGCCGAGCTGAGGGATCTTCACATGCCCGGCCGGTGAAGAGGCGAAACCGAAGCCAGGCTGGCCGATCGCGGCTCCCGGAAGGATCGTCACCCGGTCGCCGACATAGGCGTGGCTGATGGAGACATTGCTGCCGATCTCGCAGTCATGGCCGATGGCGACGCCCGGCCCGATCACGGCGTTGGCCCCGATGCGCACGCGATCGCCGATTTCGGCCCCCGGGCCGATCACGGCACCGGGACCGACCGCCAGATCGCGGCCCAATCGCGCGCTGGGAGAAATCAACTCCTTCTGTGCCCATCGCGGCTGGGACGCATCAGGGTAAAACATCGCCGCCACGTCCGCAAAAGCGTGAGATACCGATTTGACTTCGATGAGAATCGCACCTTTGGGCGGCTGAGCGGATGTGGCCTTGGGCATCAGGCAAACGCCGGCGCGGCTCGCCGCGAAGGCTTGGGCAAGGTCGCGGTTTCCGGAATAGAAAGTGAGATGTTGCGGCCCCGCTCCTTCCAGGCCCGCGAGATCGGCGATTGCCATGGCGCCATCCGCACCGGACGGCAAACTCGCTCCGGCGCGCTGACAAATTCCGGCCAGGGTGAAAGGACCGCGATTGTCATAAAAACGAGGATCGGCCATTGGAGCCTCGCTGGCTTTCCGCTCTCTATTTCTTCTTCGCGGGAGGAGCGGCGGCCGGCGCCGGTGACGTCAGATCCACTTTTATGCTGGGCAACTTTTGGTTGAGCTGCTCGATGGCCGGCATGGTGATGTCAAACGCACTGACCGCCTGGGGCGACGCAAAGACCACAGCATTCTTGTCCAGGATGAGGTTGGCGCCCCGCTGCTGCATCAAGCTTTGCAAGATCGGTTCGAGCGCCTGGGCGATGGTTTGCTGCGCCTTCATCAGACCGCCCTGGATCATCTGCTCTTTTTTCTGGGCGGCAGCCTGCAAGCCATTCTGCTTGGCATCGAATTCCGCGATTTTCTTGGCCTTGGCGTCGGGCGCGAGAATGGCGACATCCTGTTGCAGCTTCGATGCTTCGGCCTGCAGGGCCTTCTGCTGGCCGGCGATTTCAGCTTTGGCCTGGTTGCTATAGGCCTCGACCTGGCGCGCCACATCCTGGCCCACCTTGGATAAGCGAAGAATAGCCTGCCGGTCGATCAACAGGATCTTGAGCTGGGGCGGCGGCGGTGGATTGGCGGCCAGCGCGGGCGCCGCGCTCATTCCCAACAAAGCCAAGGCGAGGAATAATTTTTTCATCGTCAGAATCCCGTTCCAGCGGAGAAATGAAGTATCTGCGGCCTGTCGTAACTGGTTTTGACGTAGGGCAGGCCGAGATCGATTTGCAGCGGACCGAAGGGCGATCTCCAGCCTATAGTGACACCGGCGGAGGCGCGGAAGGCGAAATTGTCCACCACGCAGGACTGGACTGTACAGGCGCGCTGGACATTTTGCACCTGGCCCATGGTGCCGAAATCAGTGAACAGGCCGAGCGAAACGCCGTAGCTCTCGGGCAACAGGCTGGGCAGCCGCGCCTGGAGCGTGCCGATGGCGTAGGCATTGCCGCCGACCGCGCCGCTGTTGAGCGGTGCATCGAGATCGCGTGGGCCGATGCCGGCCAACGCGAAGCCCCGGAAGGTATCACCGCCTCTGAAGAAGCGCTGATTGATCGGCAGGACCGAGCCATCATAGCTCATGATGTAACCGGCATGCACGGTCAGCGAATTGACGATCGCGCCGTCAAAAGCGGGACGGTATGCCGCAAACGTCGCTTCGTTCTTGAGGAAGCGCAGATTGCCGCCGAAACCGGCGAAGTCCTGGTTGAAATTGAAGGCTACGCCCGTGGTGGGCTTCAGCACATCATCGAGATTGGAAAAGCCATAGGTATAGCCGATGAGCGAACCATAGGTCCTGCCCTCTGCCAGCAACAGCGCCAGGGACGCGCCGCCAAACGGCATGATGTTGTTGATCTGATACCCATAGCGCAACTGCACGGTGGAAAATTCCGAGATCGGAAACGTCAGCCTGAACTGGGCGCCGATCTGATCGCTGGCATAGGTCGCCTGGATGTAATCGAGCTGCGATTCGTAAAGGTCGAAACCTGCGGACAGCGGCCGGTCCAGGAAATAAGGTTCGGTGAAGCTGAACTGGTAGAGCTTGTTGATCTGCGACACCGAAACGGAGGCCTTGAGATACTGGCCGCGGCCAAACAGATTCTGCTGGGTATAGCTGAATTCGCCGGTGAGCTGGCTGACGGAGGAATAGCCCACGCCCAACTGAAGCTGGCCAGTGGGCTGTTCGGTGACCGTGACGGTGACATCGGTGCGGTCGGGAGAACTGCCGGGCGCGTTCTTGACTTCCACATCCTTGAAGAAGCCCAACGCGCGGATGCGCGTGCGCGAACGGTCGATCAGCACGCGGTTGAAGGCATCGCCCTCCACCAGGCGAAATTCGCGGCGGATCACCTTGTCCAGGGTCTTTGTGTTGCCCACGATATTGATCTTGCCGATATAGACGCGCGGTCCCTGGTCGATGTCGAAGATCAGATCGATGGTGTTGTTGGTGCGGTTGCGGGCGATGCGGGGATGCACTTCGGCGAAGGCATAGCCCTTGGTGCCGGCGGCGTTGGTCAGGGCGTCGATGGCCTTCTGAACCGTGTCCGCGTCATAGATGTCGCCGGTCTCGATGGCCACCATCGGACGCAATGCCTGCGGTGTCAGTTCCTTGATCTTGGAATTGATGGTGATCTTGCCGACATGATAGCGCGGACCTTCACTGACGGTGAAGGTGACATAGAAATTCCGGCGATTCTGGCCCAGTTCGGCCACCGCGCTGGTCACGGTGAAATCGGCATACCCATGACTGACATAGAAGCGGCGCAGTTGTTCGCGGTCGAAGGCCAGCCGGTCGGGGTCGTAATTGTCGTTGCTGGCGAGAATCTTGTACCAGGCGCTCTCCTCCGTGGCGATCTGCCCCTTGAGGGTGGAGGCGTCGAAGACCTTGTTGCCGATGAAATTAATGCGGGCGATGCCGGTGGTGGGGCCTTCGGAGATCGCGAAAATCAGATCGACCCGGTTTTGCGGGCGCTGGATGATTTCGGGATCGACCCGGGCGGCGAATTTTCCGTTCCGGCGATAGAGCTCGATGATGCGCTGGATATCGGCCTCGACGCGGGCGCGGGTGAAAGTCTGCCGCGGCTTGATCTGCACTTCCTTGGTGAGATCCTTGGTCGAGACCTTGTCGTTGCCCTCGAATACCACCTGGTTGACGATCGGATTCTCGACCACCTGGATGGCGAGCGTGCCGTTGTTGAAATTGATCTGAACGTCCGAGAACAGGCCGGTGCCGAACAGGGCTTTCAACGCCGTGTCCACGGTGGCGGGATCATAGGCGTCGCCTTCGCGGATGTTCACATAGGTGAGAACCGTGCCCGGCTCGACGCGCTGGGTGCCGGTCACGGTGATGCGCTGGATGATGCGCTGCGGTTGGGCAGGCGCCTGCGGCGTCGCCTGCGGGGCTTGCGGATTGGCGCGCTGGGCGTTCAACTCCTGGGCGCGTTCGGCCGCGCCCGGGCGCAATTGCGCATCCGCCGGCAAGGCAAACATGGCAAGGCAGAGCGTCGCGGAGGTCGCGCGCAGAACCGCTTTATAAGTTGTAATCGTCCGCATTCCCCGCCGGCCGTTACTCATTCGAAAAGCGCGCCCAGCGGCGGCCAAAGTTTCAGAAAAGATTCAGCCGAGCCAGGTCGTTCCATGTGGTCAGGAGGACAAGCCCCAAGACCAAAACCAGCCCAAGCCGAAATCCGACGTCCTGGGCCCGCTCATCCAGCGGGCGCCCCAAGACAGCTTCGCATCCATAGTACAGAAGATGTCCGCCGTCGAGCAGTGGAATCGGAAAAAGGTTGGCGAAGCCAATGCTTACCGAAAGTACAGCGGCCAGTTGGAGGAGCGCCAGAAAGCCATAGACCGCCACCTGCCGCGTCATTTTGGCGATGCCCAAGGGCCCCCTCAGTTGATCGGCGCTGGCGTAGCCGCGCACCATCTGCACCAGGCCTTCGACCGTGGTGTGGATGATGTCCCAGGTTTCGGCGCAGGCCGCACCGAAAGCACCCGGCAGACTGTAATATTCGGTCGTGATTGGTGCGTGCGGCGATGGCCGCACGCCGATCACCACGCTCGTTCCCATGTCGCCCAGGACGTCGCGCATCTTGGTCGCGTGCGGCATCACCTGAACGCTCAAAGGCCGGCCTTGGCGAAGAAGATCGATGGTGAGCGTGTCTCCGCCGCTCACCGAAATGATCTCGGGCATCTGTTCGAAATCGGTGATGCGCGTGCCGTCGATGGCCGTGACGCGGTCACCGGCCTTGATGCCGGCCGCCTCGGCAGGGCTCCCCTTCACGACGTCGCCAATGACCGGAGCGATCACGCTGTGGCCGTTGTGAAGGATCACGCCAGTAAAAAGCACGACGGCAAGGGCGAAATTGGCAAAGGGACCGGCCGCGGCCACGGCGGCGCGCTGCCAGACAGGCTTGAACGCCAGCGTGCGCGCGCGTTCGGCCTCGCTCAGATTCGGCTCTGCCGTTCGATCCGGCATGGAAGCGGCGTTGACGTCGCCGGCGAACTTCACATAGCCACCCACCGGCAGCCAGCTCACCTTCCAGCGCGTGCCACTTTTGTCGGTCCAGCCGAAAATCTCGCGGCCGAAACCCACGGAAAAAACATCCACCTTCACGCCACAGGCGCGTGCCACCAGGAAGTGGCCCAATTCATGGAAGAACACTACCAGGGTAATGACGAACAGAAAGGCTGGAAGGCCAAGTGGCGTCCAAAGGACGAGACTGCGCAGGGCGTCGAGCATGTTCTCCTCTTTTTAATGGCCTACCGCTTCGCTACTTGAGGCCGCTACATCCCCACCCGTTGACAAATTTCCTCCGCCAGCACCCTCGCCCGCGCATCCGTTCCCAGCACGGTGGGAAGATCATAGGCGCGGCCGTTGGCGCCGGCGCCGACATTGGTATTCAAGGTCTCCCCCACCACTTTCGGGATGTCCAGAAAGCCAATGCGATGATCCAGGAATGCCTGCACGGCGATCTCATTGGCCGCATTCAGCACGGTAGGCGCCAGACCGCCGGAACGCAAAGACTCAATGGCCAGACCCAACGCGGGAAACCGGTCATGGGCAGGCGCGTGGAACACCAATTGCCCCAGCTTGGCAAGATCGAGCCTCTTCGAGGGCGAAGCGATGCGCCGAGGCCAGGCGAGCGCGTGCGCAATGGGTGTGCGCATGTCAGGCGCCGAGAGATGCGCCATGGTCGTGCCGTCGCCATAGCTCACCAGGCAGTGCACCACCGATTGGGGGTGCACCACCACATTCAATTTTTCCGGCGGAAGCGCAAACAGGAAATGCGCTTCGATCAGTTCCAGCCCCTTGTTCATCAAGGTGGCGCTGTCGAGGGAGATTTTTCGGCCCATCGCCCAATTGGGATGGGCGACGGCCTGTTCCACCGTCGCGTCGCGCATTCTTTCCAGTGGCCACTCTCGGAACGGACCACCCGAGGCGGTGATGGTGACCATGTCCACGCCTGACGCATCGCCCGATCCCAGCACCTGGAAGATGGCATTGTGCTCGGAATCCACCGGAATGACCGCGGCGCCGGATTTTTCCAGCGCGTCGCGGAACACCGGACCTGCCGCCACCACACATTCCTTGTTGGCAAGCGCCACCAGCACGCCCCGGCCGATCGCGGCCAGCGCCGGCTCGATCGCCGCCGCGCCCATGATCGCCACCATCACGAAATCAGATTGGAGCGCCGCCGCCGCGATCACGGCATCGCGGCCGGCTTCGGCTTCCACGCCGGTGCCGACGAGACCAGCCTTGAGTTGCCCATAAAGCGCGGTATCGCCAATCACCGCCCGGGCCGGCCGGAAATTCTTCGCCTGCTCGATCAGGAGCGCGACATTGGTCTGCGCCGTCAACGCGGCGAGCGGGAATGCGTCGGGGCCATAGACCTTGCGGGCATGGGCAATCACATCGAGGGTATTGACGCCGATGGAGCCGGTCGAGCCCAGGATGGTCACGCGGCGATGGGTGACCTCGCTCAAGGGCGGCATCTCGTCAAAGAAATTGGTGGCGGCGATGGGCCTCATGCCGCCACTCCCAAGAGGGGATTGATGCCGCCTGCGAACACCAGAAGCGCCATCGCGACGGCGGCGGCCAGGGTGGAATCCATCCGGTCGAGCACGCCGCCATGGCCTGGAATCATGGAACCCGAATCCTTGATGCCGAAGCGGCGCTTGACGAAGCTTTCGAACAGATCGCCGGCATGGGCGGTGATGCTGAACAAAAGACCGAACAAGGCCGCCTGCCAGGGCGAGCCGCCCAAAAACCAGATGAAGGCCGTGAAGATCGCGGCCGCGGTGAGGCTGCCGCCGATGGTTCCGGCCCATGTCTTGGATGGGGAAAGTCTTGGCGCCATGCGCGGGCCACCAATCAAATTGCCGAAGATCAGAGCGCCTGAATCGGTGGCCCACACGATCAGGAACATGCCCACGATGACCAGAGCGCCACGCGGCTCAAAAGCGCGCAGCGCCACAAGCGCCAAGGCCGGCAATCCCAAATAGAGGACGCCCACCGCCTGCCACGAAGGATGAACATGACGGCCTCTGGCCAGCGCCCACGCCAAACCCGTGCCGGCAACAAGAACTGCCAGGGCGATCCAAACCCGCTGCGTCATCAGCAGAACGGTAACGGCCACGGCAACTGTTACGGTATTGACAGCCGTCTCGACGTGATGGGTGCGGCCCTTGCTCATCATGCGGTGCCATTCCCATGCCGCGGCGATGCTGATCGCCACCACCAGAGCGGCGAAGAAAGGCGGCGCCGAGAACAAGACCCCAATCGCGATCGCGGCGAGCACAAGGCCGAACAAGGGACGGGTGATCCAATCCAAGTTCCAGCGAATGGCGCGGTAGCCGGGCGCATGCTGATGATGCGTGTTGGTCACGCCACCGCTTCCGAATTGACGGCGCCGAAGCGGCGCTCGCGGGCGGCGAAGCTTTGCAGCGCTTTCAACAACTCGCCCCGTCCGAAATCGGGCCATAGCGTTTCCAGGAACAGCAATTCGGCATACGCCGACTGCCAGAGCAGGAAATTGGAAAGACGCCGTTCACCCGAGGTGCGGATCACCAGATCGGGCTCCGGCAGCGCGCTGGTGAAAAGCCTGGTGGCGAAAAGCTCCGGCGTGATGGTTTCGGGATCGAGGCGCCCTTCCGCGGCCGCGCGCGCCAATTCCCGCGCCGCGGCGACGATCTCTTCCTGCCCGCCATAGTCGAAGGCAAAGGTGAGATTGAGGCCGGTATTGTGAGCGGTGCGGCTTTCGGAATCCAGGATCATCTGCTGGATGTCGCTGGCGACCCTCCCGCGATGGCCGATGATGCGCATGCGGACATTGCGCTCCACCAGTTCGTCCAGATCATTGCGAAAATAGGTGCGGAACAGACCCATCAGCGCGCCCACTTCCGCCTTGGGCCGTTTCCAATTCTCGCTGGAAAAGGCGAACAGCGTGAGGTTGCCAAGACCGATATCGCAGGCGGCGCGGACCGTCTCGCGCACCGCGTTCATTCCCGCGAGATGGCCGGCTTCGCGCGGCAGATGGCGTTTCCTCGCCCAGCGCCCATTGCCGTCCATGATGATGGCGACGTGGCGGGGAAGGATCGAGGGCAGGTCTGCTGAAGACATCTCCATGCTGGCCATCACACCTGCATGATTTCCTGCTCCTTGGTATGGAGCGCGTTGTCGATGTCCTTGATATGGGCGTCGGTGAGCTTTTGCAGCTCGTCGCCCTTGGTGTGATGCTCGTCCTGGCCGATCTTGTGATCCTTTTCCAGCTTCTTGAGCAATTCCATGCCGTCACGGCGCACATTGCGCACCGCCACCCTGGCGGCCTCGGCATATTTGGAGGCGAGCTTGGATAGTTCCTTGCGCCGCTCCTGATTGAGTTCCGGCAGCGGGATGCGCAAAAGCTGCCCGTCCATCTGGGGATTGAGGCCCAGGCCTGCGTCGCGGATCGCCTTGTCCACCACCTTGGCCAGGCTTTTGTCCCAAACCTGGACGCTGAGCATGCGCGCATCGGGAGCGGAGACCGTGCCCACCTGCGAAATCGGCACGACATTGCCATAGGCTTCGACCGTGACCGGGTCGAGCAGCGCGGGCGTTGCCCGGCCGGTGCGAAGCCCGGCGAATTCACCCTTGAGGGTGGCCACCGCGCCGTTCATGCGCCGGTTCATTTCATCCTTGTTGTAAGCGTCCGCCATCTTCCTCGCCTCGGCAGCCCCGGATCCAATGCTAGTCCAAACCGCGCCCCGACCACGCCCCTGGGCTCTTTATTTTTCCTTGATGATCGTTGCCCGGCCCTGGCCTTTCAGCACCCGGGCCAACGCGCCCTTGTCATGCAACGAAAAGACCAGAATGGGGATGCCATTCTCGCGTGACAGCGAAATGGCCGACGCATCCATTACTGCAAGATCCCGCGCTAACACCTCGTGATAACTCAAAGATTCGTATCTTACGGCGTCAGGGTACTTTTTCGGGTCAGCACTGTAAACACCGTCAACCTGCGTGGCCTTCAACATGGCATCACAGTTCATCTCCGCGGCGTGCAAGGCGGCCGCGGTATCGGTGGTGAAAAACGGGTTCCCGGTTCCCGCGGCGAAGATCACCACCCGGCCTTTTTCCATATGGCGAATCGCGCGCCGGCGGATATAGGGCTCGCACACACTGCTCATGGGGATGGCCGATTGGACCCGGCTGGCCAGGCCCGAGCGGTCCAGCGCGGCTTGCATGGCCAGCGCGTTCATCACGGTGGCCAGCATGCCCATATAGTCGGCGGTGGCCCGGTCGATGCCTTTGGCGGCGCCGGCAAGGCCGCGGAAGATGTTCCCGCCGCCGATCACCATGCAGATCTGGGTGCCGCTGTCGGCCGCTTCCTTCACGTCCGCGGCGATGCGGTCCACGGTGGCGACGTCGATGCCGTAATTGCCCTCACCCATCAACGCCTCGCCCGAGACCTTGAGCAGCACACGGGCATAATGAGGCGTCGTCAACATTACCGGCATTCCTCCGGAGCGCCGGTCAGGAGCGCGTAGCGGCAGCGTGCGCGCGCGGCCCCGGCGACCAAAATCATCTCGTTCCTGCCATCTGGGCGACTTCGTCGGCGAAATCGCTTTCCACTTTTTCGATGCCTTCGCCGACCTGGAAGCGGACAAAGCCTTCGATCGCGATTGGCGCGCCCAACTCCTTGGCGGTGTTTTCGATCACCTTGCCCACCTGGGTCTCGCCGTCGATCACGAAGGTTTGGGAGAGCAGCACCGTGTCTTCGTAGAATTTGCGCATCCGCCCTTCCATCATCTTCTCGATGACGTTGTCGGGCTTGCCGGACTGCCTGGCCAATTCCCATTGCACGTTGCGTTCGCGTTCCACCACCTCCTTGGAGAGATGTTCGGGGGTGATGGCGAGCGGAGACGCGGCCGCCACATGCATGGCAAGCTGCTTGGCCAGCGCCGAAAGCTTGGCCTGGTCGGCGGTGGATTTCAGCGCCACCAGGACGCCGATCTTGCCCAACTCGGGTGACGTGGCGTTATGGACATAGGCCGCGACCACACCGGGATTGACCGACAAGGCC
>DATNFZ010000089.1:0-3424 GCA_035606155.1 Rhizomicrobium sp. | reverse complement strand
GACAGCGCAAGGCGCGCGCCGTATCGGACAATTGCGCCGAGATCATCTGGTCTTCACCACCACCCGGAATGCGCTCGGCCGCGTCCTGGTCCCAGGGCGCCTGGCGCCAGGCCCGGCGCCGGTCGGAATAGAATTGATTGCGCAAGATGGTGAACAGCCACGCCTTGAGATTGGTGCCGGGGATGAAGGTCGCGCGGCTTTGCCACGCCTTGACCAGCGTCTCCTGCGCCAGATCGTCGGCGCCTTCCTGGTTGCCGGTGAGCGAGCGGGCGAACGCGCGCAAGAACGGGATCAGCGCCAGGAGCTCATTCTTGAAATCGCTGTCGCCGTCGTCCTTGCCGATTTCCTTGCCGGGTTCGTGGCGCATGGGGGCTGGAACAACCATTACGACACCTTCTTGCCCGTGCGGGCATCCTCGGCGTCGTCTATGCGGCGCAACAAATCAAGAAAATCCTCTGGCACGGGCTCTTGGGCGACATCGTCGTACATGCGCCGGAGTTCGCGCCCGATGGCCCTTTGACGAGCCCGGATCGCGCGAGCTTTTTCGTTAGGCTTTTCCTCGTTCGACACTGTGGTATCCCATTGCATCTTAGGACGAGCACTCCAAAGGCGTCACAATCCCGCCAGTTTTTCGCGCCCCTTAGGGTCCAGAACGTGCCCTCTACCGAAAGGTTCCTGCCTTCTGGGGAACTTTTTGGGCTGGCGCGAATTTCTAATTCACGCTTTGATTTACGCCGAAGGAGCCTTTTCATGAGCATGACGCAAACCCTTGCGCCGCACCTGCCCTATTTGCGCCGCTACGCCCGTGCGCTGACAGGTTCCCAGGCCTCCGGGGATGCCCATGTCAGGGCCGCGCTGACGGCCCTGCTGGAAGGCGATGAAAGCCTCACCGAGGGGGTCCCCCCCCGGGTGGGCCTCTACCGCCTTTTCCACGCCATCTGGCAATCCGGGGCCGAACATTATGACGAGGCCGAGGCCGGCAGCCCGGAAAACCGCCTCAAGGCCCTTTCCGCCTCCAAAAGGGCGGCCCTCTTGCTCACCGCGGTCGAAGCCTTCAGTCCCGAAGAAGCGGCGTTCATCATCGATGAAAGCCCTGCCGAAGTCGAAGCCGCCATTCTGGATGCCCAGAAGACCATCGACGGCCAGCTCGCCAGCAAGGTCCTGATCATCGAGGACGAACCCATCATCGCCATGGACCTGGAAAATCTGGTTACCGAGTTGGGTCACAAGGTTGTGGCCACCGCCGCCACCAAGGACGAGGCCGTGGCCAAGGCCAAATCCGAGCGGCCGGGCCTGGTGCTCGCCGATATCAATCTGGGCGAAGGCGGCTCGGGCATCGATGCGGTCAACGAAATCCTCTCTTCCTTCGATATTCCCGTGATTTTCATCACCGCCTATCCGGAAAAGCTTTTGACGGGCGAACGGCCCGAGCCCACATATTTGATCGCCAAGCCCTTCCTGCCGGAGACCGTGCAGGCCACGGTTGGTCAGGCGCTGTTTTTCCATCCGGTGGCGCGGCAGGCTGCCTGAGGCGGCGGCCTGATCTATTTCTGTATTGAGTTGGAGAATTTGACATGGCCGCCAAGAAGAAAACCGCCAACGGCATCGACGCGCGCCTCACCGCGCTGCGCAACGACTTCGAAACGCTGCAACAGGACATCAAGGGTTTGGCCGGCGATGTGGGCGTGGCGGCCTCGGAGCGCGCCCAAACCGCCATGCGCTCGGCCGAGGATGTGGCCGATCGGGCGATGCGGCTGGCGGAAGAAGCCGCGCGCGAAGCCAAGCTGATGGCCGGCGAATTCCGCGACGACGCGGAGGAATGGGCCGAGGAGAACGCCGAAAATCTGCGCACCCAGGTGCGCCAGCAGCCCATCGCCTCGCTCCTGATCGCCGGCGGCATCGGCGCCTTCCTGGGCGCGATCTTCCTCCGGCGCTAGGCTTTGGCCTGGCGGCGTCGCGACCCGATAATTGAGTTCAAACCCTCTTCCGCTATAAGACCGGAGGGCTCTCTTTCCGGAGATTTCATGTTCGCGCGTCTGGGCGCAAAACTACTCTTGGCGATGGTGGGCGTGGCGCTGATCTTTTTCAGCGTGGGCTTCATCGTCTTGGGAATAGCCACCGCGCTTGCGCCCTATGTGGGCCCGGCATGGGGTGACGTGATCGCCGGCGCGATCTTTCTGGTGCCCACCCTCATCTGGGCCCTGGCCGTGGCCAGTACCCGTCCGCCCAGGCCGGCCGGCGCCTCGCAGGTCGTGGCGGCCTTGCTGGCGGTGGCCGTGAAGGAGACCCCTTGGCTCGCCCTGATCAGCGCTGGCTTGGCGGGCGCCGCCGACATGTTTCTCAAACGCAACAAATCCCAAAAATAGTTTTCCAGGAACGCAAGCGCCCAAAGCGGCGTTCTGCGTGAGACGTCCCTGGAGAAAAACCCATGCTGGGTTGGGCCTTAACCTTCCTCATCCTCGCCCTGGTGGCGGGCTATATGGGCTTCTTCGGGCTGGCCGGGCTGGCGGCCACCATCGCCAAACTTTTGTTGATCGTTTTCGTCATCCTCTTGATCGTCAGCGCCTTTTCCGGCGCGCTGCGCGGCAGGCCTCCACTTTGATTTGACGGGAGGCAAGGAGGGCATGCGTATGCGTATACCCCACCGGATCATCGAACACCCCATCGAAGCGACGATCGCAGGTCTTCTGTTGTTGGCCCTGTTGTTTGGTTCTGCTGATTTTACGCCGAACGCGAAAGCGCCCCTGAAAGCGCTTCAGGCGCCGCCCGCGCCGGCAACGCAAAAATCATGAAAATATGAGGCAGGGCCCGGAACGAACTTCCGGGCCCTTCGTTCTTTATCCCGAGCGGACGTCCGATCCGGAACGCCCCCAGCCCCTTCGACAGCCCGCCTCGGGTGTCCGCTCTCTTCCCCCAAAAATCGATAAACTCTTCCGTTTCAAGGCGTTTTGCCGTCCATCGCCCGGCGCGGTTGTGCCAGTTGCCAGAGCGGATAACGGGCGATTTGCCTGGTATGCCGTGCACGGACGAGATCGGGCAGGCGCGTGACTGTGCCAAAATTGGCCAGGAGAGTCCGGTCCGTCTCGCGCTCCGTCACATACAGAATCGGCCCTTGGCCCACCCGGATCCGGGGCGCTTCGAGATAGCGGTTGGGCTGATCCACCGCGATGACGTCAAGCGCGGGCGCGTAAAAACGCAGCCACGCCGTCATCTCGTAATCGCCGGCCAAGATGGCGTGCGCGCCGCGGCGCTCTTCGATCCGGGTGAGGTCCTGCGCCGTCTCGCGCATGCCCACGCCCAAGAGGCGCGCCAGGGGATCGCCCTTGAGCGGTAAAAACCCGGTTGCCGCCTGAAGATAGGCGATCATCAGCACCAGTGCCGCCACCGGCATCGCCAAGCGCGACGCCCATCCGGTCCGATCATG
>DATNFZ010000088.1:0-6626 GCA_035606155.1 Rhizomicrobium sp. | reverse complement strand
CGCGACCAGGAAGCCGCCAGTTGCTGCTACGCCCAGTCGCACAAAAGCTGGATCACCGATCCTTCGGGCCTGCGCTGGGAAAGCTTCTACACATTCGGCGAAGCCACCACCTATGGCGAAGATGGCGTGCCGACGATGGATGCCCCGAAGGCCGCCTGTTGCGCGCCGAGCCCCAGCGGCAAGGCTTGCTGCTGAATGACATCCGCAAAGCTCGCCCAGGCGGTGGAGGCGCTTTCGGCGCTGGCCCATGAGAGCCGGTTGTCCATTTTCCGGCTGCTGGTGCGCGCAGGCCATCAGGGTCTGGCCGCGGGAGAGATTGCGCGCAAGCTGGACATACTGCCCAACACCTTGTCGGCCAATCTTACCGTGCTGGCCAACGCGCGGCTGATCGAATCGCGGCGCGAGGGACGCTCGGTGATCTACAGCGCCGCCTATGACCGCATGACGGCGCTGCTGGGATTCCTGATGGAAGATTGCTGCAACGGCGATGCCACCATTTGCGGGCCGCTCGCGGCTATCGCCACCAAATGCTGTTGAGGCCGCCGCCAGACCAAAGTCCGCGGCAAAGGCGCATCCCGCATTGGCGCAGTCCGGCTAGTGCCTTTCTTTTGAGCCCGCCAAGACCCGATAATTTTCGGCTATCTTGAGCCACGCATCGCGCGTGGGCGCGCTTTTGGCCTTCGCGGCCATCTCAGCGGCTTCCTTGGCTCTGGAAAGATAATCTTCTTGTTTTTGATCCACGCGGCGCTGATCCCCCTGGTCGCGCCCACCAACCCCGGTTATGGGCCGAGCATATGCCCCAGGAAGCCCCCATCTGACAAGAAGCTTACAAAATGAAAGCTGCCGCGTGCGTCAGGCTGCGCGGCGTTCACCGCAGCAGCGGCCCGGAAATCCACGACACCAGCGAGGCGCGGCGCCCGCGCGCAATCGGCGTCACCCGGTGCAGCACATAGCTGGGGAAGGCGATCACCGCGCCCCGCTCGATCGGCGCGACATCGATATTGTTGGCGGCGCGCAGCTCCAGCGCACAACCGTCATAATCGGCCGGATCGCTCAACTGCAGCGACAGCGACAATTTGCGGGGCATGGGCGCGGTGACGATATTGTCGGTGTGCCAGTCGTAATGGCCGCCCTCGTCCGTCTGATAGATCGTGTATTGCAGCGTCTCGGAAATGCCGGTGAGGTCGAAGCGCCAGGTCTTGACATTCAGGTGATAGCCGATCCGCCACAGCCTGTCGTAGATCCAGTTGGTGTCGGGATTATGCGCGATCCAGGCCAGCCGCGTGACGCGGATGGGATCGGCCGCTTCCAACTGTCCCCTCTTCTCGATCGCGCCGCGCTGGTGCCGCTGCGTTTCACCGTAAGCGATGATGGCGTCCAGTTCCTCAGGGCTGAAGCCGCCCTGCCAGACCGCAAAGGGTTGGGCGGACCGGCCGATCCAATCCTGCTGATCCAAGCTCAAGCCCCCGCCACGCAAGCACGAATCTAGAGCGCAATCCGAAAAGTGTGAAGCGGTTTTCGGAAAAATTGCGCGATAAAACAAAAACCTAGAGCATGATCGCGATTCCGCGCGCTTACCTGCGCATCAGGGCGGTATCGACCCGATAGCCCTGCGCCACCGTGCTGAGATGGCCGGCCAGCGCGCGGACATCGCCATGGTTCTGCGCCAGGAACGAGCCGAACTGGTCGCGTTCTTCCACCGCCAGCCAGATTCCGGCCAGCCCCAAATCGGTCACTTCGGGTTTGCCCGTGTCGGTGCGCACGCGGAAATCGATTTCCAGCGGCATCACGCCCCCCTGGGGATCGACCACGCGGGTGGCGACGACAAAATCGGTGGGCGAACGCTCGTGGCTGCCGATCACTTTCAAGGTCTGGCCGGCATATTCCCCCAGATAGGAGCGATAGACCGCGACCGAATAATCCTGGAACGAAGCGGTGAAGGCGTCCCGATCGGCCTCCGGGGCGGTTTGTGCATACTGGCCCAGGGTGAACAGCGCGATGCGCTTTATATCCGTGATCCCCAGCAGAAGATTCTGGAACTGCCGGCTGCGCTCGTCGGCGCTCAGCGACGGATTATCCAGGATGCCAAGCCCCTTCTGGATATTGACCGAGACGAAATCCTCGGCCGGGGTATCGGCGCGGGAGGCCTCGATGGAAACCAGGGGGATGAAAACCAGAAACGCAAGCGCAGCCAGCCGGCGGCCGAGGGAACGGCGTTCAAGGGTCATGGGGCTCTCGCGAAATCTTCGACGCGCCGCCAATGTGAACGGGCGAACCTGAACCGCGCATGAACCTGGGAGTTCCACGCCATTAGTACCTGAATCACCGCTACTGCCGCGTAAAGGGAACTCCAACCTTGTACTGCTGGCGCTTGGACCTGGCGATCCGGCTTGAAAGCTGCCGCACCAGGGCGCGGCCATGGAACTGCTGAAGTTCGGTCATGGTGACGCCATCCTCGACCAGCGCCCGGCGAAGTTCGGTGATGTTGGAAACCTCGCCGCTGTCGGCAAGGGCAAACGCCTTCTCCAGGAGTTCCAGATTTCCCAAAGGATCCTCGTTCGATGTTGGGTGTGAAGCGGCTTCGGACGCGGTCTCGTAAGCCCTGGGCGATCCGGAACACCGCAGTGTTCTGTACAAGGAATATTGGGATTGCGTCCCGTCGTTTCAATGCGCGCGCCCCGCGAAACATCCATGACCATTCATCGCGACGCTCGTTCCCGCGGTTTCCGATGGACCTGGGCGAGAACTTTCGCATGTCATGCGGACGGGCAGCGCGATGAACCCGCGATGAACAGGGCGGCCACAATCAATTCACAATCGCATGGCTAGGTTTTGCGATACGGGGACGCGATTCCCGAAGAAGATTTTTCAGAAAGGATTCTTCCGATGAAATCACTGATGAAAACCACTCTGGTGGCGGGCTCCTTGATGGCGATGGGCCTCTTTGCCGCCGCGCCGGCCAGCGCCCAGGTGCATCTTGGCGTGCGCCTTCCCGGTGTGCATGTGGGCGTCGGGGTGGGCGCGCCTCCCGCTTATTATTATGGGCCCGGCTATTATCCGCCCGGACCTTGCGACGCCTACAATGACTATTATGCCGGCGATTGCGGCTACGCCGTCTATAGCGGCCCGATCATGATCGACGGCATCGCCGTGGGCGGGCCGCATTATTACCGCTGGGCCGACGGGCGGCCCTATTTCTGGTATCGCGGCGGCTGGCATGTCTGGAATGACTGGCGGCGGGTGAACTTCGCCTGGAATCGCGGCGAAGGCTTTGGCTGGCATGGCGGCCATTGGGACCGCGGCTGGGGCGAGGCCCATTGGCGCGGTGAGCGGCGCGATTTCCATCGCGACCGTGACGATCATTTCCGCGATCGTGACGATCATTTCCGGGGCGGTGACCGCTTCCGGGGCCACGACGAGCATCGCGATCATGATCGCGATGGCGATAGGGATCATCACTGACTCTTAGGGGCCGCGGCCGAAAGGCCGCTGCCCCTTCCTACCTCCATGGCCGGGCTTGACCCGGTCATCCAGTCGGCGCGTGATGCCATTTTCTGGATGGGCGGCTCCCCGGGTCCTCGCAAAAGCGCGGCCCGAGGGTGAAGTCCGGCCGTCCGTGGAGAATTGGAAGGGCAGCATGACGATCACCGGAGGATGCTATTGCGGCAGAGTGCGCTTTTCTGCGGAAGGGCCGATCCAATTTCGGGGGCAATGTATGTGCCGCACCTGCCAGAAACTGTCGGGCGGCCTGGGCAATCTGTTTTTCGTCGTGGCCGCGGATGCCTTCCGTTACGCCGAGGCCGTCCCCTGGACTTTCCAAAAAGAAGCCGATACGCCGTCGCGCGATTTCTGCCCCGACTGTGGGACGCAATTGACGGCGCGATCGCATCGCGCGCCAAGCGTGGTGTTGATCAAGGTCGGCACGCTGGACGATCCCTCGGTCTTCGGCGGTCCGGACGGCGTGTTCTGGACAAGCGAAAAGCAGGCCTTCCATCATCTGCCGGCGGATGTGCCGGCACATGCCAGGCTTCCCGGACGTTAAAAGGCTCGCCAAGAAAAGCTACGCCAACGCCGCGAGTTTGGGCGAGCGGCAGGCCATCAATTTGATAATCTGACGCCCATGCCCGACGACCTGAATCCCGCGGCCACGATCTGGGACGCGCCGGCCAGGCCCAAGGCCTTACTGGTCCTGGCGCATGGCGCGGGCGCGGGCATGACTCATAAATCCATGGATGCCATCGCCCATGGACTCACCCAGCGCGGCATCGCTGTGCTGCGCTACAATTTCCCTTACATGGAGCGTGGGTCGAAACGGGTCGATCCGCCGCCCATCGCGCACAAGCGGGTGCGCGAAGCGGCGGCCTTGGCGCGCGAACGCGCGGCCCGCGAAAATTCGAGAAGCCTTCCGCTCTTTGCCGGCGGACGTTCCTTCGGCGGACGCATGACCTCGCAGACGCAGGCGATTGCGCCACTCGAAGGCGTGCGTGGCCTCGTCTTCTTCGCCTTTCCACTTCATCCCGCCGGGGCGCCGTCGGACACCCGCGCCGCGCACCTGACCCAGGTAAAAATCCCCATGCTGTTTCTACAAGGTACGCGCGACGCACTGGCCGACCTCGCGCTTCTCAAGCGCGCGGTCAAATCGCTGGCCCCCCCCGCCACTCTGGTGTTGGCTGAGAATGCCGATCATTCCTTCCATGTACCCGCCAAGACCGGGCGCAAGGACCGCGAGGTGCTGGACGAAATTCTCGATGCCGCGGCGGCGTGGATGGCGTCGGTCTGACGGCATTTGCTGCCGCGGCGCCACAGCCGCAGCTTTTGATGGCGTCGCCGTCGCTGGTGTCCGCTCCGGAAGTTCGGCAGCCACGCCACAACAATCGCCAAGGCCGCGACTCGGGCGAGCCTCACCGCCCACCCCGGTAAACATCCGCATTGACCTTCCCCTTCCGCACCGGGCAGAAATCGGCCATGCCGAACGGCGCTTCGACGGCGCATACCTACCGGCCCAAGCTTCTCACCAGCCTGGGCGAAGGTTATGGCGCGGCCATTTTTCACAAGGACGTTCTTGCCGGCCTCACCGTGGCGGTGGTCGCGCTTCCCCTGTCCATGGCGATCGCGGTGGCGTCAGGTGTCTCGCCCGAGCGCGGCCTTTATTCCAGCATCATCGGCGGTTTCCTGGTCTCGGCCTTGGGCGGCAGCCGCTATCAGATCGGCGGACCGGCCGGCGCTTTTATTGTGCTGGTGGCCGCGACCATGGCGAAGTTCGGCCTTCCCGGCCTTTGGCTCACCATGCTCTTGGCGGGGGCGATGCTGATCCTGATCGGCCTGTCGCGGCTGGGCGGCCTGATTCGCCATATCCCCCATGCGGTGACGGTGGGCTTCACCTTCGGCATCGCCATCACCATCTTTTCCAGTCAGCTCAAGGATCTTTTCGGGCTCACGCTCCATGTCGCCGAACCGGGCCTTCTTTTTCCCAAGCTCAAGGTGCTCTGGGCCGCGATGCCGACCCTCAACGCCTATGCGCTGTCGGTCGGTGCGGCCGCGGCGGCGCTGATCTTTTTCCTGCGCGCCAAAAGGCCCAACTGGCCGGGCATGCTGATCGCCGTGGCGCTGGCCTCGCTTGCCACCGCCTTCCTCCATTTTCCCCTCGAAACCATCGGCCAGCGCTTCGGCGACCTGCCGCGTGGGATTCCCGCGCCCCGGCTTCCTCCCATGTCATGGGCGCTGTTCCGGCAAGTCCTGCCCGTCTCATTCTCGTTCACGCTGCTGGGCGGCGTCGAAAGCCTGCTGTCCGCCAAAGTCGCCGACGGCATGACGGGGCGGCAGCATCGCCACAATATGGAGCTGGTGGCGCAAGGCATCGCCAATATCGTCACCGCCTTCTTCGGTGGCCTCAGCGTGACTGGCAACATCGCGCGCACGGCCACCAACATCCGCGCGGGCGCGGCGAGCCCGGTCTCCGGCATGCTGCATGCTTTGTTCGTGCTGATCTTCCTTTTGGCGGCAGCGCCGCTGGCCCGCTATATCCCGCTCTCGGCGCTGGCCGGCGTGCTGCTGGTGGTGTGCTGGAACATGGCGGAGAAGGACCATGTGCGCGAGCTTCTGAAATCGCTTCCCGCCGCGCTGGTGCTGATGACGACGTTCGGACTGACGATCCTGTCGGGCCTGACCTTGGGCATCGTCGCGGGCTGCGCGCTGGCGGCGTTGTTCAGCGTCTTTGGCCGGCGACGCCGCACGGCTTAACGCGTCCGGCCGCTCGCCCAAGCTCGCGGCGTTCGCCGCTCAAAATGGTCCATCAGGACCATTTTGCCCCTTCGGGTCGCGGCTCACCCAATAATCTCGATCTGGTCCGGATCGGTCACGGTGATCAGCGGCATGCCGTACATGCCCACCACGCCCTTGATCTGCACGTCCTGGCCTTCCAACTGGTGAAGATCGGGGAAGGTGCTGCGGTCGCTCCATTGCACATAACCGGCGACCTTGGTGCCCGTCGCGGGCCGATGAAGGACCACATACGTGCCGATCGCGGTATCGACCACATGGGCGCGTCCGCTGACGATGGTTGCGTCTCCGCTGCCAAGGAGCTGGTTTGGCGGCGGCAAGGGCCGGGCCGTTGCCGATGTGACAAA
>DATNFZ010000087.1:0-34541 GCA_035606155.1 Rhizomicrobium sp. | reverse complement strand
TTACGGCTTCGATGCCGGCGACGAAGTGATCGTGGGCGTGGGCGAACGCGTCGCCAAGGGCCTCAGGACCCACGACATTATCGGCCGCACCGCCGGCAACAAATTCGGCGTCATCCTCAAGAACTGCAAGGAAAGCGAAATCGCCATCGTCGCCCAGCGGCTCAGGCGCGCGGTGCGCGACCATGCGGTAGAGACCAAGGCCGGTGTCGTGTTCGCCACCATCTCGGTGGGCGCGGTATGGCTGCCGCTCGCCGCCGCCAACAGCCAGGACGCGATGTTGCGCGCCGAACAGGCGCTGGAACAGGCCCGCGCCAATGGCCGCGACGGGTTCGCGGTCTATGCCGAATCCCAGCAGCGCGAGACCGCGCGCTTAAGACAAATGGGCATCGCCGACGAGGTGGTGCAGGCGCTCAAGGACGATCGCATCCGGCTCGCCTATCAACCCATCATCGAAGCGGGCAGCCGCAAAGCCACCCATCACGAGTGTCTCTTGCGCATGGTGCGCCCGGACGGCCAGTTGATGAATGCGGGCTATTTCGTGCCCGCCGCCGAGCAGATGGGCATCGTCCATCTGGTGGACCGGTTCGCGCTGGAAAAAGCCGTCGGCGTGCTCACCCGCCATCCCGAGCTGGTCCTGGGCGTGAATGTCTCGGGCATGGCGGCATCCGACCCGGCATGGCTGCAGCGCTTTGTCGATTACATCAAGGAGCATGGCGAGGTGGCGAACCGTCTGGTGGTGGAATTGACCGAAACCGCCTCGCTCTCCCAGTTCGAGGAGAATGCCCGCTTCGTCTCGCAATTGCGCGAAATGGGTGTCAAGGTGGCGATCGACGATTTCGGCGCGGGTTTCACCTCATTCCGCAATCTGCAGATGATGCATGTCGATGTGGTCAAGATCGACGGGTCCTACGTCAAGGATCTCTCCGCCAATCCGGAAAATCAGGTGTTCGTGCGCACGCTCACCGGCCTTGCCAAGAATTTCGCCATGAAGGTCGTGGCCGAATGGGTGGGCTCGGATCAGGACGCCGCGCTGCTGGAAAGTTTCGGAGTGGATTATTTCCAGGGCTTCCATTTCGGCGAGCCCGAACTCCAGCCCGGCTGGGACGAAGAGGCTACTTGTTCCGCTGACTGAGCTCGGAGAGCTGGCGGCGCATCGCCTCCATCTCGCGCTTGAGGTTTTCCACGTCGCTGGAAGACGGCTTTTCCTCGGACGGCTGCTCGGGTTTGCGGCCCGCCGAGGCCGCGCCGAACGGCGAGAACATCTGCATCGCGCGCTCGAACATGGCGAGGTTCTGGCGGGTGAGATTCTCGATCATCTGATTGCCGCCACCCATCGCCTCGGCGATGCGGTCGCGCATCGCGCCCTGGTTCTTGGTGAAGCTCTCCATGCTCATGTCGAGATAGCCGGGCACGAACGCCTGCAGGCTGTCGCCATAGAAGCGGATCAATTGGCGCAGGAATTTGATCGGCAGCAGATTCTGCCCCTTGGCTTCTTCCTCGAAGATGATCTGGGTCAAGACCGAGCGGGTAATGTCTTCGCCGGTGCGCGCATCCTGCACTTCGAATTCGGTCCCCTCCTTCACCATGCTCGCCAGATGGTCGAGCGTGACATAGCTGGAGGTCTGGGTGTTGTAGAGACGCCGGTTCGCGTATTTCTTGATGATCACCGGCTCGGTCTTGGCTTTTTCGTCCGACACGCGTTCCCCACTATGCTGATCGCCCTTTGGGCCTTGGCTCGCAAAAGACAACATCATGGCGAAGGGCCCGTCCAGCGCCATTTTAGCAATCGCAGCATGTCCCTCTCGCCGAAATGGCGAATAACGCCTTGGGGACGTTGGGAAATTCATCGCCGTTTACCGAGCCTCGCATTCGCGGCATTTTGCGGAGGAGGTCAAGTCTTGGGAGTTTTCCGGTGGAAGAGGTGGTGATTGTGGCGGGCGCGCGCACGCCGGTCGGTTCCTTCAATGGCGCCTTTGCCAGCGTGCCGGCCCATCAATTGGGACGCGTTGCGATCGAGGCGGCGCTGAAACGCGCCCGTGTCGAAGCGGGGGAAGTGAGCGAAGCCATTCTGGGCCAGGTGCTGACGGCGGCGCAGGGACAAAATCCTGCCCGCCAGGCGACGATCGCCGCCGGCCTTCCCATCGCCACGCCGGCCTGGGGGATCAACATGGTGTGCGGCTCCGGGCTTCGCGCCGTGGCGCTGGGCGCGCAGGCGATCAAGAATGGCGACAGCCGCATCGTGGTGGCGGGCGGACAGGAATCGATGAGCCAGTCCACCCATGCCGCCTATCTCCGGGCCGGACAGAAGATGGGTGACCTCAATCTGATCGACACCATGATCAAGGATGGACTGTGGGACGCCTTCAACGGCTATCACATGGGCAACACCGCCGAGAACGTCGCGCGCGAGTGGCAGATCACCCGCGAAGAACAGGACCGTTTCGCCGTCGCCTCCCAGAACAAGGCGGAAGCGGCGCGCAAGTCCGGCAAGTTCAAGGACGAGATCGCGCCCGTGACGGTGAAAAGCCGCAAGGGCGAGACCGTGGTGGAGAATGACGAATATATCCGTGACGGCGCGACTTACGACGCGGTGGCGGGATTGAAGCCGGCCTTTTCCAAGGACGGCACCGTGACCGCGGGCAATGCCTCGGGCATCAATGACGGCGCCGCCGTGCTGGTGTTGATGGCTGCCCGGGATGCGGACTCGCGCGGCCTGGCGCCGTTGGCGCGTATCGTCAGTTGGGCGCAAGCCGGCGTCGATCCCAAAGTGATGGGCTCCGGTCCCATTCCCGCCTCGCGCAAGGCGCTGGAGAAGGCAGGCTGGAAGGCACACGAACTCGATCTGATCGAGGCCAACGAAGCCTTTGCCGCCCAGGCCTGCGCCGTCAACAAGGACATGGGCTGGGACACAACCAAAGTGAACGTGAATGGCGGCGCTATCGCCATCGGCCATCCCATCGGCGCCAGCGGTGCCCGTGTGCTGGTGACCCTGCTTTATGAGATGGGGCGGCGGGGCGCAAAAAGGGGTCTTTCCACGCTCTGCATCGGCGGCGGCATGGGCATCGCTATGTGCGTCGAACGCTAGACCCTGCTACAAAAATAAAAAGCCCAGGAGGGGCGGCAACAACAGCAGGGAGTGGGTCGATGGCAAAGGTTGCAGTGGTCACCGGGGGAACGCGCGGGATCGGCGAGGCGATTTCGGCGGCGCTCAAGGAGGCCGGCTACAAAGTCGCCGCCAATTACGCCGGCAACGAGGAACGCGCCAGGGCCTTCAGCGACAAGACCGGCATCCCTGCCTTCAAATGGGATGTGGCGGTCTATGAGGACTGCGTGGCCGGCATCGCCAAGGTGGAAGCCCAGCTTGGTCCGGTGGAAATCGTGGTCAACAACGCGGGCATCACCCGCGACGCCACCATGAAGAAGATGGGCCGCGACTCGTGGGACCAGGTGCTCGACACCAATCTGGGCGGCTGTTTCAACATGTGCAAGGCGGTGTGGGACGGGATGCTGGCCAGGAATTTCGGGCGCATCGTCAATATCGGCTCGATCAACGGCCAGGCCGGCCAATATGGCCAGGTCAATTATGCCGCCGCGAAATCCGGCATCCACGGTTTCACCAAGGCGCTCTCCCAGGAAGGGGCCGCCAAGGGCATCACCGTCAACGCCATCGCCCCGGGGTATATTGACACCGACATGGTGGCGGCGGTGCCCGCGGATGTGCTGGAGAAGATCGTGGCCCGCATCCCGGTGAAGCGCCTGGGCAAGGCCGACGAGATCGCGCGCGGCGTGCTGTTTCTGGTGCATGACGAGGCCGGCTTCATCACCGGCTCGACTGTCTCGATCAACGGTGGGCAACATATGTACTGATCCGCGCGCGCGGGTTAGATACGGCGTATGATCGTTTCCCTCACCGCCGAGAAGCTCGCCTGCGTGCGCGGCGACCGGCAAGTCTTCACCGCGCTCGATTTCCAGCTCGGCGCCGGCGAGGTTCTGGTGGTGGAAGGGGCCAATGGCGTGGGCAAGACCTCGCTGCTGCGTCTGATTGCAGGTTTTCTTCCGCCCGCTACAGGCTCAATCGCCATCACCACCGACAAGAATGTCATAAGCGATGGCGAGGAGAGAGGCCGCCAGGCGGGTTGGCTGGGCCATCAGGATGGCATCAAGCCGCAATTGAGCGTGGGCGAGCAGTTGGAATTTTTCGCTCACCTTTATGGCGCGCGAACCGAGTTGGAAGGTGTACTGAACCAAGTGGGACTTTCGCGCCAGCGCTTGCTGCCGTGCCGCTATCTTTCCGCCGGCCAGAAAAAGCGTCTGGGCTTGGCGCGATTGATGATTTCGGCGCGGCCCTTGTGGTTGCTGGACGAGCCTTTCGCTGCGCTTGATACCGCGGGCCGCACGTTGGCCAGCGCGTTGATGCAAGCGCATTGCGCCTCCGGCGGCATTGTGGTGGCCGCCAGCCATGATCCGTTCGGCTTTGCCGCCCGTTCGATGCGCCTGGAGGCGCCATGAGCTTCGCTTTCCGCAGTCTTCTCATGCGCGATCTCAGGCTCGCCGCTCGCTCCGGCGGCAGCGCCTTTTTGGCGCTGGCCTTCTTCGCGTTGATGGCCACGCTGGTCCCCTTGGGTGTGGGCGCGGATCTGCACCTATTGGCGCGGGTCGCGGCAGGGGTTCTCTGGGTGGGTGCGGTGCTGGCGGCCCTTCTGTCCCTAGACCGTTTGTTCCAGGGCGATTTCGACGATGGCAGCCTGGATCTGATTGCGCTGTCGCCCTTGTCGCTGGAAGAGGTGGCGCTGGCCAAATTCCTCGCCCATTGGCTCTCCACCGGTCTGCCCCTGACTTTGCTCTCGCCGTTGCTGGCGCTTTTTTTTGGGCTTTCCCCGCTGGGCACTGAAATGCTGGTGCTGTCGCTTCTGATCGGCACGCCTGCGGTGAGCGCGGTGGGCGCGATCGGCGCCAGCCTTACGCTGTCCTTGAAGCGGGGCGGCTTGATCCTGCCGTTGCTGATCCTGCCGCTGCTCACGCCAGTGGTGATCTTCGGGGCTGGCGCGGTGAGCGCGGCGCTGGATGGGCTGGCCAATGGGGCCCTGGGGTTGCTGGCGGCGTTTTCCGTTGCGGCGGTTCTGCTGTCGCCCTTTGTCACCGCCGCATGTGTGAGGCTTAATCTCGCAGGGTAAGGCGAGCAAAAAGGAATATACTTAAGTCCATGTTCCGCTACGCCAATCCCGCCCAGTTCATGCGCCTTTCGGGGCTGCTGTTGCCCTGGGTTTCGATCCTGGCCGTGATCGCGCTGGCCATCGGTTTGTTCCTGGGCTTCCGCGTGCCGCCCGATTATCAGCAGGGCATGACGGTCACCATCATGTTCGTGCATGTGCCCGCGGCCATCGTGGCGGAGTCGGCTTATGCGCTGATCGCGGTGGCTTCTATCTTTTCGCTGGTCTGGCGTCATCCTTTGGCGGACACCGCCGCGCGCGCGGCTGCGCCATTGGGCGCGATGTTCACGGCGCTGGGCCTGATCACGGGTTCCTTATGGGGCCGGCCGATGTGGGGCGCCTATTGGGTATGGGACGCGCGGCTCACCAGCTTTTTGCTGCTGCTGTTTCTCTATCTGGGTTACATCGCGCTATGGAACGCGCTCGAGGATGAGACGCGGGCCGCCCGCGCCGCCGCTATCCTGGCCTTGGTGGGCGCGGTCAATCTTCCCGTCATCAAATTCTCGGTCGATTGGTGGAACACGCTGCATCAGGGCGAAAGCATTCTCTCGGGCCAGATTGCGCCGGTCTTTCTCTGGCCGCTGCTGACCATGGCGCTAGGCTACGTGCTGTTGTTTGTTGCACTTTGGCTGGTCCGCATCCGCACCGAGATCGTCAATCGCCGCGCCCGTTCTTTGATGCAACGAGGCCTTGATGCAACGGGGCCTTGATGCAGCGGGGTAAGGTGGCGTGACCAGTTTCTTCGCCATGGGAGGCTATGGCGCCTTCATATGGCCAGCCTATGGCGTGTCGCTTTTGGGTTTGCTGGCGATGGTCTGGCAAAGCTGGGCGGGGTGGCGCGCGGCCAAGAAGCGGTTGGCGGCGCTGGAAGAGGACAAAAGATGAGCCGCTGGATTTATGCCCTGCCGGTGGTTGGGTTTGCCGTCCTGGCCTTCTTTCTTTTCCGCAGCCTCTGGGGGGGCGCCCCCGACTTGCTGCCTTCGGCCTTGATCGACAAGCCGGCGCCCGCCATCGGCCCCACCGCCATGGATGCGGCGACGCCCGGCTTCACCCGCGCCGATCTTGCTGCCGGTCACGTCACGGTGGTCAATTTCTTCGCCAGTTGGTGCGTGCCCTGCCGGATGGAAAGCGCGCAATTGATGGCGCTGTCAAAGATGCCGGGGATCACCCTTTATGGGGTGGATTACGAAGAGCGCGCGGCCGGCGCCGGCCGCTCTTTCCTGAACGAATTGGGCGATCCCTTTTCGCGCATCGTCACCGATCCCCATGGCGCGGCGGGCATCAATTGGGGCGTCTATGGCGTACCCGAGACCTATGTGGTGGATGGCAAGGGCATTGTCCGGTTCAAGCTGGTAGGCGGGCTCACGGCGCAGGCCTTGACCCAGCAGCTCTTGCCGGAAGTCGAAAAGGCCAGGCAGGCGAGCTGACAAGCCGACTGAAACTATTTGCTAACCCTGCTTTTCTAAGCTGGCCGCATGCAGATCAGTGCGTCCACGCTTCTTGCCAGCCAACAGGTAGGCCAAGTCCAGGCCAAGCCAGCCTTGGACTTCGCCCAGGCGCTGGAAAAGGGCTCGGGTTTTCAGCCATTGCCGCTGAGACAGACCGCTTCTGTCGAGAATATCTCCGCGGCGGTTCAGCCGTCCGCGGCCAAAGGGCCCCAGAAGCTGGGATCGGCCATCGACATCAAGATTTAGGGTGGTCAGAACCGCTTGCCGTTGCGGCGGCCCATCTTGTGGGTCTTGGCCAGCCCATTGGCGGCATAGACATCCGCGGCCGAGGCGATCTGGGACAGGGACTTCACGAACTTCTGCCGCTCCGGCGCGGGCAGGGCGTCGAGCAGGGCCCGCTCCGCCCGGTCGGCGGCATTGCGTGCGCCACGAAGGGCTTTGCGGCCGGCCGGCGAGATGGCGATAGCGTTGGCGCGCTGGTCTTCCTCGGTCCGCTCCCGCGATAGAAGGCCTCGCTCCAGCATCCGGCGCACCATTTCCGCGAGTGTGGAGCGATCGATCCCTGTGATCTCGACCAGGGTGGTCTGACTCGCGCCTTCATTGTGTTCCAGCGCGCAGAGAAGCGTGAATTGCTGCTTGGTCAATTCGCGCGAGCCCGCTTCGCGCGCATAAAGATCGCCATAGAATTGCTGGCAGCGGCGGATCAGGTGCGACGGCGCTTCGGACAATTCAAAGCCTCCATTCGCCTTGCGCTGACCCTTCAACATGAAAACCCCCGAGAACGACGCGGACGAAAAAACGGACCTAAAGGCGCGATGGATGCTTAAGAAGCCGATGGAATAGAGAGCGCACTAAACAGCAATGCGCCGCCCAATGCCAGTGTAAAAAAGATTTTGTGCGATGAAGTCCGGCATTCTACGTATCCGGATATTTTGTTTCCGCTGTTGCCGTGACGTTCCATCAGCAATGGCATCGCCTGCGTCGTTCCGCTGCAAATGATGAGAAGACACAATGCGTTGTATATGGATGGGCCGGCCGCATATCTATTGCGGCGGCGTGATATTCCCTAGACGGAATGGTAAGGCACAACCGGCGTCGGCTTAACTTTCCGGATTGACGTGATGCTTGAGCAGGAAAGGGGTCTGTGCAAGCGCAAAGATAAAAATCAGGGACATGATGCCCCAGACCTTGAATGACACCCAGGTGGCAGTGGAGGTGTTGCGCCACACCGCCTCGTTGATCGCCGCCAGGATCAAAAAGAATACACCCCAGCGCCAGGTGAGGCCGCGCCAACCCCTTTCGGTGAGATCGAACGCTTCGGTGAAGACGTATTTTATGAAAAGGCGATTGAACAACAATCCGCCCAGCAGCGTGGCGCCGAAGATGGTGTAGAGCACGGTCGGCTTCATCTTGATGAAGACGTCGTTCTTCAGATAAAGCGTGAGGCCGCCAAAGATCATCACCAGCACGGCGGTAATCAGGGGGATGGGCGAGAGCCTCTTCTCCAGATGCCAGCCCACGGCCAGCGCCACCAGCACCGCCAGCATGAAGATGCCGGTGGCCACGAAAATGCCTCTGAATTCGAAGGACAGGAAGAACAGGAAGAGCGGCCCGAGATCGAGCAGAAGGCGGCGGATTTGCGGATTCATGCCGTTCCTATAAGTGCTTGGGCGAAAGTCTGGGCATCGAAAGGCTGGAGGTCAGCCTCGCCTTCGCCCACCCCGATGAAATGCACCGGAAGGCCGAAGCGAGCCGCCAGCGCCACCAGGATGCCGCCTTTGGCGGTGCCGTCCAGCTTGGTCATGATCAGGCCCGACAGGGGCACCTTCGCTTTGAAGGCCTCCACCTGGTTGAGCGCATTCTGGCCGGTGGTGGCGTCCAGCACCAACAACACGGCATGGGGCGCGGAAGGATCGCGTTTTTTCAAAACGCGCGCGATCTTTTCCAGTTCGGCCATCAGATCAGCTTTGTTGGAAAGCCTGCCTGCGGTGTCGATCAAAAGAATGTCGGCGCCCGCGGTTTGCGCTTTTTCCAGCGCCTCGAAAGCGAGTCCGGCGGCGTCGCCACCGGCCTTGCCGTGGACAAACTCCGCGCCCGCGCGACCTGCCCAGACCCCCAATTGCTCGATGGCGGCGGCGCGGAAGGTGTCGCCCGCCGCCAATACCACTTTCTTGCCTTCCCCGGCGAGGCGGCGCGCCAGCTTGCCGATGGTGGTGGTCTTGCCGGTGCCGTTGACGCCTGCCACCAGGACCACAAAAGGCTTCCTGCCGGCGTCTATGGCAAGCGGCTTTTGCAAGGGCGCGAGCGTTACCGCGATTTCATGGGCCAGGATGGCACGCACTTCGGCATCGCTGATCTCGCTGTCATAGCGGTTCTTGGCAACCAATCCCGCCAGGCGATGGGCTTCGCTCACGCCCATGTCGGCCCGGATCAGAGCCTCTTCCAATCCCGCAATGATCTCAGGCGTCAGCCTCTTCTTGGTGAAGAGGCCGGTGATGCTGCCGGCAAGACCGGCATTGGATTTGGCCAGGCCTTTCTTCAGGCGCGCGAACAGGCCCGTCTCTTCAGGTGGGGCTTCGCCGAATGTCCTCATGCCGCTCTACCCAGTAACCTTGGCCCATCTGTACCGGTGACCAGTACAGGCACGATGCTGCCAACCGGCGCCGCGCCTTCAAAGGCCACCGGGGCGAAACATTCGCTGTGGCCGAAGCCGGCTTTCTCCACCAGCACGAAGCGGTTGCTTCCTGTCATGGCAGCGAAGCGCGCCTGAAGCGCAGCTTCACCCTTGGCGCGCAATCTTGCCCCACGCGCCTTGGCGATCCCGTGGCCCAGCTGGGGCATGCGCGCAGCGGGGGTGCCTTTGCGGGCGGAATAGGGGAAGACGTGAAGCTGGCTCAGGCCCGCCTCATCCACCAGGCGCAGACTGTTCTCGAACATCGCCTCGCTTTCGGTGGGAAAACCGGTGATGAAATCTGCGCCGAACGCAGCCTCGGGGCGGAGCCGGCGCACGGATTCGCAGAAGGCAACCGTATGGGCACGATTGTGGCGGCGTTTCATCCGCTTGAGGATCAGATCGTCGCCCGATTGTACGGAAAGATGGAAATGCGGCATCAGCCTTCCTTCTTCGGCGATGGCGCGCATCAGTTCTGGATCGGCCTCGATGGAATCGATCGAGGAAAGTCTCAGCCGCTTCAACTCCGGGATCAGTTTTAGAAGTTTTCCCACCAACTGGCCCAGGCCCGGGCTGCCTGGGAGATCGGTGCCATAAGAGGTGAGATCGACGCCGGTCAGCACGATCTCGGCAAAGCCGTTTTCCGTGAGGCGGCGCGCTTCGGCCACCACCGCGCCCATCGGCACCGAGCGCGAATTTCCCCGCCCATAAGGGATGATGCAAAAGGTGCACCGATGGTCGCAGCCGGTTTGCACCTGGAGGAACGCGCGGGTCTTGCCTTCGAAATGGTCCACCAACTGCGGCGCCACGTCTCGCACACCCATGATGTCGTTGACGCGCACCCGCTCGAGCTGGCCCAAGCCGAAATCGGCGTAGGCGCGGGCATCGAATTTGTCCTCATTGCCCAACACCGCGGCCACTTCCGGCATCGCTGCGTAAATTTCCGGCTCGGTCTGGGCGGCGCAGCCGGTGACGATGATGCGCGCATCGGGCCGTTCGCGTTTGAGCCTGCGGATGGCCTGACGCGATTGGCGCACCGCTTCCGCCGTCACCGCGCAGGTATTGACCACCACCGCATCCGTGAGTTGCGCCTCGCCCGCGCGCAAGCGGATCGCCTCGCTGTCATAGGCGTTGAGGCGGCAGCCGAAAGTGACGACATCAAGCGCCATACTGGTTCAGGTCGATCTCACCGGTAAAAGAAAGGGTCGCGGGACCCGTCATCATCACATGATCGTCCGGGAGCCACTCGATCATAAGCGGGCCGCCATCCAGTTGCACCTCGGCCTTGCGGTCGGCAAGGCCGCGGCGCGACGCCGCCACCAAAGTGGCACAAGCCCCGGTTCCGCAGGCGAGCGTCATGCCGATACCCCGTTCCCATACCCGCATGCGGATATGGTTGCGGTCCACCACCTGGGCGAATTCGACATTGACGCGATTGGGAAACAAAGGATGGCGCTCGATCCTGGGGCCCAGTTGGGTCAGGGGCGCCTGGGCGATATCATCCACGAACAGGATGCAATGGGGATTGCCCATCAGTACGGCAGCGGCGGGAAGGTCGGTTCCTTCGAGCGGAAGCGGGAATTTGACGGTGTCGACCGCTTCGGTAAGGGGAATTTCGTTCCATTCCAGCTTGGGGATGCCCACATCCACCATCACTTGGCCCTTGCCGGCATCGCTGCAGACCAGCACGCCGCCGCGGCTTCCCAGCTTGACGCGGGAAAGGCCGCGCTCGTCCATCAACACGCGCGCGATGCAGCGGGTGGCGTTGCCGCAGGATTCGACTTCACCGCCGTCCGCATTGAAGAAGCGCAAAGAGGCATCCACCAGCGCATCCCCAGGCGTGATCAGCACCAAAGTGTCGCAACCCACGCCGAAGTGACGGTCGGCGATGGCGCGGGCCCGGGTTCCGCTCATGGGGATGGCGCGCTCGCGTGCGTCAAACACGACGAAGTCGTTGCCCAGGCCCTGCATTTTGCGGAATGGCGTAAGCTCGATCATGGCCGCCTTATAGGGTGACCCCGGTGTTTTTGCCATTGCCCGATTGGAGCGAAATTCGCCAAGCTGGATGTTCCTTCCCGGAGCCGCCATGACGCGCTTTCCCCTTATCCTGGCCCTTGTATGTTTTGCCTTTGCCGGAGCTCAAGCCGTGCCCGATCGTCCGACAAATCATCCCCCCATGACCGATCCATATGCCTGGCTGGAAGACATTCATGGCGCAAAGCCGCTGGCCTGGGTCAAGGAGCAGAATCGGAAATCGCTCGCTGTGCTCAAGGCCGATCCGCGCTATCAGAAAAATTATGACAGCATTCTGCAGGTGCTGGACGCACCCGACCGCATCCCCACCGGCAGCCTGGACCACGGCTTTGTCTATAATTTCTGGCAAGACGCCAAAAATCCCAAAGGTGTGTGGCGGCGGGCCACCGTCGCCGATTATGCCAATCCCTCACCGCATTGGGACGTTCTGCTGGACGTGGACGCGCTGGCCAAGGCGGAAAAAGAGAATTGGGTGTTCGAAGGGGCGGAATGCGCGCCCAAGGAAACACGCTGCCTGATCCGGCTTTCGCGCGGTGGCGGCGATGCGGTGGTGGTGCGCGAATATGATCTGAAAGCCCGCCACATAGCGCCGGACGGTTTCACGCTGCCCGAAGCCAAGAGCGATGTGTCGTATCTCGACGACAATACGGTCTTGTTCGCCACCAATTTCGGCCAAGGCACGCTCACCAAGTCGGGCTATGCCCGCATCGTCAAACTGTGGAAGCGCGGCACGCCCATCGCGTCGGCAAAGACGCTGTATGAAGGTCAGGTCAGCGACGTGTCGGTCGCGCCTGCGACCTTCCATACGCGCCAGGGCGATTACGGCGTGGTGATCCGCGGGGTGAGTTTTTTCGAAAGCGAATATTACGGACTCGATGGGGCCAAGGGCACGGTCGGCAAGCTGGACATGCCCTTGTCCGCCGATCTCAAAGGCATGATCGGGGGCGCCCTGATTGCGACCTTGAGAGAGGATTATTCCGCCGGGGCGGCGCATTTCGCCAAGGGCGCGCTGGTGGCGTTCCGTTCCGGGCAGACGCCGCAATTGATCTATGCGCCGGGTCCGCGCGCGGCCATCGAGTCGGTGGGGGTGGGGCGCGATGCCATTTATGCCGCCATCACCGAGAATGTGATCGGTTCGATCCATGTCTTTACCGCGGATGGAAAATCCTGGTCGAACCGCAAGCTGGACCTGCCGCTGGGCGGCGCGGCGGACGTGGTCTCGGTCAATGAGTCAGGACCCGAGGCGTTGTTCAATTTCCAGAGCTATCTGATTCCGCCCACGCTCTTTTTCACCGACGGCAATGCCGCCGCGCCCCACGCGATCAAGTCGCTGCCGGCGCGCTTCGACGCATCAGGCCTTGTCACCGAGCAGTTCGAGGCGACATCGAAGGACGGTGCCAAGATTCCCTATTTCGTGACCCGGCCGAAAAATCTCCACGGGCCGGCGCCCACGGTGCTCTACGGTTATGGCGGGTTCGAAATCTCGCTCACCCCCAGCTATTCCGCCAATTTCGGCCGGCTCTGGCTCACCCATGGCGGCATCTACGTGGTCGCCAATATCCGGGGCGGCGGCGAGTTCGGACCGGCCTGGCACGAGGCAGCCACCAAGCTCAACCGCCAGCGCGCCTATGACGATTTCGCCGCCGTGGCGATGGACCTGGAAAAGCGCGGCCTCACCACGCCAAAACAGCTGGGCATCATGGGCGGCAGCAATGGCGGGTTGTTGGTTTCCACCGTGATGGTGGAGCGGCCGGAATTGTTCGGCGCGGTGGTCTGCCAGGTGCCGTTGGTGGACATGATCGCCTACACCCATATCGGTGCGGGCGCGTCATGGGAGGGCGAATATGGCGATCCCGCCGATCCCAAGATGCGCGATTACATCCTCACCTATTCGCCATACCAGAATGTGAAAAAGGACGCGCGCTATCCGCCAGTCTTGTTCGTCACCGCCACCAGCGACGACCGGGTGACGCCGGCCCATGCGCGCAAGATGGCGGCCAAGATGGAAGCGCAGGGCCACGATGTTCTGTTTTACGAGAACACCGACGGCGGCCACGCCGCGGCGGCCGATCATAAGCAGGCGGCGGAAATGTGGGCCCTGAGTTTCGTCTATCTGGCCAGGAAGGTGGGCCTTAAGTCTTAGGAACTCCAGAGAATTTGCTTTTCCCGTGGGGAGGGCATAAAACCCCCTCCGTTTCCGGAAAGACCGAAGGCCTTTCCGGTCCCCGCCCAGGCGGCGGGGATCGCCCTCAGGCAGCGCGTGGCGCCCCCTGGGGCGTACCTGTTTGAGTTTCAACTCCTCATGCTGAGCCCGTCGAAGCATGAGGAGAATGAATTGGCCTCACCCTTCGACAAGCTCAGGGTGAGGATGAGGTTTGAATGTTTGAAAATCTTCAGTCCCGCCTCACCGGCGTGTTCGACAAGCTCAGAGGGCGCGGCGCGCTCTCCGAAGCCGATGTCGATGCCGCGCTGTTGGAAGTGCGCACCGCCCTGATCGACGCCGACGTGGCGCTGCCGGTGGTGAAGGCCTTTGTCGAAAAGGTCCGCCCCCGCGCCGTGGGCGAGAATGTGATCCGCTCGGTCACGCCCGGCCAGCAAGTGATCAAGATCGTCCATGACGTCTTGGTCGAGACGCTGGGCGCACAGAATGCCACGCTGTCGTTGGGCAGCCCGCCGGCCCCCATCCTGATGGTGGGCCTGCAGGGCTCGGGCAAGACCACCACCTCTGCCAAGCTGGGCCTGATGCTGCAGACGCGCGAGAAGAAGCGCGTGCTGATGGCCTCGCTGGACGTCAATCGTCCCGCCGCCATGGAGCAGTTGCGTGTGCTGGGCGAGCAGGCGGGTGTCGCCACCTTGCCGGTGGTCGCGGGCCAGGATCCCCTTGCCATCGCCAGGCGCGCACTCGCTTCGGCGAAAGTGGGCGGCTATGACGTTCTCATTCTCGACACCGCCGGCCGCCAGTCGATCGACGAGCAATTGATGGCGGAAGTGGCCGCGATCAAGGCCGCGACCCATCCGCATGAGACTTTGCTGGTGGCCGACAGCCTGACGGGCCAGGACGCGGTCAACATCGCCAAGAATTTCAACGACCGGCTTGCGCTCTCGGGCATCATTTTGACTCGCGTGGACGGCGATGCGCGGGGCGGCGCCGCGCTATCGATGAAGAGCGTGACCGGCGCGCCGATCAAATTCCTGGGCGCGGGCGAAAAGCTGGACGCGCTGGAAGCCTTCCATCCCGAACGCGTGGCATCCCGCATCCTCGACATGGGCGATGTGGTCTCGCTGGTCGAGAAGGCAGCCGAAAGCTTCGACAAGCAGGAAGCGGAGAAGATCGCCGCCAAGATGAAGAAAGGTCAGTTCGACATGAACGACCTGGCGTCGCAATTGAAACAGATGAAAAAGCTGGGCGGCATGAAAGGCCTGCTCGGCATGCTGCCCGGCGTGGGCAAGATCAAGGACCAGTTGGATGCGGCCGGGTTGGACGACAAGATCCTCACCCGCCAGGAAGCCATCATCCAATCCATGACCAAGACCGAGCGCGCGGAGCCCGATGTGATCAATGGCTCGCGCCGAAAACGCATCGCGGCGGGCGCCGGCGTGGAAGTCTCCGACGTCAACAAGCTTCTCAAAATGCACCGGCAGATGGCGGACATGATGAAGAAAATGGGCAAAGGCGGCCGCATGCCGCCGATGCCGGGAATGGGCGGAATGCCCCCTGGATTACCGCCCGGAATGTTTCCGCGGCGTTGAAATTAAAAGAAGGGAAAACACATGGCACTTCGTATTCGTTTGGCGCGCGGCGGCACCAAGAAACGCCCGCATTACAATGTGGTGATTTCGGATTCGCGCTCTCCGCGTGACGGCCGCTTCATCGAGAAGATCGGCTTCTACAATCCGCTGCTGCCGTCGGATCACGCCGACCGCGTCAAGCTCGATCTCGACGCCGCCAAGGCCTGGATCGCCAAAGGCGCGGTGGCGTCCGACCGCGTCCACAAGATGCTGGCCAATGCCGGTCTGGTGAAGGCGCGCATCCACAACAATCCGCAAAAGGCCCAGCCCAAGAAGAAGGCGCAGGAGCGCGCGGTCGCTGCCGCCAAGGCCCAAGAAGAAGCGCCGGCATCCTGACGGGAGCGTAGATGGCGCGCGATATTCTCCTCGCCGCCATCATCGGCGCGCAGGGCTTGAAAGGCGCGGTGAAGGTCAAGCTCTTCACCGAGACGCCCGAAAGTCTGTCGCGCTATGGCGTGCTCAAGGATCGCCATGGCAAGCGTTTCGAAGTCACCGCACTGCGTCCCGCCAAGGATGGCGAGGCGGTGATTTCTTTTTCCGGTGTTGATGATCGCGATGCCGCCGAAGCGCTCAAAGGCACCGAGCTGTTCATCGCCCGCGATCAACTTCCCGCCACGGGCGAGGAAGAATTCTATCACGCCGACCTGATCGGGCTGGAAGCGCAGGACGGCGAAGGCCGCTTTCTGGGCAAGGTGGCGGCGATCCACAACTACGGCGCTTCCGACGTGATGGAGATCGCCCGTCCCGACGGCGACAGCGTGCTCCTCGCTTTCACGCGCGAGACCGTGCCCGTGATTGACATCGGCGGTGGCCGCGTGGTGGTCGCGGTGCCCGAAGACGATGAAGGCGGCGATCATGTCGAGTAGCTTCACCCTCCCCTTGCGGGGCGAGGAGTGGCCCGTCGTAGGCGGACGAAATGGTTCAGTGAACCATTTCGAGCGACAAGCGCCGCGAGCTTGGGCGAGCGGCCGGCCCAGTCGATCCGCCAACGGCGGATCGGGGAGGGGCTGATGCCTGAATCAACGTGGTGCGCGACAGTTCTGACTCTCTTCCCCGAAATGTTTCCGGGGCCGTTGGGCATCTCGCTCTTGGGCAAGGGCCTGGCGAACGGGCTTTGGTCGCTGGAGGTGAAGGACATCCGCGAGCATGGCGTGGGCAAGCATCGCACGGTGGACGACACCCCGGCCGGTGGCGGGCCAGGCATGGTGATGCGTGCCGATGTGGCGGCGGCAGCAATTGATGCCGTGGCGCGGAACAACCGCCCCCTGATCTATCTCAGCCCGCGCGGAAGCCGCCTTACCCAGACCCGCGTGCGCGAGTTGGCGGCGGGGCCGGGGGCCATCCTGCTTTGCGGCCGCTTCGAGGGCCTGGACCAGCGGGTGATCGGGGCCCGTGAGATCGAGGAAGTCTCGCTGGGGGACTTCGTGTTGGCGGG
This sequence comes from Rhizomicrobium sp., assembly GCA_035606155.1. Classification (GTDB taxonomy): domain Bacteria; phylum Pseudomonadota; class Alphaproteobacteria; order Micropepsales; family Micropepsaceae; genus Rhizomicrobium. The sequence goes on along the minus strand of DATNFZ010000087.1, from coordinate 17,954 downwards.
GGGCGAGATTGCCGCCATGGCCCTGATCGAAGCGTGCGTCCGGCTGATCCCCGGCGTCCTGGGGGACCAGACCTCGACCGAGGAAGAAAGCTTTGCCAAACATCTTCTGGAATATCCGCATTTCACCCGGCCGCAGAACTTCGAGGGAACCCCCATCCCGGAAGTCCTAACCAGCGGAAATCACAAGGAAATTTCAAAGTGGCGGCGCGTCCAGGCCGAGGCTCTGACCAAGGCGCGGCGCCCCGATCTTTGGACCCTCTATGAAAAGGATAAGGGCTAGGTTATACGCCCCGCCTCACGCGAACATCGCCGGTACGGAGACCACCCCATGAACCTTTTGCAGACGCTCGAAGCCGAGCAGATGAAGGCTGTGCGCGCCAAGCCGCTGCCCCAATTCCGTCCCGGCGACACGCTCAAGGTCAACGTCAAGGTGGTGGACGTGACCTATGATGAAAAGACCAAGCAGAACAAGACCCGCGAACGCCTCCAGGCCTTCGAAGGCGTCTGCATCGCCCGCCAGGGTTCGGGGCTGAACGAGGCCTTCACGGTGCGCAAAGTCTCCTATGGCGAGGGCGTGGAACGCGTCTTCCCGATCTATTCGCCGCTGGTGGATTCGGTCGTGGTGGTGCGCAAAGGCAAAGTGCGCCGCGCCAAGCTCTATTATTTGCGCGGCCGCACCGGCAAATCGGCCCGCATCTCCGAGCGGGCGGAGAATGCCGGCCCCGAAGCCTCGGCCTGAAGCACGGGAAAGCCCCGAAGCACGGGAAAGCCTTGAAAACAGGGGCTTTTGGATACTATCCCACGGAAAATGCAGAAAGCTCCGATTTTTCGGGGCTTTTTTGCGTGTCCCCCACTTGCGAAGCCAAGAAAACCCGTAAAACTGGGCCTATCGTTGATTCGTTTAGAGGGAAACTCCCATGGCCACCGTTCCTGCCAGCAAACCCAAGACCGAAACCGTTTCCACCCGCCAGCTCGCCAGCCAGCTCGCCGAAAAGCACGAGCTGTCGCAGAAGAGCGCCAATGCGATGCTGGAAGACACGATTTCACTCATCACCAAGCATCTCAAGAAAGGCGCGCGCATTCGCCTGAACGGCCTGGGCATCCTGGTCGTGCGCAAGCGCGGTCCGCGCATGGGCCGCAATCCCGCCACCGGCGAAGCGATCAAGATCAAGGCCTCCAAGAAGGTCGCATTCCGCGCCTCCAAGGAGCTCAAGGAAGCGATCTGATCGTCGTTCTTCCGACGTGAAAGAAAGGCCGGGCGAATATCGCCCGGCCTTTTCTTTTTGTCCGCGCCGCCGCTCGCCCGAACTCGCGGCGTTCACCGCTCAAAACGGTTCACCGGACCGTGTCCGCTTCGCGGCCGCGGTTCACTCTGTCATCTTGCCCCTGGGCCTTTCACGGGCTAGGTAGCGGCCGGTTTCCATCAGACAAAGGACCTTCCCATGGCGCGCAAGAAAATCGCCCTGATCGGCGGCGGACAAATCGGCGGCACGCTCGCCCACCTGGTCGCGCTCAAGGAACTGGGCGATGTGGTGATGTTCGACATCGCCGAAGGCCTGCCGCAGGGAAAAAGCCTTGATCTCTCCCAGGCCGGTCCGATCGACGGCTACAACGCCAAACTCAAGGGCACCAACAGTTACGCCGACATCAAGGGCGCCGATGTGGTGATCGTCACCGCCGGCGTGCCGAGGAAGCCCGGCATGAGCCGCGACGATCTTCTGGGCATCAATCTCAAAGTGATGGCCTCGGTGGGTGAAGGCATCAAGGCCAACGCGCCCGACGCGTTCGTGGTCTGCATCACCAATCCCTTGGACGCGATGGTGTGGGCGTTGCGTCAATTTTCCGGCCTGCCGCACAACAAGGTGGTGGGCATGGCGGGCGTCTTGGACAGCGCGCGCTTCCGCTTCTTCCTGGCCGAAGAGATGAATGTCTCGGTCGAAGATGTTTCGGCTTTCGTCTTGGGCGGCCATGGCGACACCATGGTGCCGATGCCGCGCTTTTCCACCGTCGCCGGCATCCCCTTGCCCGAACTGGTCAAGATGGGCTGGATCAAGCAGGAACGGCTGGACCAGATCATCCAGCGCACCCGCGACGGCGGCGCCGAAATCGTGGGCCTGCTCAAGACCGGCTCGGCCTATTACGCGCCGGCCACCGCCGGCGTGGCGATGGCGGAATCCTATCTCAAGGACCAGAAGCGCATCCTGCCTTGTGCGGCCTATGTGAACGGTTCCTATGGCGTCAAGGACCTCTATGTGGGCGTGCCCACCGTGATCGGAGAAAAGGGCGTCGAGCGTATCGTCGAGCTGGAACTGACCGCGGAAGAGAAAGCCGCCCTGGCCAAATCCGCAGATTCGGTGAAGGGCCTGATCGACGCCTGCAAGAAATTAGAACCGAAGCTAGCCTGAGCGACATCCCGCCCGCGATCTACCGCCGCCGCGATCTTTCGCTCTTCGTGGCGTCACGGTTCACGTCCACCTGCGCCATGCAGGTGCAGTCGGTGGCGATCGGTTGGCAGATTTACGACATGGCGCGTACGCCCCTGGCGCTGGGCCTGGTCGGGCTCTGCCAGTTCGTGCCCATGTTCCTTTGCACCCTGCCGGCGGGCGAGCTCACCGACCGTTTCAATCAGCGGCGCATCTATGCGCTGGCGGCGGCGCTGGAGGCACTGTGTTCGGCGCTGTTCCTGATCCTCACCCTGTTCGTGCCCCATCGCGCGTTGTTCTTCTATCTGGTGCTGATCCTGTTCGGCGCGGCGCGTGGTTTCGCGGGGCCGTCCGGCCAGTCGCTGCTGCCCTTCCTGGTCGAGCAGGAACGATTGCCGCGCGCCATCTCGATCAATTCCTCGGCCTTCACCGCGGCAATCATCGCGGGCCCCGCCTTGGGCGGCTTTCTCTATGCGCTGGGACCTGTCGCAGTTTACACGCTCTGCATTTTTGGCTTTGCGCTGGCCGCGCTGATCGTCATCCAGTTGGGCGGGCGGCGTTACGTGCCAGAGGCCAGCCTGGCCGGCCGGCTGGAACGGGTTGCCGAAGGGGTTGGCTTTGTCCGCTCGCGCCCAGTGGTCTTGGGCGCGATCTCGCTCGATCTTTTCGCGGTGCTGTTGGGCGGTGCCACGGCACTTCTTCCGGTTTATGCCCGCGACATTCTCCATGCCGGTCCGATCGGGTTGGGTTTTCTGCGCAGCGCCCCCGCAGCCGGCGCCTTTGTCGTGGCCTTCACCCTCACCCGCCATCAAATCAAATCGCATGTGGGCGCCAAGATGTTCGCGGCGGTGGCGGTCTTCGGGCTTGCCACCATCGTCTTCGGGCTATCCACCTGGTTTCCGCTGTCGCTCCTGGCCCTCTTCATGCTGGGCGCCAGCGACATGGTGAGCGTCAATATCCGCTCTTCCCTGATACAGCTCGCGACGCCCGACGCCATGCGGGGCCGCGTCTCGGCGGTGAATAGTTTGTTCATCGGCGCGTCCAATGAATTGGGCGAATTCGAATCCGGCTTGACCGCGGCCTGGTTCGGCACCGTGCCCGCAGTGGTGCTGGGCGGACTGGGCACGCTTCTGGTGGTGGCGGGCTGGATGAAATTGTTCCCACCGCTTCGGCATGTGAACCGCTTCGCCGACGTGACCGTGCCGTCCTGAAGCCAGGCTTTTGTTTTATCGCGCAATTTTTCCGAAAACCGCTTCACACTTTTCGGATTGCGCTCTAAAAATTATAACTCAGATGGATATAGCCGCTGTGCGGGGTGATCTCCGCGCCATAGATCAGGCCGGGCGGGTGATAGCGGGTGGTGAAAATCTTCGAAAAGCCGAACGCAAAGCCGGCGCTGGCGGCCACGTCATACCAATGATGCTCCTTGGCCTCGACGCGGCTATAGCCGGTATAGATCGCCGCGGCATAGGCCGGCACCCCATATTCCCAGCCATAGCGATCCCAGAGATATTGCGCCGGCGCAAAGGCGAGCGCCGCAGTGTCTGAGGGAAAGGATTGAAAGTCGGTGTGGTTCGGTCGCTCCTCATGCACGACATGCTTGAGCGCATAGGCCGTGCCCACCGTGGCGACGGTGTCCACCGCAAGCTGGGCCAGGCCCATGCGGTCGTCCTGATAAAGGCTGATGCCTGCCGCCACCAAGGGCAGTGCGATCGCCACATCCGTGCCCGCGCTTTTTATGGTGTCGGCTCTGGCCGCGCTGCCTGCGCCGATGGCCAGAAGCACCGCCAGCGCAGGGCAAACGAAAAATCTATGAAGCATTCAAGCGTTTTAACGGCTTGACGGTCCGCTAGCCAAGGGCTTCCGGCGGCCTTTGGTAATTTGTAGGGTTTTCGCGCGCCTGACCGGGCTGCAGATGGGGAGGCGTTTATGACATTCCTGAGAGGTTGGACACCGCGCGAGCGGCACGCGGTGATCGCCTCCTATCTGGGCTGGTCGCTGGACGCTTTTGACTATTTCGTCCTGGTATTCGTGCTCAGCGACGTGGCCCAGACATTCCGGGTCGACATCATCCGCGTGGCCCTGGCGCTCACCCTCACTTTGGCCTTCCGCCCCCTGGGCGCTTTCATTTTCGGGCGGCTGGCGGATCGTTATGGCCGCCGGCCCGTGCTGATGATCAATATCGCCTGCTATTCGCTGTTCGGGTTTCTGACCGCTTTCTCGCCCAGCCTTACTGCTTTCCTGGTTCTACGCTCACTGTTCGGCGTGGCGATGGGCGGGGTCTGGGGCATCGGAGCGTCGCTCGCGTTCGAGACCATTGCCCGCGACAAGCGCGGCTTCGTTTCGGGGCTGATGCAATCGGGTTATGCCACCGGCTATCTCGCCGCTTCACTGGTGTTCGGCTTCCTCTATGCCTGGCTAGGCTGGCGGGGCATGTTCGTGGCGGGGATCGTGCCCGCCTTCTTCCTGATCTTCTATATCTGGTCGCAAGTGAGCGAAGCGCCCGGCTGGAACCTGGAACGCGCGCGCGCTTCCACCACTTTTTCGGTGCTCAAGAGTCATTGGCAATTGGCCCTGTTCGCCATCGTGATGATGACGGCGTTCAATTTCTTCAGCCATGGCACCCAGGACCTCTATCCCACCTTCCTGCAAAAGCAGCATCATTTCGATCACGCCACCGTCTCGACCATTGCCATCCTCTACAATATCGCCGCCATCGTGGGCGGCCTGACGGTGGGCAGCCTCAGCCAGCGTTTCGGCCGCAAACGGGCCGCGGTGGCGACCGCGCTGGTGGCAGTGCCGGTGGCATTCCTCTGGGCCTTCTCGTCCACTGCGGCGCTGCTGGGGCTTGGCGCCGTCCTGATGCAGTTCATCGTGCAGGGCGTCTGGGGCGTGATTCCGGCGCATCTGAACGAGATTTCTCCGGAAGGCGCGCGCGGCACTTTTCCGGGCACGGTCTATCAGCTGGGCAATCTTATCGCCTCGGTGAACGCGGTCCTACAGACCGCCATCGCCGAACGCACCGGCGGCGATTACGCGATTGCGCTGGCCGGGGTGGCGATCGTCTCGTCACTGGTGATTGCCCTGTTCATGGCGCTGGGGCCACAGGCGCAGGATGTCGAAATGGTCGAGCTCAAGCCTTGACGCAGACGCCCACGCAGTCGCGGGCGACCAAAAAGAAAAGGCCCCACGTTCAAGCCTTGACGTAGACATCCACGCGATCCGCGGGCCCTGAATCGTCGGCGCCGCCCATGGCGCGCACGTCGATCCGTTCGGCGGGAACGCCGTCGTCAATCAGCACCTGGCGGATTGCCAACGCGCGTTTGAGCGAGAGCCGGCGCGCATCAGACCCTTTGTCACCGCGTGTTCCCCCATAGGCTTGAATCTGCACTCGCGCCGAGGCGCTGGTCATGGAGGCAGCGAGATCGCCGGCCAGGAATTTGATCGCGCCCAGCGCGGATTGCGCCGGATCGGCGGCCTGGGGCGCGAACAGGATCACGCTGCGTTTGGTAAGGCCCGGCGTGGGCGCTTCCGCAGCAGCTTGCGGCGCCGCACTGGCTGGCGGGGGATTGGCTCTGGCCATCTGTTTGGGCGCGGGCTGTAGCTTGGGCGGCGGCGGGGCGGGCAGCGCGGGCGCAGAGGAACCGAAATTCAGTCCGGCCGCGCCCTGATCGGTGGTGCCGAAGCCCGGATTATAGGCGGGCTGGCTGTTGGCCGGCACGCTGGCGACAGCCGTGCTCTGAGGCTCCGCCCTGGCCTGTCTGATTGGCTTGGCGGCAGGCTTTGGCCGGGGAGTGGCCTTGGCTTCCCGGGCAGGCGGCGGCGCGGGCTTGGGCTCCAGTTTGGTCTCCGGCTTCGGTTCGACGCGGGCTTGCTTGGTCCGCTTGGGCGCTGGCGCCTGGGCGGCTGCGGCTTCTGTTTTGTCGGCCTCAATGCTTCGCCGGGTGGGCAGGTGAAGACGGATCGCGCCCACATCTTTGGCCGCTTCGCCGGGCTGAAGCAGCGGATGCACGACCCTGAGATATTGACCGCCGGGATAAAGCAGCGTTCTGCCGGCGCCGCGCGCGACCGGATTGACGGTCACATCATTGCCGATACCTTGGCCCATAGCGGCGGCGGGCCAGGCGAGCCAAGCACTGGCCAGCAAGGCGAGTTTCAAGTGACGCATCGACACGGCCCGGTTTTCGACAGGTACCCCGGCCCATAGCCTAGCCTCAATCTAATGCTTTGCAACAATTACCAAATGCCGCAGATTTGTTCCATGGGCGCGTATTTTTGGGATTTCCCATTTGAAGAAATGGCCGCTGTGGCGCGGCGTTAAGGAGATTTTTCCATGAAATCCCGTGCCGCTGTCGCCTATGGCCCCGGCCAGGCCTTGGTTGTGGAAGAGGTGGAGCTGGAAGGTCCCCATGCGGGCGAGGTGCTGGTCGAGATCAAGGCCACCGGGGTTTGTCATACCGACGAGTTCACCCGCTCCGGCGCCGATCCGGAAGGCCTGTTCCCGGTGATCCTGGGGCATGAGGGCGCGGGCGTGGTGGTGGAAGTGGGTCAGGATGTCACCAGCGTAAAGCCCGGCGATCATGTGATCCCGCTCTATACGCCCGAGTGCCGCCAGTGCAAAAGCTGCACGTCGCACAAGACCAATCTCTGCACCGCCATCCGCGCCACCCAGGGCAAAGGCCTGATGCCGGACGGCACCAGCCGCTTTTCACTCAAAGGCAAACCCGTCCATCACTATATGGGCTGCTCGACCTTCTCGAATTTCACCGTGCTGCCTGAGATCGCGCTGGCGAAAATCCGCGCCGACGCGCCGTTCGACAAGGCCTGCTATATCGGCTGCGGCGTGACCACGGGCGTGGGCGCGGTGATCAAGACGGCCAAAGTCGAGCCCGGCGCGAAGGTGGTTGTGTTCGGGCTCGGCGGCATCGGCCTCAATGTGGTGCAGGGTGCGCGGCTGGCCGGCGCAGCCATGATCGTGGGCGTGGACCTCAATCCCAAGCGCGAGGCATTGGCGCGGCAATTCGGCCTCACCCATTTCGTCAATCCCAAGGAGGTGAAAGGCGATCTGGTGGCCCATCTGGTGGAGTTGACGGGTGGCGGCGCCGATTATTCGTTCGAATGCGTGGGCAATGTCGATCTGATGCGCCAGGCACTGGAATGCACCCATCGCGGCTGGGGCCTGTCGGTGATCATCGGGGTGGCGGGCGCGGGGCAGGAGATCAAGACCAGGCCGTTCCAACTGGTGACGGGCCGGGTATGGAAAGGCACCGCCTTTGGCGGGGTGCGGGGACGCACCGAAGTGCCCGGCATCGTCGATTGGTATATGGACGGACGGATCGCGATCGATCCCCTGATCACGCATAAACTGCCTTTGGACCGCATCAATGAAGCGTTCGACTTGATGCATGCGGGCGAAAGCATCCGCACCGTGATAGAGTTTTAAACTGGCTTCTTCGCGCGCGCGTCTTTCAGCAATCTCAGCAATTGGGGATGGAGATGCTCGTTGGCTGTGAGCATCTGGCCATTGGTCAGCATCTGGTCGCTGCCATTAAGGTCGGAGACGACGCCTCCCGCTTCCCGTACCAGGACGATGCCCGCGGCCATGTCCCATGGATGCAAGCCATGCTCCCAGAACCCGTCGAAGCGGCCCGCCGCCACGAACGCCATGTCGAGCGAGGCCGCGCCCATGCGGCGGATGCCGGCCGTGGCCTCCATCACCGCGCCCATTTCGGCCAGCGCGCGGTCATGCCCTTCCTTGCCCAGGAAAGGCAGGCCGGTGGCGATCACCGCGGGCGCCAATTCCTTGCGCGCGGCGACGCGCAGCCGCTTGTCGTTGAGGTAGGCGCCATGGCCCTTCTCGGCGGTGAAAAGATCGTCGGTGACAGGATTATAGACCACGCCCGAGACAAGCTGGCCTTCGCGCTCCAGCGCAATGGAAATCGCGAATTGGGGAATGCCGTGCATGAAATTGGTGGTGCCGTCGATGGGATCGATGATGAAGCGATGGGTCTTGTCGCGGCCTTCGACCACGCCGCCTTCCTCGCCCAGAAAGCCATAACCGGGCCGCGCCTTGGTCAATTCCTCGATCAGGATGCGCTCGGTGCGCTTGTCGGCGGTGGTGACGAAATCGGCGGGACCCTTCATCGAAATCTGGAGATTCTCCAATTCGCCGAAATCGCGGATCAGGGGCCGGCCGGCTTTGCGCGCCGCCGCCACCATCACGTTCAAAGCGGGCGACAGATAGGGCATCAGTTTTCCGCGCGCCGGACATAGGAGCCGTCTTCGGTGGCGACCACGATGCGCTCGCCCGCCGCGATGAAGGGCGGCACCTGGATCTTCATGCCGTTTTCCAGCACCGCGCTTTTGTAGGAGGGCGCCGCCGTGCCGCCCTTGAGCACGGGATCGGCCTCGGAGACGGTGAGAGTCACCTGCACCGGCAATTTGATGCCGAGGGGACGGCCTTCATAAAGCTGCACCAGGGTCTTCATCCCGTCCTGGAGGAAGCGCGCCTGGCCGCCCACGAAATCGGCGGAAAGCTCGATCTGCTCGTAAGTTTCCATGTCCATGAAGGTGAGCATGTCGCCGGCGGCATAGAGGAACTGAAAGTCCTTCTTTTCCAGAGTGACTTCTTCCACCGTCTCGTCGGAGCGGAACCGCTGATTGAGTTTGGTGCCCTGGGTGACGTGCTTGAGTTCGACCTGGTTGTAGGCGCCGCCCTTGCCGGGCTTGACCTTCTGGGTCTTCACCGCCATCCACAAGCCGCCATCGAATTCGATCATGGTGCCGGGGCTGATTTCGTTGCCGGTGATCTTGGCCATAAAGAATGCGCCTTTTAGGTTGCCTGCCGCTTCGCTGCTTGAGGCGTGGTGGCGTCGGAGTGGTGAAGTTCAGCAGGTTCAAAGAGCGCGGGGGTTCTACCAGCGAAGACGGGAAGGGTCAAAATAAGGAATTAAACGCCCTTACTGCCGCTTTCGGCCCCTCGGGATGTTCCCAGACCCCCGCCGAAACGGCCAGGAAATCAGCGCCCGCTTCGATCAGCGTGGACGCATTGGCGATGGTGATGCCGCCGATGGCGACGCAGGGCACGATCGTCGTCTCGCTCCACACCTGAAGCAATTCTATGTCGGCCTGGGTCTTGGGGTCTTTGGTCCGGGTGGGGAAGAAGGCGCCAAAGGCGACATAATCGGCTCCCGCCTCGGCTGCTTCCATGGCGAGATGGCGGCTGTCGTGGCAGGTGACGCCCACGATCCCGGAAGGTCCCATGGCGGCGCGGGCTTCGGCGCAAGTCGCGTCTTCCTGGCCGACATGGACGCCATCGCAGCCCAGCTCCGCCGCAAGGCCGGCCCGGTCGTTGAGGATGAACGCCGTGCCATGGGCCTGGACGATGGGACGCAACACATCACAAGCGCGTCTTATCTCGTCGTCGCTGGCCTGTTTCAGACGAAGCTGGAAACTCGCCACATCGCCGCCGTCGAGCGCCTCACGCAATGGCGTGATGAAATTCGCCGCCGAAAGCTTCGGCGGGGAGACGAGGTACAGACGGCACTCTGACATTTATTGACCCCTCCGCCCTGCGCACGCTCGAGAGCGTGCTACGGGCACCTCCCCTACCAGCGCACTATCGCGCGCGCAGGGGAGGCGGGCCTGCGCGTATGTCACGGTCAGGTTATGCAGCCTTCTTCTCGTCCGCCTTGGTCCACCTTCCCAGCGCCGCCATGCTGTTCATCAAGGCGCGGTGGGCAAAGGCGGCTTGCGCCTTGGCGACATTGTCAGCCTTGCCGCGCCACGCCACCTGCGGCGCGTGTTGCAGAGCGCGGCCATAGGAAAAGGTCACCGGCCAGGGCAGGCCGCCGATGGCGTTGATGGCGGAAAGGTGCGCGGTGGCGTCTTCGTCTGACTGTCCGCCCGATAGGAAAGCAATCCCCGGCACCGCTGACGGCACGCATTCCTTCAGCACCTTCACCGTCGCTTCGGCCACGTCCTCAACGGAATTTTGCGTGGGCGCTTTCATGCCCGGCACGATCATGTTGGGCTTGAGCACCATACCTTCCAATGCCACGTTGGCATAGAAAAGCTGCTGGAACACTTCCTTCAGCATCCAGGTGGTGACCTCGGCGCAGCGCGCGATGTCATGATCGCCGTCCATCAGCACTTCCGGCTCGACGATGGGAACGATGCCGTTCTCTTGTGCCAGCGCGGCATAACGGGCCAGCGCCTGGGCATTGGCGTTGATGCAGTTATAGGTGGGAATCTTCGGACTGATATCGATCACCGCGCGCCATTTGGCGAAGCGCGCGCCCAGTCTGTGATATTCCTGGAAGCGTTCGCGCAGGCCGTCCAGGCCTTCGGTCACAACCTCGTTCGGCGCAGCGGCGAGGGGCTTCGCACCCTTATCCACCTTGATGCCGGGGATCGCGCCCGCCGCTTCGATCAGTTTCACCAGCGGCGTGCCGTCCTTTGCCTTCTGGCGGATGGTCTCATCATAGAGAATCACACCGGAGATGTGGCCTTTCATCGCCACCTCGGTGCGGAAGAGGAATTCGCGATAATCGCGTCTGTTCTCTTCGGTGTTCTGGACGCCGATCTTGTCGAAGCGCTTCTCAATCGTGGCGGTGGACTCATCGGCGGCGAGCAGGCCTTTGCCCGGCGCCACCATCTTTTTCGCGATTTGGTTCAATTCATCGGGATTCATCGTCTGCCTCTTATCTCTTCCTCGCATGCGCTGCCTTCAGCGCTTCCACGCCGGGCAACTCTTTCCCTTCCAGCCATTCCAGGAACGCCCCACCTGCGGTCGAGACGTAGGAGAAATCATCTTCCACGCCCGCATGGGCCAGCGCCGCCACTGTATCGCCGCCGCCGGCCACCGACAAAAGATCGCCCGCCTTCGTCGCCGCCGCAACCGCTTTGGCTGCGGCCACGGTTCCCTGATCGAAAGGCCGGGTTTCGAACGCGCCCAAGGGACCATTCCAGACCAGGGTCTTGGTGGTCAAAAGACGGTTTTTGAACGCCTGGACCGTGGCTGGGCCCACGTCCAGCACCATCTCATCGGCGGCGACTTCGCCCGCGGGGGCCGTGCGATGAGGAGCGCCTTCCTTGAATTCCTTGGCCACCACCACGTCGGCGGGCAAAAGGATCACCGCGCCGCTTTCGGTCGCCATGTGCAGGACCTTGCGCGCGGTTTCCAGATGATCAGCCTCGTAAAGCGATTTGCCCACCGCCACGCCTTCAGCCGCGAGAAATGTGTTGGCCATGGCGCCGCCGATCACCAGCACTTCCACCCGCGACACCAGATTCTGCAAAAGCTCGATCTTGGTCGAGACCTTGGCCCCGCCCACCACCGCCAGCAAAGGCCGCTCGGGGTCGGCCAACGCTTTCTTAAGATGGGTGAGTTCGGCTTCCATGGCGCGGCCTGCCGCCGAAGGCAGAAGCTTGGCCAATGCCGTAGTGGTGGCATGCGCCCGGTGCGCCGCGGAAAAAGCGTCGTTGATGAAAATGTCGCCCAGCGCCGCGATCTGTTTGGCAAAATCGGGATCGTTTTTTTCCTCGCCGGCATGAAAGCGGGTGTTCTCGAGCAAAAGCACATCGCCGTCCTTCAGCGCGTTGACCGCGCTTTCGGCCTTCGGTCCCACGCAATCTTCCGCGAACGCCACGGGGCGGCCGACCGCCTTGGCCAGCGGCTGAACCACCGGCTTCAGCGACATGGACGGCACCACTTTGCCCTTGGGGCGGTCGAAATGGCTGAGGATGATGACTCTTGCGCCTTTGTCCGCCAGTTCACGGATATTAGGAGCCTGGCGCGCGATGCGGGTAGCGTCGGTGACCTTGCCATCCTTCAGGGGCACATTGAGATCGGCGCGTACCAGGACGCGCTTGCCCTTCACTTGAAGATCGTCGAGCGTATTGAAATCCATGCGGCCAAGCTCTTCGGGGCTTAAAGGAATTTGCCCATCGCTGCGGCGGTGTCGCCCATGCGGTTGGAGAAGCCCCACTCATTGTCATACCAGGTCATGATCGAGACGAAATTGCCGTCCATCACCTTGGTCTGGTCGAGCGCAAAGCTGGACGAGGCGGGATTGTGGTTGAAATCCACCGACACCAACTTGTCGTGCACCACGTCCAGGATGCCTTTGAGCGGCCCCGAGGCGGCGGCGATGATCGCCTTGTTCACTTCCTCGACCGTGGTGGGCCGTTTGGACATGAATTTCAGATCCACCAGCGAGACATTGGGCGTGGGCACGCGCACCGAGACCCCATCCAGCTTGCCTTTCAGTTCCGGCAAGACCAGGCCCACCGCCTTGGCGGCGCCGGTGGAGGTGGGGATCATCGAAAGCGCAGCGGCGCGGGCGCGGTAAAGATCCTTGTGCATCTGGTCCAAGCTGGGCTGATCGTTGGTATAGGAATGGACCGTGGTCATTACGCCTTTCTCGATGCCGATCGCGTCGTTCAGCACCTTGGCCACTGGCACCAGACAATTGGTGGTGCAGGAGGCATTCGAGACGATCAGATGGTCCTTGGTGAGTTTCTGATGATTGACGCCAAAGCACACGGTGATATCGGCGCCGTCGGCGGGCGCGGAAACCAGCACGCGCTTTGCGCCGGCTTCCAGATGGAGCGCCGCCTTGTCGCGGGCCGTGAAGATGCCGGTGCATTCCATCGCGATGTCCACGCCCAATTCCTTATGCGGCAGCTTGGCGGGATCCTTGATCGCAGTGACCTTGATCTTGTGGCCGGCGGCGGTCATCACATCGCCTTCGACCGTCACGGAAGCGGGAAAACGGCCATGCACGCTGTCATAGCGCAGCAAGTGGGCGTTGGTCTCAACCGGGCCCAGATCGTTGACGGCAACGATCTCGATGTCGCGCCGCCCGCTTTCCACAATCGCCCGGAGCACCAGCCGCCCGATGCGGCCGAAGCCGTTGATTGCCACCCGTACCATTGCCGCTTGCTCCTAACGCCTACTCAACGCCGTCTTGGCCGCTTGCGCCGCCGCCTCGGGCGTGATGTGGAAATGTTTATAAACATCCTTGGCCGGCCCGCTGGAGCCGAAAGAATGCATGCCGACAAAGGCACCGTCGGCGCCGATATACCGGTCCCAACCCTCGCGCACGCCCGCCTCGATCGCAACCTTCACGGTGCCGGGACCCAGCACCGTTTGACGATATTGCGGGCTTTGTTCCTCGAACAAGGCCCATGAGGGCATGGAAACTATGCGTGACGGGATACCGTCCTTGGCCAGAAGGGCGCGGGCCTGAACCGCGAGCCCCACTTCCGAGCCCGTGGCCAGGAAGGTGAGCTTGGCGCCTGAATCGGCCACCAATTCATAGGCGCCCTTGGCCGAGAGGTTTTCCGCAATGTGGGTGGTGCGCACGGTCGGCACGTCCTGGCGCGAAAAGGCCAGCAGGCTGGGCCGGCGCGCATGGTCCAGCGCCAATTGCCAGCATTCGGCGGTCTCGACACCATCGGCCGGACGCATCACCAGAAGATTGGGAATGGCGCGCAGCGCGGCCAGATGCTCGACCGGCTGGTGGGTGGGGCCGTCCTCGCCAACGCCAATGGAATCGTGCGTCATCACGAAGATGGTGCGGATGCCCATCAAGGCCGCCAGGCGGATGGAAGGGCGGCAATAGTCCGAAAACACCATGAAGGTACCGCCATAGGGGATCACGCCCCCATGCAGCGCCAAGCCGTTCATCGCGGCGGCCATGCCATGTTCGCGGATGCCGTAATGGATGTAGCGGCCGGAGAAATCGCCCGGCTTCATCTCGGTGATGTTCTTGGTCTTGGTGTTGGTGGAGGGCGTGAGGTCGGCCGAGCCGCCAATGGTGATGGAAAGCGCGCCATTGATCACCTCCAGCGCCTTTTCCGAATGTTTGCGGGTGCCGGCTTCCGGTTTCTCGGCGCTCATCTTCGCCTTGAGCGCGGTCAGGCCGTCCGGCACCGTTTTGGGAATGAGGGCTTCGATGGCGTCGTCGAATTCCTTTTTTCTGGGCGAGGCGTTCTTGCACGTTTCCCATTCCGCATAAGCGGCTTTTCCTCGGGCGCCGATGGCGCGCCATTGGTTGAGAAGATCGTCAGGCACTACGAAAGGAGGACAATCCCAGCCCAGTTCCTTGCGTGTGGCCGCCACTTCGTCGGCGCCCGGCGCATCGGAATGGGCTTTCTGCGTGCCCTGCCGGTTGGGCATGCCGAAACCGATGATGGTTTTGCAGGCGATCATCACCGGGCCTTTTGCATTTTGCGCCGCGCTCAGCGCGAGGAACACGTCGGCGGCGTCATGGCCGTTGCATTCGTCGGTGATCCAGCCCGCCGCCTTGAAGCGCTCGATCATGTCGGTGGATTCCGACAGCGAGGTGGAGCCGTCGATGGTGATCGAATTGTGGTCCCACAAAACGATCAGGTTGTCGGGTTTGAGATGGCCCGCCAGCGAGATCGCCTCGTGGCTGATGCCTTCTTCCAGGTCGCCGTCGCTGGCGATCACGTAGATTTTGTGATTGACCAGCTCCTCGCCGAAGCGAGCGCGCAAATGCGCTTCCGCGATCGCCATGCCCACCGCGTTGCCGAGGCCCTGGCCCAGCGGCCCCGTGGTGGTCTCGATCCCCGGCGCATGGCCATATTCGGGATGGCCGGCAGTACGGCTTCCCACTTTGCGGAAATTCTCCAACTGATCGATCGTCATCTCCGGATAGCCGGTGAGATAGAGCAGCGAATAAAGCAGCATCGAGCCATGGCCCGCCGACAGGACAAAACGGTCGCGGTCGGGCCAATGCGGGTGTTCGGGATCGAATTTGAGGAAGCGGGAAAACAGCACCGTGGCCGCGTCCGCCATGCCCATGGGCAGCCCAGGATGGCCCGATTTGGCTTTTTCCACCGCATCGATCGAGAGCATACGGATCACATTGGCGAGGTGGCGAATCTGAGCCTGCTCCGGCGGAGCCTGGGTATTGGTCATGATCGGTTTCCCGTGAGGGCGTGGTGGCCTTAGCGAGGGGGGTCTGCCGCCGTCAAGGGGCGGCCTTCAAGGAGCTAACGCAAATGCGTTGACCCTCTTTCCCGGTGCGGCCTAAGGTCTTTCGCGGCCTCGAGATATGGAAAAAATATGAGCCGGCTGGATTTGGCGGAGAAACGCCTCGCCCAAGCTCTTGAAACACTGGAAAAGGCTGCCAAAGAAGCGGCCAGGCGCGGCCAGAATGGGTCGGAGCTCGAGGCTCTGGCCGAGGAGCGTGAGCGGCTTCTGGCCCGGATCGCCCAGTTGGAGGAGGAATTGGCGGCGTTGGGGAGCGCCAGCCAGGAGGTCGAGGGCCGGCTGGACGGGGCGATCAGTGAAATTCGCGCAGCGTTAGCAAGGTGATCCGATGCCCTTCGTGAATGTGATGCTAAAAGGCCGCGCCTACACCGGGAGCATCGGCCAGGAAAAGTGCGCCGCGGTTTTCCGTCGGCCGTGCGACCCGGAAAAAAAGGACGCAAGGCAATGCCCCTAGTAAATGTGATGGTGAACGGCCGAGCGTACACAATAGCCTGCGATGAAGGCGAAGAGGAGCATCTGCGCCAGTTGGCCGATCTGGTGGACGCCAAGGCGCGCGAAGTCTTGAGTTCCGTGGGCCAGGTGGGCGATGCGCGGCTTTTGCTGATGGCGGCGATCCTGATCGCCGACGAGCATCATGGCGGCAAGGAAGATGCCGCCGGGCATGTGGCAGTGAAGGTGGAACTGGAAGAACGCGCTGAGGCTGCGGAAACCCGCGCCGTGGCGGCGCTGGAAAACGTGGCGAGCCGGCTGGAACAGATTGCGGCTCACCTCGCCGCCGCCTAGATTAGTGTCAGGACGGTGACTGCCTCGCGCGTCAGGTTAGCGATGCCCAGGGGCCTTAATGGTACTCACCGGGAGCTGTCCCTGGCCGGGGTCGTGGCCCTGGTCATATGGCGCCCACCTGCACTGCAGGCCCGTGAGGATCCAAACACCAACGGCGAATGCGGTGCCGTCCGCCATGCTCGATAAAGGCGAATTGCGCGCCTTGGCGCGGGTGCGCCGAGCCTCATTGCGCGACGCCGATTTCGCGCGCGCCTTGGCGGATCATGCCCTGCTGCTGCGGGTTGCGCCCGCCACCGTGGTGGGCGGGTATCACGCGCATCAGGACGAAGCCGATCCCGCTTTGCTGCTGAAAGCCTTGGGCCGCATGGGCTGCCACGTCGCCTTTCCCCGCGTCGCGGCCAAGGATGCCGTGCTCGATTTTCATCTGGTGCCTGATGGCGAGATATTGTCGCCCGGCCGTTACGGCATCCATGCGCCCCTGGCGCATTGGCCCAAAGTGATGCCCAGGCTTCTGCTGGTGCCGCTTCTGGCTTATGACGATCAGGGGCATCGTCTTGGCTATGGCGGCGGTTATTATGACCGCACGCTTGCCGCATCTGCCGGCGCCCGCGCCGTGGGCATTGCTTATAGCGGACAAAGAATGGAAACCCTGCCGCACGACAGCCACGACCATCCGCTTGACGCCATCTTGACCGAGCGTGGCCTGAAAGAATTTCCGCGATGAAGCTTCTGTTTCTGGGCGACATTATCGGCAAGCCGGGCCGCGACGCGGCGGCGGCGGAATTGCCGCGGCTGAAGACGCGCCTCGCGCCCGATCTGGTAATCGCCAACGGCGAGAATGCGGCGCATGGCTTCGGCCTCACCCGCGCCATCGCCGAGGAATTCTTCGCCATGGGCATCGATGTGATCTCGACAGGCAATCATTGGGCCGACCAGAAGGAGATTCTCACCTATATCGACGGCGAAGACCGCATCCTGAGGCCGCAGAATTATCCCAAAGGCACGCCCGGACGGGGCGCCAATCTCTATCAGACGCCCCATGGCAGCGTGCTGGTGATCAATCTGATGGGGCGGGTCTATATGGATGCGCTGGACGATCCGTTCGCGGCGGTGGACGCCGAGCTCTCCGCCTGCCCGCTGGGCCAGGCCGCCGACGCCATCGTGGTGGATATGCATGCCGAGGCCACCTCGGAGAAGATGGCGATGGGGCATTTCTGCGATGGCCGCGCCAGCCTGGTGGTAGGCACTCACACCCATGTGCCCACTGCCGATGCCCAGATCCTGCCGGGCGGCACCGCCTACCAGAGCGATGCGGGGGCCTGCTGCGACTACGACTCGGTGATCGGAATGGACAAGACCGAGCCGCTGCAGCGCTTTGTCCGCAAAATCTCCACCAGCCGTTTCACTCCCGCCACCGGCCCGGCCACGGTCTGCGGCGTGTTTGTGGAGACCGGCAAGAGCGGCCTGGCCACGCGGATCGCCCCGGTGCGGGTGGGTGGACGATTGGAGCCGACGCTTCCCTGATGCTTCAACCTGCTTCGCGCAACGCCCGCTCCACCGCGCCGCCCAGCCGCCGCCATTCATCCATCAGATCGAACAGCCGCCTTATGCCTTTGGCGGTGAGGGCGTAATAGACCCGAATGCGGCCGCCTACCGGCCGACGTTGGGTCTTAAGCAGGCCGTCCGCCTCAAGCGCATGGAGCAGAGGATAGACCACCCCCTCC
>DATNFZ010000086.1:0-9041 GCA_035606155.1 Rhizomicrobium sp. | reverse complement strand
GATTGAGGCCAAGGCTTTTGGCGGCGGCCAACATCTGGCCGCTGCGCGCCACCGCCAGGAAGATGCGAACCCGGTCCCACTCCATGGCCGCAAATCTATCTTTGGTCCACCCGGCGCGCAATCAGCCGGTGGCGCTGATATGGCGCATGTCCCGCGATTGAAATTGAATCCGCCGCGGCTAACCTCGCCACGATGGGGCGGCGAATTCCGAAGCTGGCGTGGCTCGCGGCGATCGTTGTGATCGCGGTCATCGCGGGCGCAGCGCATAACGAATTGCTGGGGCCCGTGATCCGCGCCGATCCGATTCCAGCGGATGATCCCCTCACCATCCGCTTCGTCCTTTTCAATCCCGCCTTCACCGTCACCTTGAGGAATGTGGACATGACCTGCCTGCCGCAAAGCCTTTCCGGCTACGCGAAGGATGGCCGCGCCTGGATCGCGCGCGGAGAGAATTTCCCCCTGAATGTCGATCTCGATGTCGGCCCGCGCATGAGGTTCGAATATACCTGCCCGATCAACGACGCCGGCTTCGCCGGTCCGGTGCGGCGCGTGACGGCAAAAATCGCCATCGCCTATACGCGCTTCGGCCGCCGCGCGCACGCGATGTCGGGCATGCTGACATGGGATTCCGCCAGCCGGGTCTGGGTGGGCCGCTAGTGGAGCGGATTTGACATTCGCTACCCTGCTTGGCGCGAAGTGGTCCTTTGATTCCAACATTCGCAAAAGCCGGGCGCAAACGGGATGCGAATGTTGGAATCGGACCACTGGCGGCTTTTTGAGGAATGGCGGGGTGATCTTCGATGATTATGCGGCGGGCTATTTCTTGGCCAGCGCCTTGGCCTGCTCGCAGGCATTGTAGCTGTTCTTGTACACCACATCCTGCATGACGGCATCGTACTCGTCCTGGGCGGCATCCTTCACCGCGGCCATGGCGACTGCGGTGCAGTCCTTCTCGGCAAATGGCGTGGGTTGAATCGGCACGGCATCGAGCCGCGTGCATCCCGCGGCCAGCAACAACGTCATGCCAAGATAAATCGTTCTCATGCCGCCACCCACGCGCGTGCAGGATTACACCCTGCGCAACATAGTAAAAGGGGGATAAGCCAAATTCACAGGTCAAAGTTAAGGCCGCAACCATTGGTTTTCCTGGCCGCGATGCGTCCACGATTTCAGCACCATAGATGGTTGAGCGGGCTTAAGGGCCTGTGGAGCATTGGGGTGACGTATTTTTCAGGCCCGATGTCGCATCATCCCGCCGCAATGGTCGGGGGGCCAGTATCATGTTGATCGCTTATCCGCGGGCGTCCTATCCCAAAGGCCTGGGCGACGCCCTGCCCTGGTTCGTGTCCTTGGGCATGATCTCAGCGGTGGTGGGCTTTCTCTGCATGACCCTGCTGGGCCTGCTCTGACGCAAGCCTTTATCCGGAGGCGTAGCGGGCGGTGCGGTCCAGCATGTGAAGCTTGGGCAGTTTTTCAAGCCGCTTGCGCTTGACGCGCTCGGGGACCGTTTCGCGCAACGTGCCTTGATCGACGAGCTCCGCATCATGGCCGGCCAGCGCCAGGGCTTCGCGGATCTGCATGGCCGCCTGGACGGTAACGCCGGACGCGATCACGGTGCGCGGACCGCTCTCGGTCTGGATGCGCATGAACAGGCGCATGGGCGCATCGGGGGTGGTCGAGCGCTCCAGTTCGGCCAGCGCCAATTCGGGCTCCGGTTTCTTCAGCCAATCGAACAAGGAATTGCGGGGGGTGTGATCCATGGCGACACAGTTAAGAGCGGTTTCGCTGTGTCTCCCGCATAAGCCGTACCAAGGGACAATCCGCCGGAATCCGTGCCCCCGGCGCGGGTCGGCATCCACTTTTTGTTTCAGAACGGGAAATCCATGGGACAGGATCAGGGAACCTTTCCGGGGGGGAACCGGCCCGGTTTCGGGGGCGTTGACCGGGGAGCCATTCCACGAAGCGGGAAATGTCCCACAAACTCCGCGCCGCGCCGCTGGTTCTGCTGCTGCTCCTTGCCGGTTGTGGCAGGTCCCAGCCGCGCGCCGATCCGCCGCCCAGCCTGGACGACCAGGCCAAAATGCTGGAGCTGCAAAAGACCTGCGCCGAACAGGCGGCGCGCGCCTTCCGCTCGGCGGACTATCCGCGCAAGGCCAACGTGATCAACACCTACACCAATCACTATGCGCCGAAGCTGGGCCGCTGTTACATGCTGGTCAACATCTACGACACCTCCGGCCAGGACAATGCCTCGACCTTCGAGACGGTGGAGGATGCGTTTGAAGGGCGCCGGCTGGGCAGTTTCTTCGTCCAGAATGCGCAAGCGGCCAAGGTGGCGCGCGTCGCGACTTGCGAGGAAAAGCCGGTAGGAGCGAAAGCGAAAGCCTGCAAGTCGAAAGCCGAGTGGGATGCCTATAAGGCGCGCTATATGGATGCGCCGTGATGTTTTGATCCCCTCCGCCCTACGCATCGCAAGCGCTGCTACGGGCATCTCCCCTTCCAGGCGCTTCGCGCCGAAGGGGAGGAGGGGTCACGACCTAGCTTCGAGAGTACTTGTCCTCAACGTCCGGCGGTGAGGTTCAGCTGGCGCGCCGTGAACGCCGACAATTTTGCCTTGCCGGCGGGATAGCCATTCACTTGCAGGATATAGGCGAGAACATCGCCATCCTGTTCGTCCGTGAGCGAGCCGGGATTGTCCTGCGGTTCGTTGCGGGAAATGATCAGCAGCAACCGGTCGGCCGTCGCTTGCCGGCTGGTGATCACCTGGAAAGCGTGCCCCCGAAGCGAAGGACCGATATAACCTTCCATCTGTGCGCCATGACAACTGGCGCACTTGTTCGCGTAGATATCGGCGCCCGCGGTGGCCTGGTCGAGAGTAAAATAGCCATTCGCTTGCGCGCACGCGGCGGACGAGAACATCGCGCTGAAAGCGATCGCTGCCGCAGGCCCGAGAATCTGGTTCCGCATTGTCCACCCTTTGCAGAGGCAAATGCGCAACTCGCTGGGTGGGAAAGAGTTCCCCCGCCCGGGAGTGAGGCCGGAATAACCGGCCTCACTCATAGCCGACTGCTCTCCCACCTAAGCTACAGGCCCACGTGATGCGAACCACGAGGAGGACCCGGCGGGCGACGATCCCGCGTCTTTCGGCTGGGCAGAAAACGTTCACACAAAGTGATTGTTGCCTGGGTTGCGCGCATGCCGTCGCGCTTGGAGATTGATTCGCTGCGATGTTCCCTGCGCGATTTTTTTTGCGGCCACGAAACTTTTGTTCCGATGTTTCCCGCATCGATACGCGCCAAAGTTGCCCGGCGCATCATTGCGCTCCGACAGCGCGGAATGCTTTTTTCTCCGCGGTTTATGCGCCAAAAAAGTTGCGCGGCGGAACGATGATAATTCGATGCCGTTTTTGTGACAGGCCGAACGGGCCGTACGCTGAGCAATTGCATGGTGGGACATTTCGATACGGAACTGGTGCTGTTGCTCAACGGCCTGCTCCGGTCGCATTTGTGGTTGGGCAAGTTCGTCAGCGGGCTCGCGCTCAATCCCATCGCGCGCGGAGTTCCGGTGTTCGTTCCGCTGATCGTGCTGTGGTTCTCACCCGACCATATTGCCGATCGCGGGCGCATGGTGCTGGGATTGGCGGGGGCCTGCCTGGCGACCCTGATATCGGTGTTGCTGCAGAAACATCTGCATCTGACCATCCGGCCCTTCTTCAATCCGGCTCTCCACCTCTATCAAGCCAAGTATCAGGATGCAGTCGCTTGGGGCCGGATGAATTCCTTTCCCAGCGATACCGCCACCCTGTACTTCGCGCTTTCCACCGTGATCTTCCTGGAATGGCGGCTGGCGGGGGTTTTGTCTTATGCCTGGTCCTTCCTTACCGCCGGCATCTGCCGTACCGCTTTGGGATACCATTATCCCACTGACATTCTTGCCGGCATCGTGCTGGGCGTCGGTATGGTCATGCTTTTCACGGTGGCTTCGCCTTTCGCGGGCCGATTGCAACGGCATCTGGAAGAATTCGGACCGCGCAAGGCCTGGATCCATGCCGCGCTGTTCCTTTTGCTGGCCGACGCCTACAGCCAGTTCGAGGGTCTGCAAGGCGTGATGCGCCTGTTCGTCAAGATCGGCCACTCCGGCTGAACGGTCACCGGCAGGCGATGGAACCGGCGCTGAGCGTCGTGGGATTCACGTTGGCGCGGATCGAAACTCTGCTCACGATTCCGCGCGACGACAAAAACCAGATCGAATCGTAGGCCAGCAATCCTTCGCCCGCATCATCGCCGCCCTGGCAAATGGCCGCGCCAAGCCGCGCGCGGATCGTGGTCAGGGGGCTCCCCACACCCAAGCCATCCCGCGTGCGATAGAGGGGCGAGGTGGTGGAGATTTCGAACGGCGCATCCAGAACGAGGTCGAAATCGACCACCAATTGGTCCGCGCCATAGCGATAGACATCATGATCGCCGCGGCGGTCGGTCTGGTCCGGCGCGCCCAAGGCGCGTTCCAGCGCGCCCTGGTCGGCGGGCATGAGCTCGGCGGCGCCGATCCGCACGCCAGGCACAATCAGGCGATCGCCGGGCAGAGGTTGTGCCGCCAAAGGGAACGGCGCGCCGGTGAGGACGGCAACCAGTGCGATCAAGATGTTCCGGTGCAAATTCACTCCCCTCGCCCCAACCTAATGGCCCCAGCGCGGGTGAACAAGCGCCCGGCCAGCCCGTTACAGAAACAGGTATTCCGTATTTTTGGCGAGGCTTCGCATGTCCGGCAAGAGGATGCTGGTTTGGTGCGCATTCGTCATTTTCTTCTGCGCGGTGGCGATTGCCGCGCTCACGACGTCTTCGCGCTGGCGCGGAGGCGTCTCGGGTTTCGGCGCCGCCATCGCCGAACTCAACAAACGTTGATTGCCCGGCCGATCGCGTTGCGGCGGAACCCGGCAACTTCACCAGGGACCGATCATTCCCATACCATGCCCATGGTGCTCGCCGTCTGCCCGGGTTTGGTTGCTCTCTCCGCGGCCGCGTGGGGACAGGCGGGAGGCCTTGCGGCAGGAACCTGCGCCGATGCCATCGATCTGGGCCAGGGCGGCACCGGGCCTCGCTCCCAACAGCGTGCCGGGATGACACCTGCCAGCGGCTTCGTTTCCGGCAGCCTGGCAGCCGGCAATTCGACTCTGACGCTCGGGGCACCACTGGCTTCTCAACCATAAGGAGTGTTTCATGCGCGTGATCATCCCTGTTCTGGCACTTTCATTTGCCGCGGCGACCGCCGCTTATGCCGTACCGGCCCCTTCGCCATCCGATTTCGTCAGCGACGCGATCAAGGGCGACAATTCGGAAATCCAGATGGGCAAGCTGGCCCAGGATCAAGGCCACTCCGCCGCGATCAGGAGTTTCGGCCGATTGCTGGTTTCCGACCACAGCAAGGCCAAGGACCAGATGAACCAGGTCGCCCAAAAGGTCGGCGTCACGCCGCCAACCGCGACGTCAGCCGATGCCGACGCCGAGATGCAGAAGCTCAAAGGCATGAAGGGCGCGGACTTCGACAATGAATTCGCCTCTTTCATGGTGGACGACCACCAGAAGGACATCGACAAATTCCAGGCCGAAGCCGACGCCAAGAACGGCCCGGCCAGCACCATGGCGGCCGAGCAGCTTCCCACCTTGAAGAAGCATTTGAAGATGGCGCAGGCGCTGGCGAAGAGTAAGACTTAAGCGTTCCTCTCAGAACCATGGCCCTCCTCCCCCGGGCATACGAAGCGTGCCGGCGGGGGAGGCAGGCCTGGCCAAGACGGGCCGGCAGCGATGCAATTACCTTTCCGCAATATTTTTCGGCAACATTTGCCACCATGCCGCCAGCACCGTCCTCAGTAACCTCCGGAAAGAAGTATCTCTCGATCCGATGCAACGGCCTGGGCTGCAACAACATGCTGGTCTATGCCGAGCTGCCCGACAAAGTGGACGCCGACACGCAAGACCGGTTGGAGCGCCATCATCACGGCAAGAGCCTCAATTGTCCCAATTGCGGACAACTAACCCGGATCTATGAGGGCATGACGGTCTATATCCGCTGAGGCCTCGTCCCTGAATCTTCGTGCGCCGGCGCGATTTCTGTGGATAGAAGGGAACCGCCGCAACCGCCTCCCCGCCCCTCCGTTTCCGGGACAATAACGGGGTGTCGCATGGCTGGGACCATTACCTCATTTGCGCTGAAAGCCGTGGAACGCGTGCCCGCGCCCGGGCCCAGGCATCCCCTGGCGGTGGGCGCAACGGTGATCTTCGGGCTCGATCAATTGGACCCGGCCCCCGCCCCGGACGCCGATTTCATCGCCCGCTGGCAGGCGGCCATGAGCTTCCAACTGGGCGGCGAGGAATTCGAGAAATACTGCATGGCCCGGCAGCACCCGTTGCGGTAATGGCCTTGCTGGACTGAACCCAGCGAGGCGCCATGCCCAAGATCGATCTTGCCGCCGTGCCCGAAGTCAGGGGCGTTGGCTATCCGCCGCCCTTCTCGGCACCTTGCGCAGACCGCATCCGCCAACGGGTCGGCAACGCGGGCGGCCTCACCGATTTCGGCGTCAACCTGATGCACCTGCCGCCGGGCAATTGGTCGAGCCAGCGCCACTGGCACAGCCACGAGGACGAGTTCGTCTATGTGATCGAGGGCGAGTTGGTTCTGGTCGAGGATGGCGGCGAGACGGTGCTCAAGGCGGGCGATTGTGCGGCCTTCGCCAAGAATTCCGGCAATGGCCATCACATGATCAACCGGTCGAAGCGGACAGCGGTCTATCTGGAGATGGGCTCGCGCCAGCGCGATGACCTCACCACCTGTTCCGACATCGACCTGATGAGCAGCAACAAGGACGGCCGCTTTGTGCACAAGGACGGCAAGCCCTATTGAGGTTCACGGCTCAAATTGCGCGCCATCGTGCCGGGGCCTATGGTTTCCAAGGCAAGCCGGAGGGGATGCATGAAAAGCCAATTGCTGGGTTTGGCGCTGGCCGCCGGATTATCCATTTGCGCGCCCGCGAGTGCCGAGGGCGACGCCAAGCAGGAGGTGATCGACAGGACCAATCAATGCATCGCCGCCGAGAACAAGCATGACGCCGCGGCGCTGCGCGACATCCTGGACGACAATTTCATCACCACCTATGCGGCGGGCAAGCCGGGCAACAAAGAAAGCTTCATCAAGGGCATCACCAGGGGCGAAGTCGATCCCACCCAGACGCAAGACCTGACCGACACCAGCGTGATCGTCGATGGCGACACCGCCATCATCGTCGGCACCGACACCTTCCACAGCGCCACCAAGCCGCCAGTGGCGCCGCTGCGCTTCACCATCACCTATGTCAAGCGCCAGGGACGCTGGCGCGCCCTGGCCGAGCACATCGTCTCGATTCCTCCCAACCGATAGCGCCAAGACAGCAACCGGCCGGAACAATAGCCGGAACGTCCAGCGCGCGCCGGCAATGGCAGCGTCACAGATTCGCAGGAACGGAACGCCGCGCCATCGCGATCATATCCAGATCATGACCTACTCCGAAAAAGATGAACGCGTGGCGCCGGTTTCTCGGCGCGATCTCTTGACCCGTGCAGCCGTCTTCACCGCCACTATTGCGGCGGGGCTTGGCGGCTCGCTGAAGTCCGCCGTCGCGAAGATGACACAGAAGGCCGCGCTTTATCAGGCCAAGCCGAAGGAGGGCGCCCAGTGCGCCACCTGCGAACACTTCCAGCCGCCCGCCTCCTGCCAGATCGTGGCTGGCAAAGTCAGCCCGAACGGGTGGTGCCAGATGTACATCAAGAAATAGCCCCCCGAATGGCCGGGAACAGAGAGCCCCGGCCTCGGCGCTGGATGGATCATGTTCTAGCGCTTCGCCGCCATGTCCTTGTCGCGGGCGGCGCGGAATTCGCTGTCCTTGTAATAGTTGGGCCAGGAATCGCTATTGGCCAGATTCTTGCCCGCCACATAATAGGCCTGCATGTCTTCCACCGGTCCCGACAGGTCCCAGTCGGCGCGCCATTCATCGCTGGGCTGGTGATAGCGGTGATCGTTATAGTCGTCGGCCAGCTTCTGGCCGGCCACTTTGCCGCCGACCAGAAGATCGCGCCCGCCGCCGGGGCTGATGGCGGGAATGCCGAGCTTTGCCAGGCTGAAATGGTCGGAGCGGTAAAAGCCGCCCTTCTCCGGTTCGGCATCGGGCGAGAGCGTGCGGTGCTGGGTGGCCAGCGCCTTCTTCAATACGTCTTCCATTTCCGACTGGCCGGTGCCTGACGCCTCGATGTCATGCGAGCGCGGGCGCGGGCCGTCGCCATCGAGATTGATCACGCCCACGATGTGATTGCGCGGCCAGATGGGATGCTCGGCGAAATATTCCGAGCCCAGCAGGCCCTGTTCTTCGAGGGTCCAGAAGGCGAACACCAGCGAGCGCTCAGGTGGCGGCTCATGGACGAATTTCTCCGCCAGCTCCGAGATCATGGAAACGCCCATGCCATTGTCCACCGCGCCGTTATAGATCTTGTCCGGTCCGGCCAGATTGTCCTTGCGGCCCAGATGATCCCAATGCGCCGAAAACATCACGATATCGCCGGGATGGGTGTTGCCCGGAATGATGCCCACCACATTGCGGGTCTGAAGGTGGCTGATGGTGGAATGAGCGGCAACGGTGAGGCTTTCGCCCGTCATCGGCACCGCCTTGAAGCCGCGCCTGTTCGCCGCCGCCTTGAGCTTTTCGTAATCGAGCCCGGCGCGGCCGAACAAATCCTTGGCGGTGTCGAGCGTGATCCAGCTATCGATCGGCAAGGCGGACTGGTTCTTGTCGGCCGCCTCCAGCCACAGCTTGGCCGCGCCATTGGACGAGCGCACCACTTGCCACGGATAGGCGGCGGGTTTGGTCTCATGCACGATGATGGCGGCGACGGCGCCATGGCGCGCGGCCTCTTCGTATTTGTAGGTCCAGCGGCCGTAATAGGTCATCGCCCGCCCCTTGAAGAAGGCGGGATCGGGATTGGCGTCCTCGTTGCCCGGATCGTTGATAAGGATGACCA
>DATNFZ010000085.1:0-2447 GCA_035606155.1 Rhizomicrobium sp. | reverse complement strand
GCGCCGATGTGAACGGCAATCCGGTGATGTCTGCCGACATTCCAACCGCCAAGGTTCCCGTGCCGGACAGCATTGTGGTGCCGCTGGGCGGCCGCGCCGCAAAACATCACGCCCCGGCCGAGCCGCAAGCCTATGCCGAACTGAATCGGAAAGACGTGGACGCGATCGTCAATCCCAGACCGGCCTGCCCCGCGCGCGAAGCGCGCTAAGGATCAGACCCCGCGCGAAGCGCGCCCCGCGCGGAGCGCGCTAAGATCGATCTGCGCAAGGCGCGCTGAAAATCAAAAGACGATCCAGACGCCCTTGTGCCAATAGCCGCGCCCCTCGTGATCGCGCCACCGGACATGCTCATGCCGGTCGGGCCGCCAATTGTCGGGGTGAACGGTGATGCCGAATTCCGGCCGGAACACGTAATATTCCCGCACATGCCAGCATTCGCCGGATTTGTTGCAGGCAATCATCGCCGACGCAGGCAGCACGCTTGCCAGAAACACGACCGCCAATCCTGCGGTGGATGCGAGGACCGTTCCAAGTCTGACCATGGATGCGCCTTCCCTGCCCATGTCAAACCGGCAGGGTGACGCAAGGACCATCACCCCGCAAGACAAAGCTTTGTAACCGGTAAGGCGATGCGCAATCGTTAATAGGCCCGGCCAATCAAAATCTCTTCGACACCGGGCGCACCGGTGAAAACGCAGGTTCCGAAGGATTTGGGCTGATCTTCGGGCGCGTTGCGGATGGTGAGCTTGAGCGATTTTAGCTTTTGTTCGATTGCGTCCAGCTCGGCGCCCTGCGGCTTCGACCAGGCCACCCGCACCCAGCCTTTGAAGCTTTCCTCGTCGTCGCCGAAATGCTTCGCCACGTCGTGGAAGCTGGTGAGGCCGGTCTTGATATTGCCGTCCAGCCGCGCCTTGGCGTCGGCATAGAGGCCTGCCTGGATCTCGGCCAGAAGCTGCACCGCGCCCTCGATGAAATCCACCCGCGGTTTGGCGATGGATTTGATCTTGTCGCCGTCGCGCAGATCGTCGCGGCGCATATAGGTGACCTGGCCGGCGGCGGCATCGCGCGGTCCGATTTCCACGATCAGGGGCGCACCACGCCTCACCCAGTTCCAGCGTTTCTCCGCCGACTTGATCTTCTTGGTGTCAAGAAAGGCGCGCACTGGCTGGCCGAACGCGGTCATGCCCGTGAGCGCCTTCACCAGATTCTGGCAATAGGCCAAGACCTCGGCGTCTTCGGGCTTGTCGCGCAACATCGGCACCACCACGATCTGGCGGGGCGCGATGGCAGGGGGCAGGCGCAAGCCGTCATCGTCACCGTGAGTCATGATCAGGCCGCCGATCAGGCGGGTGGAGACGCCCCAACTGGTGGTGTTGCAGTAGGTGAGAGTGCCCGCTTCGTCCTGGAATTTGATGTCCTGGGCTTCGGCAAAATGGGTGCCCAGGAAATGCGAGGTGCCGGCCTGGAGTGCCTTGCCGTCCTGCATCATCGCTTCGATGGAATAGGTGTTCACCGCCCCGGGGAAACGCTCATGCTCCGGCTTCTCGCCTGCGATCACAGGCATCGCCAGAATCTCCTCGGCAAAGCTGCGATAAACTTCCAGCATGCGGTGGGTCTCCTCGACCGCTTCCGCTTCGGTGGCGTGGGCGGTATGGCCTTCCTGCCAGAGGAATTCGGTGGTGCGCAGGAACAGGCGTGGCCGCATCTCCCAGCGCACCACATTGGCCCATTGATTGGTGAGCAGGGGCAGATCGCGGTGGCTTCTGATCCAGCGGGAAAAGGCGTCACCGATGATGGTCTCGGAAGTGGGGCGCACCACCAGCGGTTCTTCTAGCCTGGCCTCGGGATCGGGCTGGAGTTTGCCGTCGATCAGCTTGAGGCGGTGATGGGTCACCACCGCCATTTCCTTGGCGAAGCCCTCCACATGCTCGGCTTCCTTGGCGATGAAGGAGAGCGGGATGAACAGAGGGAAATAGCAATTCTCGTGACCTGTTGCCTTGATGCGGCGGTCCAACTCCTGCTGGATCAATTCCCACACGCCATAGCCCCAGGGCTTGATCACCATGGCGCCGCGCACGGGGCTGGTTTCCGCCATGTCGGCGTCGCGCACCACCGCCTGGTACCAGTCGGCGAAGCGTTCGCGGGTGACGTTCAAGGCGCGCTGCATCGGGGACCCGGATCTTTGTTCCGGCGTCTCTTAGCCGGTCGAGGCGTGCCGTTCCATAAGCAAGTGGACGCGGGGGCGCCGGCCCCTTACCTTCGGAGCGCCATGGCAGAATCAAGGAAAGTCGGGGCCTTTGCGCCCTTCGAATGGATGCTGGCGCTGCGCTATTTGAGGGCCAAGCGGCAGGAAAGCTTCGTCTCGGTGATCTCGGGCTTTTCGCTGGTGGGGATCGCGCTGGGGGTCGCCACGCTCATCATCGTCATGTCGGTGATGAACGGTTTCC
>DATNFZ010000084.1:0-2582 GCA_035606155.1 Rhizomicrobium sp. | reverse complement strand
GCGAAAACGCGATCGACTTTCACCTCGCCGGACGGCTGCACGGTCACTTCCGCAACCTGGCCGCCCACCGCTTCATGATTGTCCACCAGCGAGATGCCGCGCCCGCGGCCCGCACCCAGGGGTTTGCCCCAGCCGCTGATCTCGGCCAGCTTGTTCAAGACGGCCAGCGAATCCACGCGGTCGGTGAGGCTTTTGCGGAATTCCAGCGGATCCTTGCCCGCGGCATGCGCCAGTTCGTCGATGAAGCTTTCCAGATAGAAGCAGTTCTGGGACCCGCCCACCGAGCGCCAATAGGCCACCGGCACATGGGTGTTCTTGAGCACCTGCCCGGTGTACCAGTTGGGGATCTTGTTATAGGGCACCGAAGGCCCGATTCCTTCCAGCGCGGTGAAGTCGATACCGTCCGGCACCGGCCGGCCGGTCGAACGCGCGATCGAGCCGCAGGCGCTTTGGATGAAGATCGCTTCCAGTTTGCCGTCGGGCGTGAGCGCGCCTTTCAGCCGGATCGCCGATTGCGGGCGATAGCGGTCGGCATGCATGTCCTGTTCGCGCGACCAGAGCAGTTGCAAGGGCTGGCGGATGTTGCCGCGCTTTACCACGCGCACGGCATCGCGCAATTCGTCGCCGAAGGTGCGCCGGCCAAACCCGCCGCCCAGATAAAGCTGGTGGAAATAGACCTGCTCCGGCTTCAATCCGGCTTCCCTGGCCGCCAATTTGGCGTTGTCCAGCGCGGACTGCGATCCCATCCAAACGTCAAGCCGGTCGTCCCGCAGATGCACCGTGGCGTTGCAGGGCTCCATGGTGGCGTGGGCGAGAAGCGGGGTTTCATAGACCGCCTCCACCACGTGTTTGCTCCTGGCGATGGCGCCTTTGGCATCACCGTCATTGCGCGCCGCCACCAGCTGGCCGTCCAGGGCGTCGCGATATTCCTGGGCAAATTGAACGCTGTTGGTCCTGGCCGCCGCGCCGCCATCCCAGGTGATCTTCAATTTTTTGAGCGCCTCGTTGGCGCGCCAGTAATTGTCGGCGACCACCGCCACCGCGTCGTCCAGTTTCACGACCTGCTTGATGCCGCGCGCGCTCAGGATGGCGCTGTCGTCCACCGAGACCAGCTTCCCGCCGAACACGGGGCAGGACATGATCGAAGCGTAAAGTTGGTCCGTTTCGCGGGTGTCGATGCCGAACTTGGCCTGGCCGGTGGATTTGATGGCCGAGTCCAGGCGCGGATGGCGCTTGCCGGCCAGCTTGAATTGCTCCGGGGTCTTGATCGCCGGTTCGGCGGCGAGTTGAATCTTGGCTGCGTCCTTGACCAGTTCGCCATAGCGCAGGGAGCGGCCGCTAGGCTGATGGAAGACCTTGCTCTCACGCGCCATGCAATCCCTGGCCGGCACCTTCCATCTAGCCGCCGCCGCCTGGATCAACCGCTCCCGCGCCGAAGCGCCGCCCTGCTGCACATAGGACCAGGTGGTGCGGATGCCGCGGCTGCCCGCGGTCAGCATATCGCCATAAAGCGTGTTCTCGCGGATGTTGCGATTGACCGACGCGAACTCGACTTTCACATTATCCCATTTGCATTCCAGCTCTTCGGCGAGAAGAAGCGGCAAGCCGGAGCCGGTGCCCTGGCCCATTTCGGCCATCGGACAGCGCAAAGTTACCGTGTCATCGGGTTCGATCACCACCCAGGCATTGACTTCATTGGGATCGTGCGCGTCATCTGCCCAGTAGCGCGCTTCCAACTCCGGCGCGGCGGCGCGCGCGGTGCCGGGAATGAACAGGCCCAGCGCCAGGCCGCCGCTCAGAGTGGCACCGGTGACCAGGATTTGACGGCGGGAATATTCGGGGGCGCGCTTGGTCATGGCCTCACACCTTTCCGGCGGCGCGGCGGATGGCGCGGCGAATCCGGACGTAAGTGCCGCAACGGCATATGTTGCCCGCCATCGCCGCGTCGATATCGGAATCGTCGGGATCGGGCGTGCGGTTCAACAGCGCGGTGGCCGACATGACCTGGCCGGACTGGCAATAGCCACATTGCGGCACGTCTTCGGCAATCCAGGCCTGCTGCACCTTGTTCAAGGTGCCATTGTGCGAAAGCCCTTCGATGGTGGTGATCTCATGGCCCTGGGCGCCGGAGACCGGCAGCGAACAGGAGCGGACCGGATGGCCATCCATCAACACGGTGCAGGCGCCGCATTGGGCGATGCCGCAGCCATATTTGGTGCCGGTGAGGCCGATTTCATTGCGCAGCGCCCAGAGCAGCGGCATCTCGGCTTCGACATCGAGATCATGTTGCTCGCCATTGATCTTGAGGGTGACCATGGGAACCTCCGGCGCGAAATTGGCGAAGAATGCAAGATAACGGATAGCACAAAGGCGCGGTTGCGTCACCGCCCGGTCAGGGGCCTGGCAGCGGGGCTTTTGCTTGTGGCGCCGATATAACTTCCGTAGGCCCAACCTTGGCGTGATGTCCCGCCGGAAATCACGACCTCGACATGGTCCCAATTGCCTTGGGTGTCCAGGATCGCCACCGCCGTGCCTTGCGTGAGGCCCGCGATCACCCCGGCGGTGGTGGAGGGCGCGGCGCG
>DATNFZ010000083.1:0-12969 GCA_035606155.1 Rhizomicrobium sp. | reverse complement strand
GCATGTCCTTCCAGGCTGGCTTCTCCCCAACCGACGGTCCCCTCTTGCGTCTCGACACGCACAAAAAGCCAGCGGGGAGCGACGCGGAACGTTTCAATTCGGGTGATGGCGTTCATAGATGTCGCGCTTCTCCCGCCCGCGCCGCGGAATGATGGCGCGCGCTTTTGACCGCTCTGGAAATAGACAATCCCGTGCTTGCCAGCAGCCGGTTCATCGCCTCACGTGCCTGGGCGGGATCGCGCCGGCGAATGGCCTCGAGCACCGCGCCATGATCGCTGAGGGAATCGAATGGATTTGCCGACGTCTTTGCCGAATGGAAGAGCAGGGTATCCAAGGCCGCGCGAATGAGGGAGCCCAAGGGCTGCATGAAGGGATTTCCCGTCGCCTCAAGAATGGCTTCATGGAAAGTGAGATCGGCGCCGGTCCAATCGGCGATATTGCCTGCCGCCTTCATGGCCGCATAGGCCGTGTCGAGCGCGCGCAACTGGCGTTCGTTGCGCTGACCGGCTGCCATGGCGGCGGCTTCGGGCTCGATGATGACCCGCAATTTCTGGAAGTTCTGGGCAAATTCGGAATAGTCATAGACGCGGCAATAAAGGTCCAGGATGACCGGGTCGAGAAGATTCCAATGCCGCGACGGCCTGACATGCGTGCCGCTTTTTGGCCGCGAGACGATCAGCCCCTTGGCCGCCAGTATTTTTATCGCTTCCCTTAAGACCGTCCGGCTGATGCGAAGCTCCGCCATCAGTTCGGGCTCCGTAGGCAGCGCGTGGGACGGCGCGTAGGTACCGTTCAAGATACGCAGTCCGACCTCGTCCACCACGGACCAAAGAAGACTGCGGCCGCGAACCTCGACCCCGGCATGCGGGGCCGGCTGGCGGGATGCTTTTGGCGTGCGTTTCGTTGACATCGTTTTACATCCTATCATACGATGATAGCATAAAGAGCCGGGCGGGGAAGCGCGATGAAGCTCACGGTGGTGGATGGCCTGATCATCGGGCTTTATCTGCTTGTCGTGATCGCAACCGGCGGGGCGCTCAGGCGGCGCACCAAAACCAGCGAAGATTTTTTCCTCTCCGGCCGCACCATTCCCGCCTGGGTCGCGGGGTTGGCCTTCATGTCGGCGAATATGGGCGCGCAGGAAGTGATCGGCATGGCCGCGTCGGGCGCGAAATATGGTCTGGCCACCAGCCATTTCTATTGGGTCGGCGCCATTCCGGCGATGGTATTTCTCGGCCTTTTCATGATGCCGCTTTATTATGGCTCTCGCGCGCGCTCCGTTCCCGAATATCTCAGGCTGCGTTTTGACGAAAAAACTCGGGTGCTGAACGCGGCAACCTTTGCCTTCATGACTGTTATTTCGTCTGGCATCTCCATGTATGCCATGGGCCTCTTGCTCAATCTTCTCCTGGGATGGCCATTTGATGCGAGCATCTGGCTCTCGGCCGGCGTCGTGCTTCTGTATGTCTTCATGGGCGGCCTCACCTCGGGCATCTACAATGAAGTGCTGCAATTCTTCCTGATCGTGTTCGGCTTTGCTCCAGTCGTCATTCTTGGGCTGATCGATATCGGCGGCTGGCCGGGGCTTGTCGCGAACCTGGCCGAGATATCGCAGCAGCGGGGTTTTGCGGCGGACGCCTTCACCACTGTCTGGCGTCACACCGGCAGCGCCGCTGCCAACCCGCTGGGCGTGGGCTGGTTCGGCATCGTGATGGGCTTGGGGTTTGTTCTGTCGTTTGGCTATTGGTGCACCGATTTCCTTCTGGTGCAGCGGGCAATGGCAGCCCATTCGTTGCCGGCGGCGCGGCAAACACCCCTAATTGCCGCCATTCCCAAGCTGCTTTTTCCCGTCCTGGTCATACTTCCGGGGATGATCGCCATGGGCCTGACCCGCCGGGCGGGAGGAATCACGTTTCCCCTGAAACCGGACGGATCGCTCAATTACGATCTCGCCATGCCCTTGATGCTAGCGCGGTATCTGCCGACCGGCCTTCTGGGACTAGGGATCACCGCGTTGATGGCGAGCTTCATGTCCGGCATGGCGGGCAACGTGACGGCGTTCAATACCGTCTGGACGTACGACCTCTATCAGGCGCATATCCGACCCAAAGCGGCGGACACGCATTATCTGCATGTCGGCCGGCTTGCTACCGTCGTAGGCGTGCTGCTGTCGATCGCCGCCGCCTATCTCGCCGCCCGGTTCAACAACATCATGGACCTGCTGCAACTGGTCTTTGCCTTCGTCAATGCGCCCCTATTCGCCACCTTTCTGCTCGGCATGTTCTGGAAACGGACGACAGGGCATGGCGCATTCGTCGGCCTTCTCAGCGGCACAATCGTGGCAGCGCTCCATCACGGCATGACGATCTCCGAACATGGCGTTCCGGGGATCAAGGGCGGCTGGCTCTTTGTCGCGCACGCCTATCCCAGCGAAATGGCGCAGGACTTTGCCACCGCCATCGTCGCCTGGACCATTTGTTTCGCCGTGACGTTGCTGGTCAGCCTCGCCACAGCGCCCCGTCCTGCCGCAGAGTTGCGCGGCCTGGTTTATTCACTGACCGAACGAGAGCGCGAAGAACCGGTGGCGTGGTATCTCAGCCCCGCGCTTCTTGCCCCTCTGGTTCTGGCCGCCGCGCTGTGTCTCAATCTTGTTTTCTGGTGAGACATGGGACTGGATCTTCGCTTGCCTATCGGTATCCTGTTCACCGCTCTCGCCCTGGTGCTGATCGGCTATGGGCTGATCAGTGATCCCGCGATCTATGCGCGTTCGCTTGGATTCAATGTCAATCTCGGTTGGGGATGCGTGCTTCTGGTGTTCGGCGGGGCCATGCTGGCGAGCAGCCGGCGCAGGCCAAAGAGATAGCACCCGCCGATGCCCGCTTTTGACTTGGCGCTGTCGCTCTTGGGCACCGCGATTCCGTTCTTCGGATTTTCGTCCGGATAATTATAAATCACCCAGAGATTCATCAAACGGCGCAGGATTTTCAAGATGGAGATTTTTTCGGGGCCTCTCAGCATGTTCGGCGCGAAGATTGAGATTGCCGCGCTGGAGAAAGCAATCGCCTTCGAGCTGGTGATGGTTCCGTTTGATCCCGAGCGCGGTTACGACCCAAGGCATCCCGACGTGTTGCGCATCAATCCGAAGCGACAGGTACCGGTGTTGATTGACGGAGATCTCGAGCTTTTCGATTCTACCCAGATTTTCGAATATCTGGAAGACTTGAAGCCCGAACCCGCCCTTTGGCCGAAACAACCTGCGAGGAGAGCGCTGGCGCGGCAGCTTGAGCATCGTTCGGACGAAATTTACTTCTCACATATCATCCGCCTGATGGGCCTGGAAAAAACGCCCGATGACCCCGCGCATTCGCCGCCCGAAACGCGGCGGCGCAATTCTATCGCGAGATGGAACAGACTCTATCGGATCGTGCGTACTTGGCGGGCGATTATTCCTTTGCCGATATCGCATTTTACATGGCGCAGCTTTTCGGCGCCCGCAAGGGAGCGCCCATGACCGATGAGACGCCCAATCTCGTTGCCTGGCGTGAACGGATGACCAGACGACCGGCAGTGGCTAAAGTTGCCGGTGCCATGGCGACTTACCTTGTTTCGATCAACCGTCCGGTTCCCGACTTTCTGGATCGCCTCATCATCCCGGGGTAGCCCGGACTCGCGGACTTTCGAGTGTGGATCGCGCATGATCGAGATCAACCAGAATAACGAATCCGAATTCGAGGTTGTGATCCGAGAATCCGGCAGCGAGAGCCGCCATCATGTGACGATGGACCGAAAAACCTGCGAACGGTTGACGGCGGGACGGCATACGCCCGAACGCTGCCTCGAGGCGGCCTTCCGCTTCCTGCTCGACCGCGAACCCAAGGAATCCATTCTCCGGCGTTTCGGCATCACGGCGATCTCCCGCCATTTCCCGGAATTCGAGCGGGAACTGCCGAGCTACCTTTCGCGGTCTTCGGGACCTCAAGAAAAGTGAAACGGCGTGCTAACACCGGGTTTCACCGCCTTCAATCGCTACCGCGCCATGATATAGTCGGCGGCATAGCGGCAAATCGAACCTGGGAGGAAAAAGAACATGTGCGATGAATTCATTCACCCCGGACTGGTCACCGACACGCGCGTTTCACGCCGGAGCTTCGGCCTGATGACGCTGGGCGCGGCGGGGCTGGCCGCCAGCCCCGCGCTGGCGCAAGACAATGTGGCGGAAAAGGACGTGATGGTGAAAACGCCAGATGGCGAATGCGACGCGGTGCTGTTTCATCCCGCGCAAGGCACGCATCCTGCCGTCCTGATCTGGACCGACATCATGGGTCTGCGTCCGGCCTTCCGCGACATGGGCCACCGCCTCGCGGCGATGGGTTACACGGTTCTGGTGCCAAATCCTTTCTATCGCTCGGCGCGCGCGCCGGTGCTGCCGGGCAATATCGACTTTTCCAATCCCGACACCCGCACCAAGCTCACCGGTTTCCGCAATGCCATGAGCGATGACGGCATCGACCGCGATGCCTTGGCCTATGTCGCCTTCCTTGACGCGCAACCCCAGACCGACAAGACGAAAAAGGTGGGTGTGCAGGGCTATTGCATGGGCGGCGCGCTATCGTTCCGCGCTGCGGCGGCCAATCCCACCCGCATCGCAGCGGTGGGCAGCTTCCATGGCGGCAATGGGCTGGTTACCAAGAATCCCGACAGCCCGCATTTGTTGATCGCCAAGACCAACGCCACCTATCTGGTGTGCCAGGCGCAGAATGACGACGCCCAGCAGCCCAGCGTGAAAGATGACCTCAAAGCTGCTTTTGCCGCCGCGCACAAGACCGCGTCGGTCGAGGTCTATCACGCCAATCATGGCTGGTGCGTGCCTGGAAGCGCGGTTTACGACCATGGCGAAGCCGAGCGCGCCTGGTCGAACCTCAGCACGCTTTACAAAACGCAGCTCGCATAAGGAAATAGGCGCGGCGGCGAAACGCCGCCGCGCATTCACCGGCATTTCACGCTTCGAACTTTTCCAACAGCGAGGCTGCCGCTTTTTCCAGATTCTCCGCCGTCGCCGCCAACATCTCCGGCAGACTCTTCTGGACCGGGTTGATGGAATAAGCCGCCTTCAGTCCGATGGCTTTGATCTGTTCCGGCGTGGCAGCCAGAGACCCACAAAGGGCTACCACTGGCACCGCGCCGGCCCGGCGGCAGACGCCTTGGACAAGTTTTCCCTCTCCGCTTTGTGCGTCAAGCCGGCCTTCCCCGGTGATGACAAGATCGGCCGCTCGCGCCGCCCGCTCGAAGCCGACGATGTCCAGCACCGTATCGATTCCGCGCTTTAATTTGGCATCCAGAAAAGCCAGCGCGCCAAAGCCGAAGCCGCCGGCGGCACCCGCTCCCGGCACGTCCGCCAAGTCTTTCCGCTGCAATTGTTTTTCCACCAGCGCAGCGATGTGCCGAAGCCCCTGGTCCAACTTCGCGAGGCTGTCATCGGTGCCGCCTTTCTGCCGGCCATAGGTGAAGGCGGCGCCATCGGAACCAAAAAGCGGATTGGTCACGTCGCAGAGAACTTCGGCTTGCTCGAACGGCAATTTCATAGGCGCGGCGATGCGAACAATATCCTGAAGCGCGCCTCCGACCGGCGATACCGCCTCACCGTCTGCATTCAGGAAGCGCCAGCCCAGGGCAGCGGCGGCGCCGATACCCGCGTCGTTGGTCGCGCTGCCACCCAGCGCCAGAAGGACATGCCTGACGCCCCGCGCACCGGCATCCGCCAGGAGTTCGCCGGTGCCGTAAGTGGAGGTCAGCAGAGGATTGCGTTCGCCGGTCGCCAGACGCTCGAGCCCGGAGGCTTCGGCCATTTCCACCAAGGCCGTTTTGCCATCGACGGAGATGCCATACGACGCCGTCACCGGCCTGAACAGCGGATCCGAAACCACAAGATTGACGGATTTGAGAGACAAAGCGCGGCGCAGAACCTCGAGCACGCCCTCGCCGCCGTCCGAGAGCGGCATCTCCCTAAGGTGAAGCGCCGTCTGGCCGCTTTTGCGCAGTCCCTTGGCGATCGCCGCGCAAACCTCGGACGCAGGCAAGGCATCCTTGAACGAGTCGCAAGCAATCAGAATGCGCATCGGGTCCGATTTCTCTTCGCGGAAAACCCTGGCTGTCCCAAAGACTAACAAGGAAACAACAGTTTAGCGAGCAAGCCGCCCGACCGCCCTTTGGCGAAAAGACGTTTTTGCTCTAAGACCTTGGGCAATTCGCGGGGGGGCAATGATGGTTTGGCACCAGGTCTACGACCCGTTTCACAATGTGATTCTTTCCACCATCGTGGCGGCGCTGCCGATTGTGACGCTCTTGGCGCTGATCGCCTCGGGCAAGATCAAATCGCATTGGGCGGCCTTGATCGCGCTGGCCATGACGATCCTGGTGGGCAGTTTCGCCTTCGGCATGCCGGCCGGCATGGCCGCCAAAGACACGGTCTATGGCTTTGTCGCCGGTTTCTTTCCCATCGGCTGGATCATCGTCAATGTGATTTTCCTGTACCGGCTTACGGTGGAGAAAGGGCATTTCGCCGTCTTCCAATATTCGATGGGCCGCATCACCAATGATCGGCGCCTGCAACTGATCATCATCGCCTTCTGCTTCGGCGCCTTCTTTGAAGGCGCTGCGGGCTTTGGCACGCCCGTGGCGGTGAGCGCTGCCATGCTGATGGGGCTTGGTTTTTCACCCCTGGCGGCGTCCGGTCTGTCACTGCTGGCGGATACGGCTACCGTCGCGTTCGGCGCGCTGGGTGCGCCCATCACCGCGCTCGCCACCGTGACCGGGCTCGATCCCATGGTGCTGAGCCAAATCATCGGCCGCCAATCTTCGGTCTTCTCGCTGATCATCCCCTTCGTGATGGTCTATATGTTCTGCGGCTGGAAAAAGATGTGGGACGTCTGGCCCGCGCTGGCTGTTGCGGCACTGGGCTTCACGGTGCCCGCTTTCCTGATCGCCAATTACAGCAATCCCTATATTGGCGACGTGGTGGCGGGCGCGACCGCCCTGGGCGCCATGGTGCTGTTCCTGCGCGTCTGGCAACCCAAGGAGATCATGACCGACGCGCGGCTGCGCTTTGCCGATGACTCCCACAGCGACGTGAAGCCTCCCGCTCCGCTCACCACTGTACCCACCACCGGCCAGATGATCAGCGCCTGGGTGCCCTGGGCGATTCTCTGTGTGGTGGTGGCGTTCTGGGCCACCGATGGTTTCAAGCACCTGGTCAATCCCATCTTCGCGCCGGTCTATCATGTGCCGGGCGTGGACAAGATGATCATCCAGATGCCGCCCGCTTTTTCCAAGCCGACGCCGCTGACGGTGGCCCTCCCCTTCACCTTCCTGAGTTACGCCGGCACCGGCATCCTGGTTGCGGCGATCATCGCGGGATTTGTGATGGGCTTTTCACCGCTTTCGCTGATCAGGCACTATGTTCAAACCTGCTACGTGGTCCGCTATCCGATCCTTACCATCACCGCGATGCTGTCGCTGGGTTCGGTCACCAGCGCCGCAGGTCTGGACGGCACATTGGGATTGGCCTTCGCCCGCACGGGATTCTTCTATCCCTTTTTCGGCACCATGCTGGGCTGGCTGGGCGTGGCCGCCACCGGGTCGGACACGGCGGCCAACACGCTGTTCGGCGGCTTACAGATGATCACCTCGCATCAATTGGGCATTTCACCGGTCTTGATGGCGGGCTCCAATTCCACCGGCGGCGTGATGGGCAAGGTGATCTGCATCTCCTCGATCGTGGTGGCGGTGGCGGCCACCGGTTGGCAGGGGGGAGAATCGCGCATTCTGCGTTTCGTGTTCTGGGCGTCGGTGCTGCTTGGCTGCAGCGTCGGCATTCTGGCGATGCTGCAAGCCTATGTCTGGCCCTTCACCCTGACCGTTCCCGCGGGATGACTTCTATATAGGCTTGGGCGGCTCCGGCCGGATCGGCGGCGTGAGCTGTGGCAATTGATCGGCCGATACGGCGGGTTTCGGCGCGGCCTTCCACCAGCCTTCGCCGTAAGTATAGGCGCCGGCCGCTACAACCGCCAGACCGATGACGAACGCGGCGATGATCCTTCCCTTGTTCTCGGGCTTCACCTCGACATGCGTTATGCGGATGTCGTTCATGGCCATTTATTTGGGGTCTCAATGTTAAATTGTCCTGATCGGTGGATGAATTCATCGCCATGGCTGATGTTTAAGCTTACGGACGCCGCCCGTTTGCCATGCATTCCGAAATTGTTAGGCTCGAGAGAATAGGATTCGCCCAAACTGCCCACGGGCGGTTCCCTCTCTGACTCAAGGCGGCGCGGCGCACGCGCCGCCTTATTTTTCAAGGAGCGCGCCAATATTGGCGCGCCCGCGGCTTTCTTGCCGGGTGCGGGATGCCCCTTTATTCTCTTGTAGGAAAACCATCGGGCTGGGAGCCTTCGACACATGAGAGTTCCATGTCTGCTCGCGCTGGCGCTTGTCCCGTTGGCGGTCGCATCGGCAAGTGCCCAGGAACCGCCGGCGCCCCCCATTCCGCAGTTGGCGTTTCATCTGGTGCCCGGTTTCTTCCATTACCCGGCCCATTATGTGCTGGGGCGCATGAGCGGCGTCGCCGTGGCGCCGAACGGCCGCATCGTCCTTCTCAACCGCGGCTATCACCCGGTCCTGGAATTCAAGCCCGACGGCGGTTTCCTCTCTTCGTGGGGCGAGGGATCCAAGATGTTCGAAGGCGCGCACAATGTGCGCTTCGACCGTCAGGGTGATCTCTGGTATGTCGATGCCGCCGACAACACGATCTATCGCTTCGACAGCGAAGGCCGCACGGTCGGCGTGTTGGGCACGAACCCCGAGCCTTGGACATATCTTACGCATGTCATCGCCGGCGCGGTGCCGGCCAAATCATCTTTCTACCAGGAGACCGATATCGGCTGGAGCAAGGATGGCAGCATGTTCGTCGCCGACGGCTACGGCAATTCACGCGTGGCAAAATTCGATCCCGACGGCAACTTCATCAAATCCTGGGGCGAGCGCGGCACCCAGCCGGGCGATTTCAACACGCCGCACAGCCTGGTGGTCGATGACAATGATATGGTCCATGTGGCGGACCGCGCCAACAACCGCATCCAGACCTTCGATACCGACGGCAGACTCAAATCGGTCTGGCGCCTTCCCACCGCGCCCTGGTCGCTCTGTCTCACCAGGGGCCCCGATCAGGTCATGTTCGTGGGGAGTGTAGGGCGCGTCTACAAAATGGACCTGACCGGAAAGATTTTGGGCATGTTTGGCCGTCCCGGCCGCATGCCGGGCACCATCGACTCGATCCACCAAATCGCCTGTCCGGACGAAAAGACGGTCTATCTCGCCAATCTCTATTCAAACCGGGCCGACAAATACGTCGCGCAATAAAGTATCGGCGGTTGTTCCACCGGCCTCTAATGTCCCGTCCGGCAAAGGGAATCCAGCGTGGCGCGCTGGGCCGTCCAGGCGCGGGACAAACCCCCACATCCTTGAAACCCCTTCCCTAGAGGAATAGCCTTCCGCGGCTTGAGAAAATGCTTGGCCCACGATGCGCGCGATTCGCCATCGTGACGTCATTTCCCGTCGCGTTGAAACCAGAACAACTATTCAGGGAGAAAGCCGAATGACACACCTTATCCATGAAGACGTGAAAGACGATCTGCTCAGTCGCGGCTTTTCCCGCCGGCAGATGATGCGCGCCGCCATGATGTTCAGTGGCGCGGCTGCCACCGCCCTCACCCTCAACACCGAACTGGCCTTTGCCCAGGACGAAGACGCGGTGGCCAAGGGCATGACGCGCATCGGCTCGAACGAATGCTGGACCGGGCCGATGGCGCCGGGCCTGGCGGCAGGCAATGCCGCGTTCGTGAACTCCAACCGCTATTCGCCCAATGGCGAGCAGGGCAAGCTGGTCAAGGCCATCGCCTCGGTCGAGAATGTGCCCGAAGATCATATCGTCGCCTATGCCGGCTCGGGCGAAATCCTGGCGCGCACCGTGGTCGCCTTCTGCTCGCCCACCAAGGGTTTCGTGCAGCCGGATCCCAGCTACGACTCGCCGCAGCGCGTGGCCAAGGCGTTGAACGTACCGATCGCCTATGTACCGCTGACCTCCGACTATCGTCATGACGTCAAGGCGATGCTGGCGGCCAATCCCAATGCGGGCGTCTATTATGTCGTCAATCCCAACAATCCCACCGGCACGATGACGCCGATGGCCGAGATCGAATGGCTGGTTGACAACAAGGCCGCCGGTTCGATCGTGCTGATCGACGAAGCCTATATCCATTGGAGCAAGGACTATCCCAATAACACCGCCACCCACCTGGTGCGGGCGGGCAAGGACGTGATCCTGGCGCGCACCTTCTCCAAGGTGTTCGGCATGGCCGGCGCGCGGCTGGGTTATCTGATGGCGCGGCCCGACCTGGCCAAGAAGGTGGCGTTGTATGAACGTGGCAACGGGCCCTCGATCCCCACCACGGCCTGCGGCACCGCCAGCCTGACGCAGACCGCGCTGATCAATGCGCGCCGCAAGGAGATGGCCGACAACCGCGCCATGACGGTGGATTTCCTCACCAAGCGCGGCTTCAAGGTGATCGGTCCCAGCGAGGCCAACATGATCATGGTGGATTGGAAGACCAAGACGGCCAAGGAAATGGGCGCCATGTACAAGGTGGCGGGCGTGCAGATCGCAGGACCGCGCTGGCCGAGCTGGCCCAATGTCGGGCGCATCTCGATCGGCAACAAGGCCGATATGACAGCCTTCATCAACGCCTCAGGCAAGATCCTGACCTGACAATATCGCCAGCCTGAACATCAAGCGCCCCTGCTCAGGCAGGGGTGCTTTTTGTTTGCGGCCCACACTTGAGATGCGACTTCAGGAAAAACCCATACCCTCTTGGCCACTTTGGACTTTATGCTGGAGCAGTGCCGAGGATCGAACCGATGGAAAAAATCAACCTCAATCAGAAATTCGCGCTGTTCTCCGAGCATTGG
The DNA here is from genome assembly GCA_035606155.1 of Rhizomicrobium sp. Taxonomy (GTDB): domain Bacteria; phylum Pseudomonadota; class Alphaproteobacteria; order Micropepsales; family Micropepsaceae; genus Rhizomicrobium. The sequence continues at coordinate 1,950 of DATNFZ010000083.1, read as the reverse complement.
CGGCCCAAAGCGATCGCCACCCTGAACGGCCAGGATGTGAAGCTCATCAAGGTGCAAGGCGAATTTCCCTGGCACATCCACGAAAGCGAAGACGAGTTCTTCCTGGTATGGAAGGTCAATTCCGGGTCGAGTTGCGCGATCACGTGATCCACCTGGGACCTGGCGATTGTGTCGTTGTGCCACGCGGCGTGGAACATCGCACCTGCGCCGACGCCGAAGCCGAAATCTCTGCTTCGAGCCTCAAGGGGTGTTGAACACCGGCAACGTCAGCGACGCGGCTTTTACCGCGCCAGTCGGCGCGCAAATCTGAGTTCGCCTTATTTGGCGGCGCGACGAACCGCGGCGACAGCCGCCTTGACCGCTTCGGCGGGACTTCTCACCCCGCCGGTATGCAGCACCGCGAAATAACGCGGCCTGGTGCCGCCCCGGATCGGCGACGACCAGGCATAAACGCGCTTGGCGTGCGGATGGTTCTTGAGGTCGAAAAGATGCACCACGCCATCCCATTCGGATGCCGGCCGGTTCGCAGGCCCCACACGCATCGAACGTGCGAAACTGGCGACCCCGCCCAACCGGGTCTCGATCACCCGCTTGAGCTGATCTGTTGAAGCATTACCCATTGACGATCTCTTTGTTTTGCCGAACCCGTCACCAAATCGTAAAGGTTCGTTCGCTTGTCTCACGAATTCTTGAGCCGACCCATAGCGCGCGACTCCACAAGGAAGCGTTAAACGCTTTGACAGGCATCGCGAATTTCGCCGAGACGATGGATTCTCGCATGCGTTGCATGCGCTCCCAGGTGCAATTAACCGATTTTCAAGAGCGGATGCCTTAGCCTGCCGCAGAATGGGCTGCCATAGCTGCGCAGCTTTGGGGGTTTTTCAGTTCTTTTTTTGCTGTCGGGGAAATAACGACCATGTCCATCAATCTCCTGACTCCTGCGCAGATAGCGCAGCTTTCGACGACAGCAATTCAAGCGCTGAGCGCGACGGACATCGCGTCGCTGAGCGCTTCGCAGATCGCCGCCATCAATACCACCGACATTGCCGTGATCGATGCGACCCAGCTTGCGGCGCTGACCACGAATGAGGTCAAGGGCCTTACCACCACCCAGATCCCCCTGCTCAACAATTCGCTGACCTTCGGCATCGCCCAGCTGCAGGTGCTGAGCACCCAGCAGGTGAGTGCTCTGACCAACACCCAGGTCCTGGCCATGGCCGCGACCCAGGTTGACGCGCTGAAGGCCAGTCAGCTTGGCGCCTTGAGCACCACCAACTTCAATTCGCTGAGTGCCACCGCGATTCAAGGCTTGAGCGCCGCGACGCAGATGTCGGGCTTTACGGCGGCCCAGTTGGCAGGCATTACCTCTACCGTCCTGGGCAATTTCTCGGCCGCTCAGATCGATTCCCTGAGTGCAGCCCAGATCGGTGCCCTCACCACCACCAGCTTTAATTCTCTGGGCGCCACCGCGATTGGCGGCTTGACGGCCAGCAAGCTGGCCGGCGTCACCACCACCCAGATCTCCAACCTGACTTCGACAGCGCTGGGTGCGCTCTCTTCGACCCAGATCGGCGAGCTTTCCACGGTTCAGGTCAACGCCCTGACCTCGACCAATGTGGGTCTGCTCAACGCCACCACCCAGGTCAACGGCCTCACCGCCGCCCAGATCGGAGCGATGAACGCCACCGTGTTTGGCGGCCTCACCTCAACCCAGCTCGGCAACTTCACCACCGCCCAGATCGGCGGTCTCACCACTGCCCAGGTCAAGACGTTCTCGACCACCGATTTTGGTGCCCTGCACGACACCCAGATCGACGCCATGAAGTCGTCTCAGTTGGGTGCGCTTTCCACCACCAACTTCAACAGCATCGACCAGACCGGCATCCAGGCCCTGAGCACGGCCACACAGCTCACCGGCTTGACCACCACGCAACTGGCCGGTCTCACCTC
>DATNFZ010000082.1:0-2662 GCA_035606155.1 Rhizomicrobium sp. | reverse complement strand
CGCCGACCTCGGGATCGATGAACCAGCGCACCAGCCGCGAAATCGTGTCGCTGTTGAACTGAGTGTCGGCATCCAGCGCCACCACCACGGTGCCGCTGGCGTGATGCAAGCCCGTGTTGAGGGCATGCGCCTTGCCGCCATTGGCGATGGAAATCAGGTTCACGCGCTTCTCATGGGCGAAACGCTGGCGGATCGTTTCGGCGGTACGGTCCAGCGAGCCGTCGTCGATCACCAGAATTTCCAGATTCCGGTAGTCGCTGGCCAAAATGCGTTCGACCGTGGTCGCAATCACTTTCTCTTCGTTGAACGCCGGGATCAGCACCGAAACGGTTTCGCCGTCATGCGCGATGGCAGGCGGCTTGGTGCCGTTGCGCAGACGATTCTGGATCGCCAATCCGCCCAATACCAGAAGCCGGCCAACGCCCAAGATGATGGCGGCGATGAAGCAATAATAGAGAAACTGACCGATGAAGGAGAGGGTAAGAAACACCGCGCGGTCGGCCAACAGCATCACCGTCCAAGGCAGCTTGGGCATCACCTGGTCCCGGGTGAAGCCGCCCAGTTCCGAGACCGGCACGAAGCTGTAGCCCTGGGCCCTCAGCCGGTCGATCAGCACCGGTAGTAATTTGATAGTCTGGCTGCGGTCGCCCCCGGCATCGTGAAGTAGCACGATATCGCCCCGCAATTGCGGATTGGGATTGTTGATGGACTTCTCGACCAGCTTCATCATCTGGTCCACCGGCAGCATCTGCCAGTCCAGCGTGTCCACATGGGTGCCGACGGTGATGTAGCCCAGCTTCTGGGCTTCGACGATCGGCACGATCTCGTCGGCGTCGCTGGGCTCGGCGTCGCCCAGATAAGGCGGCCTGAGCAAGCGCATGGAGCGGCCGGTCAGCGCCTCGAACAATCTCTGCGTGGCGTTGAGTTCCAATCGCACCGCCGCCATCGGCGTATCGGCGAGATTGGGGTGGGTATAGGTGTGATTTCCCACCTCATCGCCGTCGGCCAGGATGCGTTGCACCAGGCTGGGATGCGCCTCCATGTTGGCGCCGATGACGAAGAAGGTTGCCGGCACATGCTTGGCCTTCAGGATGTCGAGAATCTGCGGCGTCCATTCCGGATCGGGGCCGTCATCGAAGGTGAGCGCGATCTTCTTCCCCACCATGCCGATGCGGCGGATCACGTAATTGGAGGGAAGATCGAGATAGGATTCATCGACGATATCGCCGGTGCCTTTTTCGACTTCGAAGCTGCGCAGACCCTGGGTGGGATTGGTTTCGACCCGCAATATCTCGCCATTGCCGTCGAAGTCGACGTCGTCGGTGGTGGGAATGGCGTGCAGGCCGCTGGGCGCGGGCGCATTATAGCGCCGACCCAGGAGGGGAAGCACGCTGGGGTCTTCCGCGCCCAGCCGCCACAAAGCGTAGCCCGCAGGCTGGTAGGGATCGGCGGCGTGAATTTCGTTGAAGGCGGTGACGCCATCCAGGAACCAGACATCGTGTTTGGTGCCGTCCGCTTCCTCGTAGGAGAAATGCGGGTTGTTGGTGGCGTCGAACTGGATTTTCGCGCTGGAGTCGCGGGCGGCCACCATGGCGTCGGCAAAGCCCAGCCCATTGGCCTGGCCGCCATTGATCCAGTCATAACCGTAAGAGCCGATCGCAACGATGGTGGAATCGGCGGGCAGTTCGCGCATGCGCCGGTCCAGCGTCCGTTCATACCAGCCTTGTCCGGCAATGGCCCCCGGCGGACCGGAATCGTCCGCCTCGTCATAGGCCATCAGCATGGTGTAATCGACGATCCGGGAATAGGCCTTGTAGGGCCAATCGTCATCGTCGAACGGCGCCGCCTGCACGATGATCCAATTATGGGGCGCGAAGAGCTGCGACAACCGCGCCAGGAATTTCTCCAGATTGCCGTGCGCATCCTTGGGCACATTCTCGAAATCGACCGTGATGCCCTGAAGCTTGTTGGCGGCGATGAAGCTCACGATCTGATTGGCGAGATTTTCCGTGCGCTTGGGATCGGCCAGCAATTGCGCCAGCCCCGGCCCATTCCATTGGCCGTTGGCGGCGTTCTGAATCACCGGAAGGATGGCGACGCCGGGTTTCCTGGCGCGCATGTAATTGAGCGAGCGCCGGTCCAGGCTCGGCTTGAGCGCGAGATCGGGGCCGGCCAAGGTCAGCCAACTGGGGATCACCCAATCCAGACGCGGCAGCGCGCGCTTGAGCGAGTCGAAGCTGGCGTCGCCCTCCTCACCCCAATTGACATAAAAGCCGATCGCCAGAGAGCGGCCCTTTTGCGGCGCCAGGATCGCGGGCAGAACCCGCGATGGCATCAGATTGCGCAGACGCCGCTGACGCTGGGCTTCGAGGCGGCGGTTGCGCGCTTCGGTGGCGAGCCGCGACGCCTGTTTGAGCAGGCCGGGCGCCACCGCCTTTTTCACCAGTTCCGGCGGATTGGTGGCATAGGCGCGGCCCGGCAGATCGACATTTGGCACGGGCTTGGCCACCATCAGGCTTGCGACAAAGCCGATCGCCACCACCGCGATGACCAGGGCGGCGGTCCAGCCCAGAGTTGCCAAGCGGGCCGCGCGCCTTCCCGTTGCGTCAAAGAAGATCGGCTTTTTGTTAATCATCCGACATCACGGCGGGCAGCGGCGCGT
>DATNFZ010000081.1:0-14606 GCA_035606155.1 Rhizomicrobium sp. | reverse complement strand
CAAGATCAATAGGTTGGAGCTCAGTCCTCAGACCTGGGCCCAGACAGAGGGCTCGTTACCACCGGATAAGCGAAGCGCCCCAGGTAAAACCGCCGCCCATAGCCTCCAGCAGCACCAGATCACCCCGCTGGATGCGGCCATCCCTGACCGCCGTCGCCAAAGCCAGCGGTACGGAGGCGGCCGAGGTATTGCCGTGGACAGCCACGGTCGAGATCACTTTTTCCGGCGGGATGCCCAGCTTGCGGGCGGTGCCGTCAAGAATGCGCTGGTTGGCCTGATGGGGCACGAACCAGTCGATGTCAGCCACCTCGAAGCCCGAGGCATGTGCGGACGCCATAATGGCGGACGAGATATTGGTGACGGCATGGCGGAAGACCTCCTTGCCCTGCATGCGCAAATGGCCGGTGGTCTGGGTGGAGGACGGCCCGCCATCCACATAAAGCATGTCGTGCAGGCGGCCGTCCGAAAACAGCTTGGTGTTGAGCACACCCTGGTCGGATCGGTCGCCCCTGCCCTCATAGCCTTGCAGCACCACGGCGCCCGCACCGTCGCCGAACAGCACACAGGTGCCGCGGTCCGTCCAATCCAGCAGGCGGCTCATGCTTTCCGCCCCGATCAGGAGCACGGTATTGGCCTGGCCGCCGCGGATGAAATTGTCCGCCACCGACAGCCCATAGATAAAGCCGGAGCAGACCGCCTGGACGTCGAAGGCCGCGCCATGCGCCATTCCCAACCGCGCCTGCACGCGGGTGGCGGTGGCAGGAAAAGTCTCGTCCGGCGTGGTGGTACAGCAAATCACCGTGTCGATCTCGCCCGCGTCAATGCCTGCATCGACCAGCGCCGCACGCGACGCCGCCAGCGCCAGATCCGAGGTCTTTTCGCCTTCGCTCACCACCCGGCGTTCGCGGATACCGGTGCGTTCCCGGATCCAGGCGTCGGACGTCTCCACGATCTTGGAGAGATCGTCATTGGTGACGATTTTTTCCGGCAGATAGGCACCACACCCGATAACGCGCGATCGGATCATGCGGCGACCGTGCCGACGCGGGCGCGATCGGCGGTGATGCGGGTGTTGATGTCGGCCTTGGCCATGGTGATGGCCATGTCAAGCGCAGAGGCAAAGCCGATGGAATCGGTGCCGCCATGGCTTTTCACCACCACGCCCTGAAGGCCTAAGAAAATGCCGCCATTGGCGGCGCGGGGATCGAGCCTCCTGCGCAGCGTATTGAGCGCGCCCGAGGCAATAAAGGCGCCGATCTGGCCCAAGAGCGAGCGCTTGAGCGAGCGGCGCAGGAACTGGCCCACCAGCTTGGCGGTGCCTTCGGCGGTCTTGAGCGCGATATTGCCGGTAAAGCCATCGGTCACCACCACATCCACCGTGCCTTCGGCGATGTCATTGCCCTCGATGAAGCCATGGAACGCCATCGGCAAACCGTCATTGGTGGCGGCGCGCAGCATTTCGGCGGCGCCTTTCACCGCGTCATTGCCCTTTTGCTCTTCGGTGCCAACGTTCAAGAGACCCACGCTGGGACGATCGAGGCCCAAAATCGCATGGGCGAAAGCCTCGCCCATCACCGCGAAATCCACCAACTGCTCTGCCGTGGCCGAGACATTGGCGCCGCAATCGAGCACCACAGTCTGGCCGCGCAAGGTGGGCCAGATCGAGGCGATGGCGGGGCGCGAAACCCCTTCGATGATGCCGAGCTGGAACATGCTCATCGCCATAAGGGCCCCGGTGTTTCCTGCCGAGACCGCGACTTCAGCCTGGCTGTTCTTTACCGCCTCGATGGCGCGCCACATGCTGGTCTCGCGGCCGCGGCGCAATACATGGCTGGGCTTGTCCTCCATCGCCACGCGGTCGGGCGCATGGCGCACGCTGACCACAGGCTTGAGCTTGGGATGGCGCGCCAGAAGACCGTTCAGAACCGCTTCGTCGCCGGCGAGAATGAACTTCACCCCGGGATGGCGCTGTACCACGCGGAGCAAAGCGGTAATGACAATGCCCGGGCCGGCATCGCCGCCCATCGCATCCACCGAAACGGTCAATTCGCGGGCCACCGCCATCCTTCTTCAACGCCGAGATACGAAGAGGTGAGACCCTCAGCTCTTTGCTTTCACGACTTCCCGGTCGTCATAATGACCGCAGGAACCGCAGACATGGTGCGGCCTTTTGGGCTCGCCGCATTTGGGGCATTCCGCATGCGCCTTGGCGGTAAGCGCATGATGGGACCGGCGCATATTGCGGCGCGACGGCGAGGTTTTTCGTTTGGGCACCGCCATGGCGGAAAACTCCTTCAACGGCCTGCGGGCAGACTGCCGGGGCCAGCAAGGGGGCGTGGGTAGCGGAAAGATGGCCGGGATTCAAGCCAAAAGCCCTTGCCGCCGGGCCATTAAGGACCGGATTTCAACCCTTTAAGCACGGCAAAGGGGCTTTCCACCGCACCCTTGCCCTCCGGAGCCTGGAACTCGACCCCGGGAGCCCGGGGATAGGGATCAAGCGCCAGGATCAGCTCCTCGATCAGGGAGGCGGCCAGGTCATAATGCAGGCTGTCGATCTCCTCCGGCAGGTCGTCTTCCAGGGGAACTTCCACGGCCGGCTCTGCCGCCCGCCGTGAGGCCGGAGCGAAATGCAGCTCCCGGTCGAAGGTCAGCCGGATATGGGCGGGGACCTCCACCAAAGTCACCACACACGCCTGGACGATGCCGGCATCGAGGGTGAAATCCAGCCGGAAACGATCGGGCGAAAGCTTCTTCAGATCGATCTTGGCAATGAATGAGTCCACCCGAAGCACGCCCGCGAAACGCGCCAGCGCCTCGCGTTCGGCCTCGCTGGCGGCGAAGCGCACTTCATCGCCCGCCTGTCCCAGGCGGTTGAGATTGTAGAGATGGGAAAAAGGCAGCCCGCCGCTCATGCGCCCCCTCTCTCCGGCAATGGGCCGAAATCCAGCGTGCCGGCCCCGATATCGGCGGCCGCGAGATGCGCGCGGGCACTGGCGACATAACGCGCCAACAGACGCCCGCGGTCGCCGGCGTCTTTGCCGCGCCAGATATTCTTGGCCAATGCGTCGGCCAAGAATGCCTCGTCTTTGGCGCCGCTATAGGCATGCAGGCGCCCGAAAAACGCGTTCGCGAAAGCCTTCATGCGCCGGCCCATGCCCATGTCGCCGGTCCCCTGCTCCCGCAAGGCCTCGTCAAAACCGACGAACAGGACATCGATCAGCGCCTGGGCAGCCTCGTCCATCTTGGCCGCTTTCAGCCGTTCCAGCGCCAGCCAGCCATGCAGCGCCACCATGTCGAAGCGGCCGTCCATGGTGTCGGGAACATTCAGGACACGGAAGAAATAGGGGGCCCTGGCGCGCGCGGCCAACTGGCTCTCAAGCCGCATGGCGAATTCCTTGCGCGCCGCCGATTTCCTTAAGCGATTCAACATGAACTTCGCCTCGTCAGCCCCGAGAGCCCTTGCAACTGTCAAAGCGCAAGGATAGCACAGGCTGGAAGGAAGTGGCCTCTGGGCCACAAAGTCGCAAAGACCATGAAACTTCTGACTGGAATTTTCCTCCTGGCGGGCGGCACGCTGATTGCCTGCGCCCCGGTGATCGATCAGCGCGGCTATCTGCCTGATCCGCAGTTGGAGTCCAGCATCAAATCGGGAACCGACACCAAGACCACGGTCCAGGACAAGCTTGGCAATGCCTCCACCACCGCCACCTTTGGCGGCGACAGTTGGTACTACATCTCTTCGACCGAGAAGCAGGTGGCGTTCTTCACCCCCACCGTGCTCAATCGCGAGATTTTCGCAATCTACTTCGACAAGGCCGGCAAGGTCACCGGCATGCGCCATTTCGGCCTCAAGGACGGGCATGTGATCTCGTTCGAGACGCGGGAGACCCCGGCGCGCGGCCGCGAACTCACCTTTCTGCAGCAGCTTCTGAACTCCACGCCCGGCGCCAGTGGCGGCGGCAACATGCAGGAAACCAACCCCGGCAATGGCGGTGGGCCGCCTACGGGAGGCGGTGGGCTTCCTTAAGATAACCCCTCCGCCCTTCGCACGCTCGAGAGCGTGCTACGGGCACCTCCCCTGCCAGCGCGCTTGCGCGCGCGCAGGGGAGGAATTCAGTGTGCGCTGAAAGAAAAAAGCGCGGGCTTCGAAAAGCCCGCGCTTTTTGTTTGCGTTTATTCGATCAGAACCGAGCCAAAGTGGCCAACAACAACAACGCCACGATGTTCGTGATCTTGATCATCGGATTGACGGCTGGGCCGGCGGTGTCCTTGTAGGGATCGCCCACCGTGTCACCCGTCACGGCGGCCTTGTGGGCATTCGAGCCCTTGCCGCCGTAATTGCCGTCCTCGATGAATTTCTTGGCATTGTCCCAGGCGCCGCCGCCTGAGGTCATCGAGACCGCCACGAACAGGCCGGTGACGATCACGCCCATCAGCATGGCGCCCAAGGCGTCGAACGCCTCGGTCTTGCCGGCGATCCAATAAACCACCCAGAACAGCACGATGGGCGAGAACACCGGAAGGATGGACGGCACCACCATTTCGCGGATGGCGGCCTTGGTGAGCAGGTCCACCGCGCGCGCATAATTGGGCTTTTGCGTGCCCTGCATGATGCCCGGCATTTCGCGGAACTGCTTGCGCACTTCCTCGACCACCGCGCCGGCCGCGCGGCCCACCGCCGTCATGGCGATACCGCCGAACAGATAAGGCAGCATGCCGCCGAAGAAGAGGCCCACCACCACCCAAGGATTCTCCAGGCTGAACTGTGGAAGGGTGAGACCCTTGAAGAAGCCGGTACCCTCGGCCGTGAAATATTTAAGGTCCTGCGTGTAAGCTGCAAACAACACCAGCGCGCCAAGGCCGGCCGAACCGATGGCATAGCCTTTGGTCACCGCCTTGGTGGTATTGCCGACCGCGTCCAGCGCGTCGGTGGTCTTGCGGACCTCGCCCTCAAGCCCGGACATCTCGGCGATGCCGCCGGCATTGTCGGTCACGGGACCGAAGGCATCCAGCGCCACCACCATGCCCGCCAACGACAGCATCGTGGACACCGCGATGGCGATACCGAACAGGCCCGCGAGCAGATAGGTGATGATGATGCCGGCGCAGATCACCAGGGCCGGGAGCGCGGTCGCTTCCATCGAGACCGCCAGGCCCTGGATCACATTGGTGCCATGTCCCGTCACCGAGGATTGCGCGATGGCGCGCACCGGACGGAAGTTGGTGCCGGTATAATATTCGGTGATCCAGATCAGCGCGCCGGTCACGCCTAAGCCCACCACGCCGCACCAGAACAATGCCATGCCGGTGAAGCTCAGCGAGCCGATGGTGAGCACGTGATCCATGCCGATCAGCCAGTTGGTGAGCGGCCACAGCCCGATCAAGGACAGGATCACGGTGGCGACCACGCCCTTGTAGAGCGCGCCCATGATGTTGCCCGACGCGCCCAGGCGCACGAAGAAGGTGCCGATGATCGAGGTGACGATGCTCATGCCGGCGATCGCCAGCGGATAGATCATCAGGGTGAATTTCTCGGCCCCGGTGAAATAGATCGAGGCCAAGACCATGGTGGCGACCGTGGTGACGGCAAAGGTCTCGAACAGATCGGCCGCCATGCCGGCGCAGTCGCCGACATTGTCGCCCACATTGTCGGCGATGGTGGCGGGATTGCGCGGATCGTCCTCGGGAATGCCCGCTTCCACCTTGCCCACCATGTCGCCGCCCACATCGGCGCCCTTGGTGAAGATGCCGCCGCCCAGACGCGCGAAGATCGAGATCAGCGAAGCGCCAAAGCCCAGCCCCACCAGCGAATCCACGATCACGCGGCTTTGCGCGGGAACACTGAGGCTGAGGCCGAGAGCCCTGGTGAGAAACGCGAAGTAACCGGCCACGGCCAGAAGGCCCAGGCCTACCACCAGCATGCCGGTGACGGCGCCGGAGCGGAACGCCACCGACAGGCCTTGCGCCAGACCCTGGCGGGCGGCTTCGGCGGTGCGCACATTGGCGCGCACCGACACATACATGCCGGTATAGCCGGCCGCGCCCGAGAGGGCGGCGCCGATCAGGTACCCGACGCCCACCTGCCAGCCCAGGAAATAGATGGCGAGCAGAAAGATCACCACGCCCACCATGGCGATGGTCGAATATTGGCGGTTGAGATAGGCGCTCGCGCCTTCCTGAATCGCGGCGGCGATTTCCTGCATGCGGGCGTTGCCGGCCGACATGCTCAGCACCGACCGGATGGTCCAGACGCCGTAAAGGAGCGCCAGCACGCCGCAGCAAAGGATGATGAGAAGCACGGAATTCATATGGATGTCCCTCGTATGAGATGTGTCGATCGGCGTTGCACCGATCCCAATGGCCGGCCCGCTAAGGGGAACCGCTTCAAGGGCGGCCGGAATGTGCCAAAAGCCTTTTGGCCAAGCAACAGGGCTTTGGCGGCAAATTTGCCGCCCCGGCCTGCTCGCCATGCAGGCGGATTCGCGAGCTATTTCACCTATTTGGCGGCGGTTTCGGTGGCCTTGGCCGCCTTGGCGGGCTTGTCGTCGGGAACCGGCGTGCCGGGTGCCGCCATGGAAGCGGGGGGCTGGGTCGAATCGGGATGAAGGGGCGCCACCTGGAGCTGGACGATGGTGATGGCCGCCACCTTGCCCGGCCCCATGACGCGCTTGGCATCGGTCAGAAGCCGGGCCTCCAAGGCGGAGCTGTCCACGGCCCCCGGATCGGCGGGTTTGGCGACGGTGGCGCCGTTCACGTCGCGCACGAAGGCATCCTGGATGAAGGCGATCTTGTCGCGCACATCCAGCGCGCCGGTGGCCGAGGTGGCGGTCAGCCGGGTCGAGATATAGGCGTAGCCGGACAGGTTCCCATCGCCACTCGTCATGGGCGCCATCAGGAACGGCATTTCCACATTGGTGCCAGGCGCGCCGCCTTTGTCGGATGGCGCCGGTGCGGGCTCGGCGGCGAAAGCCTGAGCCACAAAGAAGAAGATGAAAATGGCGGAGATCAGCACGCGCATGCCGACAGTGTGACAAAACTGGATTAGGGAATTCTTAACGGGCCCCCTCCGGGCCTGTGCCAAGCCGCAAGATACGGGCGAAGATGCCCAGGGCCCCCGCCGAAGATGCCGGACAGAATATTCTGAACATCTTCGAATAGATCGAAGATGATCATCACAAAGTGGCTGACATCTTCGCGAAGGTTGAGCGCCTTCGGGTGATGCCCCCATCAGTTGCTGTGGAAGCTTGGCGTTTTTGCGTGCTAGCGGCGAATCTTTTGCCCATAGGTCAAGCTTACGGCGACTGCCGGAATAACCGTTGAAATGCGCGTGGGAAGCGCGTTCGAGATAGAGGCCCTTCCAGGCCTGCTCTTCGGACGTGAGGCCCCGCGCATTTCAACACCAGGAAGGCTTACGCCCACGCGCTGACAGTGCCCGTGGTGGGCGCTTGCAGCGCGGACCAAAAGAGGACTGCGCCCTAGACGATGATCTTGAACGATATGGCGGCCCTTCAGCCGCAGAAATTGGCATTGACGGAACTTGAAGAACGGATCGCCGGTTGGCTTCTTCGCGATTGTCCCGGAGTGCCCGAGGCCGTGGCGGCAGAACTGCGGGGCGAAGTGTTTTCGCTGCCCTACAGCCGCATCCTGCGCGCCATCTTCAACGCCCGCGCGGAAGGCCGGGCAGTCACGGTGCGCGCCGTCGCCGCAGAGTTGCAGCAATGCGAAGCGCTTCAGGCCCTCGGCGGCCTCGACTATCTCCAGGCCATCGCCTTTGCCGCGCCCACGCTGATCTCGGAAGACGATGGCCGAAAACAGGCCACCGAGACGCTCCGCGCCTGGAAACGGATGAAATCGCCGCGCGGACCTGGCGTGGAATTGCTGCGCGCCGACCTCATCAACCCCGGCCAGGTTGAATGGGTGTGGAAAGAATGGCTGGCCAAGGGCAAATTCCATTTGATCTCGGGCGCGCCGGGAACGGGAAAGACCACGCTGGCATTGTCGTTTGCCGCAGCCATCACTTCGGGCGGGCGCTTCCCGGACGGCGCGCTTGCCGAACGTGGCAGCACCTTGATGTGGTCCGGCGAGGATGGCGTGGAGGACAGTCTCCTGCCGCGCTTTCTCGCCTGCGGCGGCGACCGGACGGGGATGCATTTCGTCCATGCCACCCGTGGGCCGGACGGCGCAGTACTTCCCTTCGACCTGGCTTGCGACATGGAAGCGTTGGCGACTGCAGCCAGCCGCATTGATGATGTGCGCCTCTTGATTCTGGACCCTGTGGTCTCGGCGGTTCAGGGCGATGGCAACAAGAATAGCGAGGTGCGCCGCGCCTTGCAGCCGCTGGTGGATTTTGCCGGCACGAGCGGGGCGGCCGTCTTGGGCGTCACCCATTTCACCAAAGGCACGGCTGGGCGCGATCCTTTGGAGCGCGTCAATGGCTCGATTGCCTTTGGCGCATTGGCCCGCATGGTGCTTGCCACCGCCAGGCCGGAGCACGAGGGCGAGCGGCGGCGGCTGGTGCGCGCCAAGTCGAATATCGGACCCAGCGGCGGCGGCTTCGCCTATGACCTGGAGCAGGCGCGTGTGCCCGGCCATCCCGGCCTGTTCGGCCAGTCGGTGGTGTGGGGCGAGGCGCTGGAAGGCTCGGCCCGCGAACTGATCGGCGAAGTCGAAACGCCCACAGCGGAGGACGGCAGCGCCACGGACCGGGCGACCGAATGGCTGGCCTCATTCCTTGGCAATGGCGAAGGCGCGGCAGCCTCCGCGATCAAGGAAGCGGCCAGCGCAATGGGCCACTCGGTGGCGAGCCTGCGAAGAGCAAAAGCCGCGCTGCGGGTCGAGTCGTACAAACAGGGGCTTTATGGTGGCTGGGCTTGGCGCATGCCGAAGATGCTCAGCCCCAATGCCGAAGGTACTGGACAGAAAGCGGTGGGCGCCTTCGAATAGATCGAAGATGCTCAAAACAAAGTGTCTGGGCACCTTCTCGCGCACCTCTCAAAAATGGCGATAGCCGGACTTGGGGACCGCGATCTCCTTGCCGCCGACGGTAACAACGACGCCCTCGCCTGCTTTGACTCGGCCGATGCAGGTGAAAGGCCCGCTGAGACCTGGAGGCGCGGTGAAGGCGATTTGATAATCGTCGCCCGCGGTTGCCGCGCGCAAAATGGCGTCTGCCCCGTCTCCCCACAACGCGCGCAAAGCGTCGGAACGTGGGATCGCTTCGGCCTCAAGTTCGATCCTGACCCTGGACGCCTGCGCGACATGTCCCAGATCGGCGATCAAGCCGTCCGAGATATCGATCGCCGCGCTCGCCAGACCGACCAGGCTTTGCGCGCCAAAGCCAACCGGCGGTTCCGGGACTTGATAGCGCTTTGTCAAATAATCCCGCTGCGCCTCGCTCAGACGATGTTTTTCGCGCTTGAAGATGGCGAGTCCCCCGGCGCTGTCGCCGATCGTGCCGGTGACATAAACCGCATCGCCAATCCTTGCACCGCTGCGCTTTACCATCCGGCCCGCAGGCACAAAACCGAACGCGGTGATGGAAATACTCAAAGGGCCGTCGGTGGCCGAGGTATCGCCGCCCAAAAGTGAGATGCCGAATTGATCTTTGTCTTCCGCCAAGCCGGCAACGAAATCTTGAAGCCACGCTTCCCGCACCGGCCGCGGCATTGCCAGAGTGAGCAGATAAAATTCCGGCCTGGCGCCTTTGGCGGCAAGATCGGAGAGATTCACCCTGAGAGCTTTCTTCGCCACCGTGGCGGGTGGATCGTGCGGGAAAAAATCCGTCTCCGCCGCGATCTGGTCGGTGGTGATCACCAGATCGAAGCCGGGCCGCGGTGGAAGGAACGCGGCATCGTCCTTCAGCTTCAGGGCGCCGGGGTCAATCGCGAGCGGCGCGAAATAACGGGCGATGATGCCGAACTCGTCCATGCCGGTTAGAAATCCAGTTCGCCGTCCGGTACCGGAAGCCCGAATTCCTTGGCCCGTTTCCTGCGCGCCATCCGGTCCAGTGCGGCATTGACGAAACCCGGTTCGTCGCCCGCGAAGAAGTCATGGGCGATGCCGACATATTCGTCGATCACCACTTTGGCGGGCACGTCGCGCCTGGCGACCAGCTCCAGCCCCGCGGCCCTGAGGATGGCGCGCAGGATGGAATCCACCCGGGCCAGGGTCCAGTTTTCGCTCAGGCAGCCGGCGATGGCCTTGTCGATCTCGGCCTGGTGCGCGGGCACGCCCTCCAGGATGCTTTTGAAAAATTCCTCGTCGGTGGGCGTTTCGCCGAAACGATGGGCGATGAATTCCTCGGCCACCTCATCCGCGCCGCCGCCCGCGAGCTCCATCTGATACAGCGCCTGCACGGCAGCAAGCCGCGCTGCGTGCCGCGCGTCATTGTTGTTCATAGGTCTATAAACTTGGTCTTGACCTCCCTCCCCCGTGCGCGCGCAAGCGCGCTGATGGGGGAGGTCGAGTAGCGGCAGCGTGCGAGGGTAGCAACGCTTGCGGTGCGAAGGCCGGGGGGGATCATAAAAATTATTCCTTATCGCCTTCGAGTTCCCCGATCAGATTTTCGAAATCCCGGGTCTCGCGGAAATTGCGATAAACCGAGGCGAAGCGCACATAGGCAACCTTGTCCAGGCTGGCCAGCGCCTGCATCACCAATTCGCCGATCATGTTGGCGGGAATCTCGTTCTCGCCCATCGACTCCAGCCGCCGCACGATGCCGGTGATCATGCGGTCCACCCGCTCGCGTTCGACCGGGCGTTTGCGGAGCGCATGATTGATCGAACGCTCCAGCTTGTCGCGGTCGAAGGCCTCACGCCGGCCGTTTTTTTTCACCACGATCAATTCGCGCAGTTGCACCCGCTCGAAGGTGGTGAAACGGCCGCCGCATTCCGGGCAATGGCGCCGGCGGCGGATGGCGGAATTGTCTTCGGAAGGACGGCTGTCCTTCACCTGGCTGTCGTCATGTCCGCAAAAAGGGCAGCGCATTCAGGTCCCCTCAATAGATTGGAAAGCGGCGGCAGAGTTCGGCCACGCGCGTGCGCACGCTGGTTTCGACTGCGGCGTCGCCGTCTTCATGGTTCTTGTTCGCCAAACCCTCCACCACTTCCACGATCAGCTTGCCGATCTCGCGGAATTCGGCCGGACCGAAGCCGCGTGTGGTGCCGGCGGGCGTGCCCAGCCTTATGCCGGAGGTGACGAAAGGTTTTTCCGGATCATAGGGAATGGCGTTCTTGTTGCAGGTGATGAAGGCGCGGTCGAGCGCCTTTTCCGCCGCCTTGCCGGTGGCCTTTTTGGGCCGCAAATCCACCAGCATCAGGTGGTTGTCGGTGCCGCCGGAAACGATATCGAGCCCCTGTTCCTTCAAGGTCTCGGCCAGGGCGCGCGCATTCTCGACAATCTTCCGCGCATATATCTTGAAGCCGGGCTGCAAGGCCTCCTGGAATGCCACCGCCTTGGCGGCGATCACATGCATGAGAGGGCCGCCCTGCAGGCCGGGGAAAATGGCGGAATTCATCTTCTTGGCCATCGCCTCGTCATTGGTGAGGATCAGGCCGCCGCGCGGGCCGCGCAACGATTTGTGCGTGGTGGACGTCACCACATGGGCGTAAGGCAGAGGCGAAGGATGCGCGCCGCCCGCGACCAGGCCGGCGAAATGCGCCATGTCCACCATCAGATAGGCGCCCACTTCGTCGGCGATCTCACGGAAGCGCTTGAAGTCCCAGATGCGCGAATAGGCGGTGCCGCCGGCAATGATCAGCTTGGGCCTATGCTCGCGGGCCAGGCGCGCGATCTCGTCCATGTCGAGCAACTGATTGTCGCGGCGCACGCCATAGGACACCGGCTTGAACCATTTGCCGCTCATATTGACGGGAGAGCCATGGGTGAGATGGCCGCCGGCCGCCAGATCCAGCCCCATGAAGGTATCGCCGGGATTGAGCAGCGCCAGGAACACCGCCTGGTTCATCTGGCTGCCGGAGTTCGCCTGGACGTTGGCGAAGCCGCAATTGAACAGTTTCTTGGCGCGCGCGATCGCCAGATTCTCGATCACATCCACATATTCGCAGCCGCCGTAATAGCGTTTGCCGGGATAGCCCTCGGCATATTTGTTGGTGAGGACCGAGCCTTGCGCTTCCAGGACCGCCTTGGAGACGATGTTCTCGGAGGCGATCAATTCGATCTTCTCGCGCTGACGGCCCAATTCCTGGGCGATCGCGCCCGCGACCTCCGGATCGCTTTCGGCCAGGCCCTGGGTGAAAAAGGAAGAAATATCCGGAACGGAATGGGCCACGGCCGACATCACCACCACCTTATTCTTGAGGCCATTGTTGAAGCCGGGCCGATCTAGACGGGTCCGGCAGGGGTCGCGGATTTAGCCTGCCCCAGGCACCAAATCTAGCGCGGCTTTCGCCCTTTCCCCAGCCCGGGCGATGACGCAGGAAAAAAGGCGGAATTCCAGGATTTTTACCGCTTTGTACGGTATGACGTAGTAATGCCTCAATCTATATTTTAGAATGACAGTATAGACGTTCTGATTCGAATAATGGCGCCTGACAATATTGGATCATTGATGCGCGACGACCATCGCAGCGAAGAAGACATCCTCAAGCTGGTGACGGAGATCGTCACCGCTTACGTCAGCCGCAATCCGGTTGCGGCCGAGGATCTGCCCAATGTGATCAAAAGCGTGCACGCCACCTTGGGCGGCATCCAAGGCACCGAAACCGGCACCTTGGCGCGCGCGCCGGCGGTGCCGGTGAAAAAGTCGGTGACACCGGACTACATTGTCTGTCTGGAAGACGGCAAGAAGCTGAAAATGCTCAAGCGCTATCTGCGCGCGCAATACGGACTCACGCCCGAAGCCTATCGCGCCAAATGGAATCTGCCCGCCGATTATCCCATGACCGCGCCCAATTACGCGGCGCGGCGCAGCGAATTCGCCAAGCAGATCGGACTGGGAAGGCCGCGCCGCAAACGCGCTTAATCGCTCCCCACGTTCTTTTTCAACACATACTCCAGCTTGCGGATCGCCGCCTGGGTCAGGGCTTCACGCCCCGCCTTGGCAGGCCCCACGATGCTGGCTTCCAGGCCGCTGACGGAATCGATCGCCGTCGCCTTGACGGTATTTCCATGCACCACGAATTCAACGAAGATTTCGCGTTTTTCGCTGGTCACTTCGGGCGCAGCCGGACAGAGTCGCTGGTGGCAGCGTAGCAATTGTCCAGGAGCTTGGCACGCGTACTCCGATAGAGGGCCGCTCTTGGCCGCCCCTCAAGCCGCGCGGGAGAGCTTGTGCGCGTCCCACACGATGTTGAGGGCTCTGATCAGCTCCTCGATCATCTCATCGCTATGGGCGGGCGACGGGGTGAGCCGCAGCCGCTCGGTGCCCCGCGGCACCGTGGGATAGTTGATGGGCTGGACATAGATGCCATGCTCCTTGAGCAAGGTATCGGTCACCGCTTTGCACAGCGCCGCATCGCCCACGAACACGGGAACGATATGGCTTGAGCTGTCCATCACGGGAAGGCCGGCTTCGGTGAGGCGCTGTTTCAGGCGCTGGGCGCGGTTGTGCATACGCTCGCGCTCCGCATCGCTCGATTTCAGGTGCCGGATCGAGGCCAGGGTGGCGGCGGCCAGCGCCGGCGCCAGAGACGTGGTGAAAATAAAGCCCGGCGCAAACGAGCGGATGCAGTCCACGATCTCGGCCGAAGTGGCGATATAGCCGCCCATCACGCCGAACGCCTTGGCCAGCGTGCCTTCCACGATGTCGATCCGGCCCATCGAGCCGTCGCGCGCCGCCACGCCCGCGCCGCGGGGACCATAAAGCCCCACGCCATGGACTTCGTCGATATAGGTGAGCGCGCCATATTTCTCGGCCAGGTCGCAGATCGCGTTGGTGGGCGCGAAATCGCCATCCATGGAATAGACGCCCTCGAAGGCGATCAATTTGGGCGAAGCGGGATTGGCCGCTTTCAGCAATTCTTCGAGGTGTCCCATATCGTTGTGGCGGAATACATATTTGGCCGTCCCGCCATGGCGGATGCCTTCGATCATCGAGGCATGGTTGAACTCGTCCGAGAAGATGATCAGGCCGGGCAGTATCTTGGCCAAGGTCGCCAGGGTCGCGTCGTTGGAAACGAAGCCCGAAGTGAACAACAGACCCGCTTCCTTGCCGTGGAGGTCGGCGAGTTCTTTTTCCAGTTCGACATGATAATGCGAGGTGCCCGAGATGTTGCGGGTACCGCCGGAACCGGCGCCCACCGCATCGATCGCTTCGTGCATCGCCGCAAGCACTTTGGGATGCTGGCCCATGTTCAGATAATCGTTGGAGCACCAGACCGTGATGGGGCGGCCGCCGCCGTTGGAACCGGGAGCGTCGCTGATGAAGTCGGCTTTGGGATAGTCGCCACGCTGGCGCATGATGTCGGCGAAAACCCGATAGCGGCCCTCACGCCGAAGCGCGGTCAGGGCATCCTTGAAACTCGATTGGTGCGGAAATGCCATGACGGAACGCCTTTTGATGCCCTACCGCTTCACCAGTTGAGGGCCTGTATCATCTTCCCCGGCTGAGTTTCAAAGATAGCCCAGAAGAAGTGTTTGATTCCATG
>DATNFZ010000080.1:0-7049 GCA_035606155.1 Rhizomicrobium sp. | reverse complement strand
GCGTCGCCGAATATATGGTCGCCTTCCTGGTCTTGGAGACCATGATGATCGGGGTGTTCTGCGCCCTGGACCTGGTTCTTTTCTATGTCCTGTTCGAAGGCGGCCTGATCCCGATGTTTCTGATCATCGGCGTCTGGGGCGGCAAGCGGCGGGTCTATGCCAGCTTCAAATTCTTCCTTTACACGTTCCTGGGTTCGGTCCTGATGCTGCTCGCCATCATGGCGATGTACTGGTATGCGGGCACCACCGACATCGTTACCTTGCTCAATGGCGTGCATTTCCCGCCCGCGATGCAGACTTGGCTGTGGCTGGCGTTCTTCGCCAGCTTCGCGGTCAAGATGCCGATGTGGCCGGTCCATACCTGGCTGCCCGACGCCCATGTCGAGGCGCCCACGGCGGGTTCGGTGATCTTGGCCGGCATCCTGCTCAAGATGGGCGGTTACGGCTTCCTGCGCTTCTCGCTGCCCATGTTTCCGTCGGCATCCGAGATGTTCGCGCCCCTGATCTTCACGCTCTCCATCGTCGCGATCATCTACACGTCTCTGGTGGCGCTGGCACAGGAGGACATGAAGAAGCTGATCGCCTATTCCTCGGTGGCGCATATGGGTTTCGTCACCATGGGCATCTTCACCCTCACCCATCAGGGTGTGGAAGGCGGCATCTTCCAGATGCTCAGCCATGGCGTGGTCTCCGGCGCGCTGTTTCTTTGCGTGGGCGTGGTCTATGACCGCATGCACACCCGCGAGATCGCCGCCTATGGCGGGCTGGTCAATCGCATGCCGCTCTATGCCGCCTGCTTCATGGTCTTTACGCTTGCCAATGTAGGCCTGCCGGGGACCAGCGGCTTTGTCGGCGAGTTTCTCACCATGCTGGGTGCCTATCTGCACAATAGCTGGATCGCGATTTTCGCCACCACCGGGATCATTCTTTCGGCCGCCTATGCGCTCTATCTCTATCGCCGCATCGTCTTCGGCGCCCTGGTCAAGCCGGCGCTCCAGACCATCCAGGATCTCAGCCTGCGCGAAGTCGCCATCCTGGCGCCCTTGGTGGTGATCACCGTCGCCATGGGCTTCTATCCCAAGGCGGTGTTCGACGTCACCACGCCTTCGGTGGCCAGGCTGATCCATGACAACAAGACCGCGTTGGCCTTCGATCATTCAATTGGCAGGTTGGCGGCGGCCAAAATGGCGATCGCCCGGAAGGGGGTGGCCCGGTGAGCCTGCAGACCGATCTTCTTACTCTTCTGCCCGAACTGATCATGGCGGTCGGCGCCATGGCGTTGTTGCTGGCGGGCGCCATAAGCGGAGGCGCTAGCCGGAGCGACAATTCAATAAGCAGCGGCGAAAAGGTCGCGCGCGCAATTTCCTGGGGCGCGATCGCGCTTCTGGTGGTGACGGGTGTGATTGCTATTGTGTGGACGCCGGACCGCACCACCGCCTTCCATGGAGCCTTCGTCGCCGACAGTTTCGCCCGCTTCGCCCAGATCCTGATCCTGATCGGAGCGGCGTTCTCCATTCTTCTGGCGGACGAATTCTTCCGGCCCAACGGAGCCAGGTTCGAACTGCCGGTGCTGATGGTGCTGGCCGCCCTTGGCATGATGCTGATGTTCTCGGCCGGCAGCCTGGTCGCGCTATATCTGGGCATGGAGTTGCAGTCGCTCGCTCTTTACGTGCTGGCCGCGTTCAACCGCGATCATCTGCGCTCGACCGAAGCCGGACTCAAATATTTCGTCCTTGGCTCCCTGGCATCGGGGATGATGCTCTATGGCATTTCGCTGATCTATGGCTTCACCGGGACGGTGGAGTTCACCCGCATAGCCCAGGTGGTGGGGCAGACGGGCGTGGGCATTGGCCTGATTTTCGGGATCGTGTTCCTGATCTCGGGCCTGGCGTTCAAGGTTTCTGCCGTTCCCTTCCATATGTGGACGCCGGACGTCTATGAAGGTGCGCCCACGCCGATTACCGCTTATATCGCCACCGCTTCCAAGGTCGCGGCCATGGCGCTGTTCCTCAGGACGATCCTCACCTCGTTCCCGCATGCGGTGGCCGAATGGCGGCAGATCATCGTCGCCATCTCGGTCCTTTCGATGGTGTTGGGGGCGGTCGGAGCGCTCGGCCAGAAGAACATCAAGCGCCTGATGGGCTACAGTTCCATCGGCCATATGGGTTACATGCTGCTGGGCTTGGCGGCAGGAACGGCGGTAGGCGTGCGAGGGGTTTTGATCTATCTCGCGATCTATCTCTTCACCAATCTGGGCGTGTTCGCCTGCATCCAGGCGATGCGGCGGGGCGGCAAGCCGGTGGAAGCCATCGCCGATCTGGCGGGGCTGGCGCGTACCGATCCGAAATTGGCGCTGATCTTCTCGCTGTCGTTTTTCAGCCTTGGAGGCGTGCCCCCGCTGGCCGGCTTCTTCGCCAAATTCTATGTGTTCCTCGCTGCCATCCAGGCGGGGCTGGTCTGGCCTGCCGTCATCGGCGTGCTGGCGAGCGTCGTAAGTGTGGTCTATTATCTGCGCCTGGTGAAGTTGATGTATTTCGACGAGCCGGCGCCTTCTTTCGACCGCGGCATGGCGATGGGCAGCAAGGCGATCGTGGCGCTCGCCGGCATAGTGATACTCTTCTTCATCGTCGCGGCGTCACCGATCATTTCCAGCGCGGACGCGGCAGCCAAGGTGCTTCTGCCTTGAGCGGGTGGCCGTCGGGCTACGGCCTCAAATGGTTCGAGCAAATCGACTCCACCAACGAGGAGGCGCGCCGCCTGGCTTTGGCCGGCGAAGAGGGCCCGCTCTGGCTGACGGCAACGCGGCAGACGGCGGGGCGCGGCCGCCGAGGGCGAAACTGGGAAACGCCTCACGACAATCTTGCCGCAACGCTGCTTGTTCGTCCGGAACGGCCAGTAAGCGCATGGCCGCAATTGTCGTTCGTCGCCGGCGTTGCCGGCGCCGACATGGCGGCGTCATTCCTGCCCGAGGCACGCATCGCCCTCAAATGGCCCAATGATGTGCTGGCCGACGAGAAGAAGCTGGCCGGCATCCTTCTGGAGAACGCCCATGGCGCACTGGCCATCGGCATCGGCGTCAATCTCCGGCATCACCCCACCGATACAGAGTTTCCTGCCACTTCGCTTCTGGCGCTGGGCGCGGAGGTGCCGCCCGCGGGCGAGGCACTGACGCGGCTCGCCGGAGCTTTCGCGAAATGGTATGAGGTCTGGTCCGTCCAGGGCTTCGCCGCCATCCGCGACGCCTGGCTGGCCCGGGCGCACGGGCTGGGCACGCGCATCCGGGCCAGGCTGGCAAAGGAAGAAAGGTCGGGCATGTTCGAAGGCATCGACGACAGCGGTGCGCTTCTGCTCAACGAAGGCTTCGGGCGGCTCAGTGTGCTGCCCGCGGCCGATATATTCTTTGGATAGAGGGCCTAACCTCAATAATCCCATGAGCCGCGTTGCGAGGAAAAATGGCTGAATGGCAGGAGAAAGGCGCAGGGCGTATCGGCAATACGGCCGAGCCTTTCGACGCACCAGTCAGCCATTTTTCCCGCAACCCGAAGGGACGCGGGCCATTTGGTCCCTGGCGGCGTCGCTCGTCGCTCATGGGCTATTCAAGCCCACCTCGCTCCTCGCTCCTGGCCAGGAACCAAAAATCCCAGCGTCGCGGCCATGCGATTATTGAGGTTAGGCCCTAATGCTGCTCGCGATCGATGCCGGCAACACCAACATCGTCTTCGCGGTCTATGACGGCGAGAACCAGCGCGCGCAATGGCGCGCGGTCACCAATACCGAGCGCACCTCCGATGAATATGCGGTCTGGCTGAGCCAGCTTTTGGCCCTGGAGAAGCTCTCCTTCGCCGATCTGAACGCCGCCATCATCGCCACCGTGGTGCCGGCGGTATTTTTCGATCTGCGCCAGCTCTGCCGCAACTATCTCAAATGCGAGCCCCTGATCGTGGGCGACGCTTCTGTGGATTTGGGCATGAAGGCCAATGTCGATCCCAACCAGAAAGTAGGCGCCGACCGGCTCTGCAACACGGCGGCCGCGCATCAGCGCTACAAGGGCGCGGTGATCGTGGTGGATTTCGGCACCGCCACCAATTTCGACATCGTCGCCGAGAATGGCGACTTCGACGGCAGCGTGATCGCGCCGGGCGCCAATCTGTCCATCGAGGCGCTGCACCAGGCCGCAGCGCTTCTGCCCCGCGTCGCCATTCACCGCGCCCAGAACGTGATCGGGCGCAATACCGTCTCGTCGATGCAATCCGGGGTCTATTGGGGCTATGTGGGATTGATCGGCGGTTTGATCGACCGCATCAAGGCCGAGTATGGCAAGCCCATGACGGTGGTGGCGACCGGCGGGCTTTCTCATCTCTTCCGTCCCGACATTCCCGCGATCGATCATATAGACCCCGATCTCACCCTGCGCGGTCTGATGCTGATCCACGCCCGCAACGCCAAGAAGCGCAACTGATGCCCAAGAGCGAGGAACTCGTATTCCTGCCCCTGGGCGGGTCGGGCGAGATCGGGATGAATTTCAACGCTTACGGCTTTGGTCCGCCCAACCGGCGGCAATGGATCGTGGTCGATTGCGGCGTCACCTTCGGGCGCGAGACGGATTCCCCGGGCGTGGATTTGATTCTGCCGGATATCCGCTATCTGGCGGAGCGGCGCGAGGATGTCTTGGGCATCGTCGCCACCCATGCCCATGAAGATCATATCGGCGCCATCGCGCTCGTCTGGCCCATGCTCAAATGCCCGATTTATGCCACGCCATTCACCGCCAGGCTGATTGAAGGCAAGTTGGCGGAGGCAGGGCTGTCCGTGCCGGTCAGGGAAGCGAGCTTGGGCGGGTCGCTCAATCTCGGCGCCTTCGCCATCGAATTCATCTCTATCACCCATTCGATTCCGGAGCCCAATCTGCTGGCAATCCGCACGCCATTGGGCGTGATCGCGCATACCGGCGACTGGAAGCTCGATCCCGAGCCGCTGTTGGGCAACGTCACCGACGCGGCCGCGATCCGCAAACTGGGCGACGACGGTGTGCTGGCGCTGGTGTGCGATTCCACCAATGCGCTGGTGCCCGGCCATTCCGGATCGGAAGCCAAGGTGCGCGACAGCCTGGTGCAACTGATCGGCGGCCTCAAGGGCCGCATCGCCGTGACCGCCTTCGCTTCCAATGTGGCGCGGCTCGACTCCATTGCCCACGCCGCGCGCGTCCATGGCAGGAAGCTGGCGCTGGTGGGCCGCTCCATGCACAAAATCGTCCAGGCCGCGCGCGAAACCGGTTATCTCGAGGACTTTCCGGCGGTGCTCGACGCCGCCGAAGCGAGCGAGCTTCCTGCCGGCAAGATTCTCTATCTGGTCACCGGCAGCCAGGGCGAGCCGCGCGCCGCGCTGTCGCGCATCGCCCGGGCCAATCATCCGGATGTGCAGTTGGGCAAGGGAGACGCGGTGATCTTTTCCTCCCGCGTGATCCCCGGCAACGATCTGGCGATCTTCGAACTGCACAACCAGCTTTCGGCGCTGGGCGTGGAAGTGCTCACCGCCGAGGATCATTTCGTCCATGTCTCCGGCCATCCGGCGCGCGACGAACTGGCCGAGATGTATCGCTGGACCCGGCCGCGCATCGCGGTGCCGGTGCATGGGGAGTTGCGGCATATGGCCGAGCATGCGCGGCTGGCGAAGTCTTTGCAGGTGCCTGAGGCTCTGGTCCCGGCAAATGGCCAGCTCTACCGGCTGGCGCCTGGTCCCGCCGAATTGATCGACGAAGTGCCGTCGGGCCGCATCCATATGGACGGGCGGGTGCTGGTGGCCGAGGGCGCGGGCCTGGCCAAGGCGCGCCGGGCGATGGGCTATGCCGGGTTGATCGCCATCACCCTGGTGCTCGATGGCAAGGGCCGGCCTGCTGCCGGTGCCGCGATCCTGGCGGAAGGCGTGCCCGAGCCGGTGACGGAAGCGGTCCGGGTGGTGGCGGACGAGGCGCTCCGCCGTCACAATCCGAAGACCGACCCGGAGGATTTGCGCGAAGCGGTACGCCGCGCCGCGCGCCGTGCCGCACAGGAGGCCTGGGGCAAGAAACCCGTCACCCGTGTTACGGTCGTGGAGTTATGATCGGCAAACTCAACCATGTGGCAATTGCCACGCTGGACCTGGACAAGGCCAGCGCGATCTATCGCGATTTGCTCGGCGCCAAACTGTCAAAGCCGATGGCCCAGCCCGAGCATGGCGTCACCACCGTGTTCGTCGAACTGACCGGCAGCAAGATAGAATTGTTGGCGCCCTTGGGCAGCAATTCTCCCATCGCCAATTTCCTCGCCCGCAATCCGGGCGGCGGCGTGCATCATCTATGCTTCGAGGTGGACGACATCTTCGCTGCGCGCGACCGGCTCCTGGCGCAAGGGGCGCGGCTGGCGGGCGCAGCCGAACCCAAGATCGGCGCCCATGGCAAGCCGGTGCTGTTCCTGCACCCAAAGGATTTCGTCGGCACCTTGATCGAGCTGGAGCAGGCATGACCATTCCCGGCTTCATCCATTATGTGGTGCTGTTCAGCTTTTATGCGGTGTGCTGGTTTCTGGTACTGTTCTGTCTTCTGCCCATCGGCCTGGGCGAAGTGGACGCGGAAACCGGCGCGCCGCTCAAGGCCAATTTCGGCAAGAAGGCGCTGTGGGCCACCGGTGTCGCCGCGGTGCTGTGGCTGGTGTTCTATTTCTCGATCGGCTTCGGCTGGCTGGAGGTTTGAGACAAAATAAAAGGCCGGAGAAAACTCCGGCCTTATTTCCCCTGAACTTGGCCGCTTTTCGCGCGCTGCCCTCGCGTTTAGCGAGTTTTTATCAGTCGCGGTAATACTGCGCCCTGTTCGCTCTGTCACGAAATATCTGGAATATTGCGGTGCAACAAACGCAAGAAAATTGCTATCTGGCTTTGCCTTTTCTGGTGTTGGTGGCCGTCTCGGCGCCCATCCTCGCAGCAGCAGGCGCGTCCGATTCGCTGCTTTCCGAGGCCAAGGGCCGGTGCGATCCCGGACTGGACGGACCGGACTATGTCGCCGGCGCCGATGTGAA
>DATNFZ010000079.1:0-3247 GCA_035606155.1 Rhizomicrobium sp. | reverse complement strand
CGGTCTGGTCCTGGCTCTGCTGCTGCTGTCCCACGCTGCCCAGCGCCGCTCCTTGCGTCGCCGCCAGGCCGTAACCCTGGTTCGCCAGGCCCGCCAGCGCATTGGCCGCGTTCAGCCCCGCCCCTTGCGCGGCCAGCGCATTGGCGATGCTGCCCTGCTGCGCGGCCATATTCTGCCCCGCGTTGAATTGCGCGATCGCGTTGCGCGTGTCCGCGTCCTGGCCCGCGGCGTTGAGGGCGGCGTTGAAGCCTTGCGCATTCAGCCCGGCGAGCACGGGCGCCCCCTGTTGCATGTCGTAGGCATTGGTCAGCGCATCGGCCACGCCCGAGCGCGAGCCCCCGAACGCGTTCGCCGCCGTGGCGCCCTGGTTGGTGTTCATCAGTTGCCGGGCGTTGAGTTGGCTCAGCTGCGCCAAGGTCGCGTTCACCACATCGGACTGATACGGGTTCAGGTATGGCGACAGATCGCTGTTCGCCACCGTGCTGGCCGTCACCGGCTCAGCCGTCACCTGGGTGGCAGGTGGCGTGTTCAGGATGCCCGTCACCCAATTGGCGGCGTTGCCGATCATCGCCTGGTACTGTGGGTCGCTGGCGATGCCCGCGAGCACATTCTGCGCCTGAATCTGGGCCGGGCTGAACGGCGCGGTCAACGCCCCGCTATAAGGCGTGGTGAGGCCCGAAGCGATCGCCTGGGCGTTGCCGTAATTGGTCTGATACTGCCCGAACTGGAACGGATTGACGGAGTTCGAACTGGTCGAGCTGCCGCTGGATTGCTGCTGGCTTTGGGTTTTCTGTCCGCCGGACATGGATGACCTTTCTAAAACTGTCATGGCCTGCAACTGCGGGCCATCCAGGTGATACGCCCGCGCTTTCGACTGTTGTGCGAGTCTCAACTGGATGGCCACACTCGGTGGGCCATGACAAGGTGGGGAAATTCTATGGAAGGACCGTCTTCATCGTGACGAAGAAGCTGCCATGTGCTGTTATGGGCCTGAACATCGGGGAATTGGGGTTGTCATGCGTCATCGCTTGAATTTTTTGCGTGGCCTCGCCGCGGTGTCTGTCCTGACGGCCGGCGCAAGCGCCGCGTCGGCCGAGACCTTGCGCGTGCCCAAGACCGGCACGCCGGCCTTGACCGCCGAAGTGCCGGCGGGCTGGATCGCCACCTATACCAGGACCGACGAGCTCACCATCAAGGACGCCCCCGACATGGCGATCCTGGAAGTGTCGGTGATTTCCGATCCCGCACTGGTCGCCAAGCCCCTGGACGAAATAGCCCGCGAGGTGTTGCGCGAGGCCGAGGTGGCGCCCAGATGGACCAGCACCGGGCCGGAATCGATCGCCGGCCTTCCCGGTCAGGCCTTCATCGTTCCCGTCATCATCGACAGCCGGCCCGTGGGAACGGTGCGCCTGTTTGTGGCCAAGATCGATGCCGGCCACGCCGCGCGGCTGACCGAGATCACCATCGTCAAGGGCACCACGGCCCAGGAAGAAGAAACGCTGAAAACCATCGTTTCGGGCTTGCGCATCGAGGGACGATAAGGGGGCCTTGATGACCAGGCAGGTCGTGATTGCCGTTTATGTGCTGGCCATGGCGGCGGTGATCGTGGGCGTGGATATCGCCTTCTTCCGGAACCGCTTGTGGGAGCGCCTGATCGCGAATATCGGCATTGTGCTGGTGTTTCTGGCGTTCTATCTGCGCTTCCTGCGGGGTTGAACCCCGCAGATTGTCATGGCCCGCAAATGCGGGCCATCCAGGTGATCCGCGCGACCTGTCAGTGAGTATGCGGGCTTCAACTGGATGGCCCACACTCGGTGGGCCATGACAGCGAGGCTGGCTGCAAACTTTTCACCATCGTGATAAACCCGAAGCGGTAGCCGTGAGCGCGGGTGGCGCGCTCCCACCCTTTGCGGCCGGTGCCCATCATTAGAGTGCAACCCTCCGCCCGCGCGAATTCGCACATGGCGGGCTCCAGCTCGTTCAGCAGTTCGCGCAAATTGCCGCCGCCATGCACCACCACCAGCGCCTTGGCCCGCGCGTACTGCGCGATCTCGGTGACGGCGCAGCACGCCTTGCCGAACCAGACCTGGTAGCTGCCGCGTTCGATGGCGCGCTCCACATCGGCGATGGTCTCCAGCCCCGGCGAATGGACCAGCGCCGCCTCTATATAACGCCGGCAGCGTGACCATTCTGAAACGGCAGAGCCGGAGGGGTCCACGGTCACGTAATCACCACCATGCCCGATTGGATGGTGAGCATCTTGACCTCACCCGTCGCCGTGTCGCGGAATTTGAGCGCGGTGAGCACATCCTGGCGTTTGATGTTCCGCGCGTCGGCCTGTTCGATCAGGCTGCGCGCCTGCGCCTCATTGCCGGGATCGTAGGCGCCGGAAGGTTTTGGCAAAGCGAGTTTCATGGAAATGGATCACTTCTAATGGATAAAACGATAACCTCACCCTGAGCTTGTCGAAGGGGCTTCGAGCCGAAGGCGAGAAGCGGCGCAGCGGCGCAAGCCCGGGAAGGAATGAAATATATCTTCGCGCGCTCCTCATCCTTCGACAGGCTTAGGCATGAGGAGAATTTCAAACTATTCTCGCCACAGGCGAAGTTGAGCCGCCCACCCAGTTGAATGGCCGGATCAAGTCCGGCCATGCTGAGTGTAGATACGCGACGCTCACCGCAACCCTCCCGCCACCACATCCAGCCTTGGCGCGCCGATGCGCCACGGCGCCATGGCCGCGCCGTCATAGCGCACCCTTATCTGCCGCCCGGCCAGCCGCAGATCGGTGCGTTTCGAGAGCGTGTATGGCCCGAAGCGGGTTTCGCCCTCATCGGGGGCGAACTTGGCGAAGAAGGTGGCCGTCACGTCGCCCGCGGTCAAATCGTCGGGCAACAGCGTGCGCGCATATTGCACCTGGTCGCCCCGCGCGAGTTCGAACGGCCCGCTTTCCAGGTACGGCATCTGCCCGCCATAATCGAAGCCCACCTCATGCTCATAGACATGGCCGTCGGCGGCCACGCGTAGCGGATATTGCGCGTTGATCCCCGCATCCACGCCCGACAGCCGCCCCACCTGTCCCACCGACCAGTGGTTCTCGCGGAAATTCCAGGTGACATAGGAATCGACCTCGGTGGAGGAGCCCGAGGGATAGTGCCAGGTGATCTCGCCAAAGGCGGCGTTCATCTCGACGGTGATCTTGGACTTCTGCAAGCTGTTGAGATCGCCGAACACATGATCCCACACATCG
>DATNFZ010000078.1:0-9796 GCA_035606155.1 Rhizomicrobium sp. | reverse complement strand
GATCAGCCGCAGGTCCGACAGCCCGAAATTCTTCATCGCCCGGGCGGCGGAACCGATATTTTCGCCCAATTGGGGGCGGCTGAGGATCACGGCAGGGGCTGTCATCTGCGCCTTTGACGGGTCGGTTTCCACGGGCTATTTGAGGCCCCGCTATAGCCACTCCCGCCCCATCTTTCGAGGCCCCTTTAACAAGCCCCCATCAGAGGACAGACGTTCATGGACAAGATCAAGGTCGCCAACCCGGTCGTCGAGCTCGATGGCGACGAGATGACCCGCATTATCTGGGATCTCATCAAGAAGAAGCTGATCCTGCCCTATCTGGACGTGGACCTGCATTACTACGACCTCTCGGTCGAGCATCGCGACGCCACCGACGACAAGGTCACGGTCGACAGCGCCGAAGCGATCAAGAAATACGGCGTGGGCGTGAAATGCGCCACCATCACTCCCGACGAAGCGCGGGTGGAGGAATTCAAGCTCAAGAAGATGTGGAAGTCGCCCAATGGCACCATCCGCAACATCCTGGGCGGGGTGATCTTCCGCGAGCCCATCATCTGCAAGAATGTGCCGCGCCTGGTGCCGGGGTGGACCCAGCCTATCGTGATCGGCCGCCACGCTTTCGGCGACCAGTACCGCGCCACCGATTTCCGTTTCCCCGGCAAGGGCACGCTCACCATCAAGTTCGTGGGGGAGGACGGCAAGGTGATCGAGCACGAAGTGTTCAAGTCGCCGGGCTCGGGTGTGGCGATGGCCATGTACAATCTGGACGATTCGATCCGCGATTTCGCCCGCGCTTCGATGAATTACGGCATCATGCGCAAATGGCCGGTCTACCTCTCGACCAAGACCACCATCCTCAAGGCTTATGACGGGCGCTTCAAGGATCTGTTTCAGGAGGTGTACGAGAAGGAATTCGCCGCCACGTTCAAGGAACTGGGCATCACCTATGAGCATCGCTTGATCGACGACATGGTGGCGTCCGCGCTCAAATGGAGCGGCGGCTATGTCTGGGCCTGCAAGAATTACGACGGCGACGTGCAGTCCGACACGGTGGCGCAGGGCTTCGGCTCGCTGGGTCTGATGACTTCGGTTTTGATGACGCCCGACGGCAAGACGGTGGAAGCGGAAGCCGCGCATGGCACGGTGACGCGCCATTACCGCGAGCATCAGAAGGGCAAATCCACCTCGACCAATTCCATCGCGTCGATTTTCGCCTGGACCCGGGGCCTGGCCCATCGCGCCAAGCTGGACGACAATGCCAGGCTGTCGAAGTTCGCCACCACCTTGGAGACGGTGTGCGTGGCGACGGTGGAAAGCGGCTATATGACCAAGGATTTGGCGCTGCTGGTCGGGCCTGAGCAGAAATGGCTAACCACCGAAGCGTTCTTGGACAAGGTCGACGAGAACCTTCGCAACGCGATGGCTTGATTATTCAGCGGCCCTACGCGCTTTCTTCTGCCGGTACATCGCTTCATCGGCCTTGGCGATCGCGGCTTCGGCCTTGTCGCCGGCTTTCAACTCGAACGCGCCATAGGCGAAGCTGACGGGAATGGCATGGCCGTTCCATTGCGCCGCATTCTTGGCCGCGAAGTCCGCCAGCCCCATGGCCTTCTTCAAGGCCTGGCCCTGGCTGGCGTGGGACAGAAGAATGGCGAATTCGTCGCCGCCCATCCGGCCCACGCAATCGCTTTCGCGCACATGGGAAAGAAGGATCTTGGCGAATTTGGCCAACAGGGCGTCGCCTGCGGCATGGCCCAACGTGTCGTTGGTCTGTTTCAGGTGATTGAGATCGAAATAGATCAGCGAAGCGGGCGTCGAATAGCGGGTGGTGAAGGCGATATAGCGGGTAAGCTCGCGGATGAACGCGCGCCGGTTCAAGACCGGCAGCACGGCATCCAGGTCGGCGGTCTTTTCGACTTCGTCCAGACGGGTGCGGGCCTGGGTGAGTTCTTGCCTGAGGCCATCCATCTCGCGCAGGAACGCCATGATGGTGTCGCGCACGCGGGGCGTAAGTTCGGCGGGCGGAATGCTGGTGATACTCGGCGGCAGGACCGCGCCGATCGTGTCCAGCATCGCCGAATTATCCATTTGCAACGCGACAGCGGCCGCGAGGCCGCGGCCCGACCGGGCGGTCGTGCGTTGAGCTTTCATCGGGTACGTCCCTTAAGCCTTAACGACTCATTTACTATGCATGAGAGTGGTTAACGAAGCTTTACGCCCCTTTTCACCAGGTTTTTCAGCCCTATACTGGGCCGCTTCCTGAATCGGCCTCCGAAAGGCTATCCGAAGCATGCCTCCCAGTTCCCCAAAGAAACCGCGCGGACCCGCCGTGGGCATCATCATGGGGAGCCAGTCCGACTGGACCACGCTGAAGGTTGCGGCCGATATCCTGGACCAACTGAAGGTGGCGCATGAGACCCGCATCGTCTCCGCTCATCGCACTCCCGACCGCATGGCCCAATATGCCAAGGAAGCCGGAGACCGGGGCATCCAGGTGATCATCGCCGGCGCGGGCGGGGCAGCCCACCTTCCCGGCATGGTGGCCAGCATGACCACCCTCCCGGTTCTGGGCGTGCCGGTCGAAAGCCGCGCCCTGAAGGGATTGGATTCGCTTCTCTCCATCGCCCAGATGCCCGGCGGGGTGCCGGTGGCGACGTTTGCGATCGGCGAAGCCGGCGCCAAGAATGCCGCGCTGCAGGCCGCCGCCATTTTGGCGCTGAGCGATGCCGGGCTGGATGCGCGGCTCAAGGCTTGGCGCGCCAAACAGACACGCTCCGTCGCCCAGATTCCTAAAGCCATCAAGTCCCCCAAATGAGCGAGATCAAGCGTCTGTTGAAACCCGTCCCGCCAGGCGGCGTGATCGGCATTATGGGTGGCGGCCAGTTGGGCCGCATGCTGGCGATGGCGGCGGCGAGGCTGGGATTGAATGCGGCAATCTACAATGACGAGCTTAACGCGCCCGCCTTCCAGGTGACGCCGCTCCAGAGCGCGGCGGCCTATGACGAGCGCAACATGCTGACCGGCTTTGCCGCGATCTGCGACGCCATCACCTTCGAATTCGAAAATATGCCCTCGCAGTCCATCGCCTATCTCGCCAGTCTCAAGCCGCTTCACCCCGGCCAGCGGGCGCTGGAAACCACCCAGGACCGGCTTACGGAGAAAAGCTTTGTGCGTTCGCTGGGATTGAGGACCGCGCCATTTCTGGCGGTGAGTTCGCGCGAGGACGCTGTGAAAGCCTTTGCCGAAATCGGAGGGCCGGCAATCCTCAAGACCAGGCGCCTGGGTTATGACGGCAAGGGTCAAGCCAGGGTGACAAGCGCAGGCGAAACCGCGCAGGCCTTCGGCAACTTCAAGGCAGCACCTTCCATCCTGGAAGGCTTTGTGGATTTCGCTTTCGAGGCTTCGGTGGTGGCGGCGCGCTCGCTGGACGGCAAATTCGCCGCCTACGATCCGCCCGAGAATGTCCATGAGCATCATATCCTGCGCCGCTCCATCGTCCCGGGGCGCTTGAGCAAAGGACAGGCGGACGAGGCCAAGGCGATCGCGCGGAAAATCGCCGACGCACTGGATTATGTGGGCGTGCTCGCGGTCGAATTGTTCGTGGGCAAGGACGGCGCGCTCACCGTCAATGAAATCGCGCCCCGCGTCCATAACAGCGGCCATTGGACCATCGAAGCGTGTGCCTGCTCGCAATTCGAACAGCATATCCGCGCCGTGGCGGGCTGGCCTTTGGGCGATCCCACCCGTCATGCCGATGCGGTGATGGAGAACATCATCGGCAGCGAGGCGCACGCCTGGGAAAGCCTGGCACGTTCGGGGGCGATTCATCTTTACGGCAAGCGCGAGGCCAAGCCCGGCCGCAAGATGGGCCACATGACGCGCCTGAATCCGTTGTCGAAATGAGCTTTGGCCCACAGGTTCCGGCCCATGTCAGCGCGCAAAACCACCACGACGAAGAAGACCAAGCCCTTTGGGGCCTGGGCACGCGCGCGCGATCCTGGCGAGCGCGCCCGGGTGAGATCGTGGACGACCGGGCCAGGAATTATTTTCCCATGCCATTGGATGCCTCGGGCCACAGCGATGTGCTGGTGGGCCGCATCCGCAAGGATCTTTCCGCTCCGTCAGGCAAATCGATTTCGATGTTCGTGGCGGCCGATCAGTTGCCGAAAGGCGCGGCGTTAAATTCCGTGCAAATCGCAAAATTACTTTGACGTTGGTTTCGTCCACGCGGCGAAGGCGGGGAAGTTCGCGAACGCTTCCTTGGCCTTGGCCTTGAATTTCTCGAACTGCATCACATTCTCGATGCGGGCATCCAGGAAGGCTTCGGTGGCGCTGCCATCTTCGCCGGTATCCGAGAACCAGCGCACCAGGACCGAGCCATAGACGCCGGCCAGGATGGCGCGCTTGGTGTAGAAATTGAAATCGGTCGAAGTGTCGTTCGCCGCCCGCCACATCGTATCCACCGTGCGATACATCAGCCTGGCGGCCAGCGCTGCATGCATGGGCAGTGTGAGCGTCGCGGCCGCCCGGCGCGTCGCTTCCTTGTGCGGTTCCAGCAGCCAGAGCCTGGTCATCACCGCGATCTTGATTCGCTCGCGAATCTTGCGGGTGCCAAGATCAGTGGTGGCGAGTTTCTTTTCCATCGCCTGGTCGATCCAGATCGAGAAATATTCGATCAGCGACAACGCGCCGTCGGGGAAAAGCCGCGACAACGCTGCTGGGTCGACGCCGGCGTCCCTGCCGGCCTTGGCCAGAACAGAATCGGTGAAGCCGTCAAAGGCGGCATCCTTCAGCGCGGCTTTCAGCACCGTCTCTTTGACGGCCTGGTCGCTCGCGGCTGCGTTGTCCGAAGTCACGTTGGTCCTGCCCTTCGCTGCCTGATTATGCCGACGCGAAATGACGAATTTCCGACTCGAAAATCAGTTTGGAAAGATCGCCCATACGGCTGGGATAAAGCCGTCCGTCCAGGTGGTCCACTTCATGCTGCACCACCCGGGCATGGAAACCCCGTGCCTCCCGGGTCAGGGTCTGGCCGTCGGGGGTAAGGCCGCGATAGCGGATATGCGCCGGCCGTTCGACCCAGCCGCGCAGGCCCGGCACCGAAAGGCAGCCTTCCCAGCCCCCTTCGGGCTTGGGCGAAAGAATCGCGATCTCGGGATTGATCAAGACGGTCAGAGGCGCGGTGTGATCATAGCGTTCCGCCTCGCTGAGGCCGGGATCGCTGCGTTCCCCCGGTGCCTGGAACACCACGATCCGCAAGGGCATATGGACCTGGGGAGCGGCCAGGCCCGCACCATTGGCGTCCATCATGGTCTCAATCATGTCATTGACCAGACGCTGTATTTCCGGGGCCCGGGGGTCCGCCACGGGAGCGGCAACCTGGCCCAAAACAGGATGGCCCATGCGGGCGATCTTGAGGATCATGCCGGAAATATGGGGGTTTCGGGGACCCGGTCAAAGCCCGAAAGCGTTAATTTCGGCAGGTGGACAGGCCAAAAGCCTTCTGATATCAACCCCGCCTTCCAAATCGGAGCTTTTCTTTGCAGATCATCGTCCGCGACAACAATATCGACCAGGCCCTCAAGGCGCTGAAAAAGAAGATGCAGCGCGAAGGCATTTTCCGGGAGATGAAGTTGCGCGGCGCCTATGAGAAGCCCTCCGAAAAGCGCGCCCGCGAGCGGGCCGAGGCCGTGCGCCGCTATCGCAAGCTGCAGCGTAAGCGCATGCAGCGCGAAGGCTTGATCCCGCGCTAAGCCGTTTCGAACACGAAATTAAAGGAAGCCGTCCCGCCCTAGCGGGGCGGTTTTTTATTGGGCGCGCGGCCTGCGCAAACCCGCTGCACACTTTGCTGGCCGGGCTTATGGGCGGCTTTTTGTTTCAGGCGCAGTCGGCGCAGACTGCTACTTCCACGGTGACATGACTGAGATCGGGATAGCGAAGGCGTAGCGCCGCCTTGATTTCTTCCGCGGTGGTGGGCCCGGGCGAAATCAGCGAGACGATCAGGCCCTGATGACCGGGGCCCAGCCGCCAAAGATGCAGATCGGCCACGCGTGCTCCCAGCTCCTGCTCGATGGTGGATTTGATGGCGCCCGACATTTCCGGATCGGCATCGGCATCCAAAAGCACCATGGCGCTGTCGCGGATCAGGCCATTAGCCCATGAGGCGATCACGAAAGCGCCTACCAAAGCCGCCAGCGGATCGAGCATGGAGAGGCCGAAATAATAGCCCGAAGCCAGTGCGACGATGGCAAGCACGCTGGTTCCGGCATCCGCCAGCACATGAACATAGGCCGCGCGCATATTGTTGTCGCCACGATCATGGTCATGTGCATGCCCGTGATCATGACTGTGCGAATGACCGTCTTTGAGGATGAAGGCGCTCACCAGATTGACGCCCAGACCGATGCAGGCGATCAGCAGCGCCTCGCGATAGGCGACCTGAGCGGGATGGACCAGCCGGAAGATCGACTCCGCGGCGACCGCGACCGCCGTGAGCCCCAGCACGATGGCGCTGGAGAAAGCCGCCAGATCGCCGAATTTGCCCGAACCGAAACTGAATCGCGCATTGGCGGCGTGGCGCCTGGCCAGCCAATAGGCGCCCGCCGCCAGTCCCAGGGCCCCCACATGGGTCGCCATATGCACGCCATCGGCCAAGAGCGCCATGGAATGGAACACAAGGCCAGCGACGATCTCCACCGCCATGAACAGGGCGGTGACCGAAGCCGCCAGCTTGGCGCGCGACTCCGACCGCTCATGGCGATGCCCCAGAAAGACATGCTCATGGGTCCAGATGCCATGACTGTGCGGGTCCGAAAGGCCGGAATGGGCGTGATTATGGGCCATGGGCAGCGAGTGTAGCCAGCCCGGGCCATCCGCGAAACCATATTCGGGTGACACTCTTTTGAATTGGAATCCGGCTTGAATTGGAAACGAGGCCGCGCAAGGCTTGGCCCGTGGGTTTCTCCAAGGATCCGACGATGCGGACCCAATTCATTGCCTGGAGTCTAGCTCTGATATTGCCGGGAACGGTCCCGGCAATGGCCGCACCGGGCGACATCTTCAAACAGCCCAGCACGCTTCCTTATCATGCGCCCGACTTCGCCCACATCAAGGACAGCGACTTCCAGCCCGGACTGGAAGAAGGCATGAAGGAACAGCGCGCCGAAGTGGCCGCCATCGCGGCTAACCCGGCGCCGCCCACCTTCGACAACACCATCGTGGCGCTGGAACGTTCCGGCCAGATGCTGGATCGCGTTTCGGACGTGTTCTTGGACCTCACCTCGGCCAACACCGACGACGCGCTGCAAAAAGTCGAAGCCACCGAGACGCCGCGGCTGGCTACCCATCACGACGCCATCTTCATGGACCCCAAATTGTTCGCGCGGGTGAAAGCGATCTATGACAGCCGCGACCAGCTTCATCTCGGCGCCGAGGCGATGCAGTTGGTGAAAGTCTACTATCAGCAATTCGTTCATTCCGGCGCGCTGCTGTCGGACGCCGACAAAACCAAGCTGCGCGCCATCAACGCGCGCGAGTCGGGATTGGAAATCAAATTCGAACATCAACTGCTGGCGGGCACCAAGGCCGGCGCGCTGGTCGTGGATGATGTCAAGCAATTGGACGGTTTGAGCCCGGCGGAAATCGCCGACGCCGCCAATGACGCCAAGGAGCGCAAGCTTGCCGGAAAATGGGTGATCCCGCTGCAGAACACCACGCTGCAGCCCGATCTTCTGTCCCTCACCAATCGCGATGTGCGCGAGAAGCTGTTCAACCAGCGCTGGACCGCGACTGAAAAAGGCGATGCCAACGACACCCGCGCCACGATCGAGGAAATCGCGCAACTGCGCGCGCAGAAAGCCAAACTGCTGGGCTATCCCAATTTCGCGGCCTACACGCTCTATGACCAGATGGCCGACACGCCCGACAAAGTCGAAGCCTTCCTCAATCGCCTGGTGCCTGCCACCGCCGCGGAGGAAAAGCGCGAAGCCAAGGAACTGCAAAGCGTGATCGACAAGTCCGGCGCCCATTTTCCGTTGAAACCCTGGGACTGGGACCATTACGCCGAACAGGTGCGCAAAGCGCAGTACAATCTGGATGAAAGCCAGCTCAAGCCCTATTTCGAGCTCGACAATGTTCTGAAGAACGGCGTGTTCTATGCCGCCAACAAGCTCTATGGGCTCACCTTCAAAGAGCGCAAGGACATCCCGGTCTGGCAGCCGGACGTGCGGGTGTTCGAAGTCATCGACTTCAACGGCAAGACGCTAGGCTTGATCTATTTCGATTACTTCAAGCGCGACAACAAGTCGGGCGGCGCTTGGATGAGCAATCTGGTCGAGCAGTCACATCTTCTGGGCAACAAGCCGGTGATCTTCAATGTGGGCAATTTCACCAAGCCCGCGCCCGGCCAGCCGGCGTTGCTTTCCTTCGACGACGTCACCACCATGTTCCATGAATTCGGCCATGCCCTGCACGGCTTCTTTGCCGACCAGGACTATCCCACTTTGTCGGGCACGGCAGTGGCGCGCGACTTTGTCGAGTTCCCCTCCCAGTTCAATGAGCATTGGGCGCTCGATCCCGACGTGTTGGCGCAC
Source organism: Rhizomicrobium sp. (assembly GCA_035606155.1). Taxonomy (GTDB): domain Bacteria; phylum Pseudomonadota; class Alphaproteobacteria; order Micropepsales; family Micropepsaceae; genus Rhizomicrobium. The sequence goes on along the minus strand of DATNFZ010000078.1, from coordinate 1,205 downwards.
TATGCCGTTCACTACCGCACCCACCAACCGATGCCCAAAGCGCTGGTCGACAAGATCCGCAAATCCCAGACTTTCAACCAGGGCTATCAATTGGGGGAATTGCTGGCATCCGCCGAACTCGACATGCGCTGGCATGAACTTCCCGCCAGCGCGCCGCGCCAGAAAACCGACGCGTTTGAGGCCAATGCACTGAAAACCATGGGATTGGACACGGACGATGTCCCGCCGCGCTACCGCTCCAGCTATTTCCTTCACATCTGGGCCAATGGCTATGCCGCCGGCTATTACGCCTATCTCTGGACCGAGATGCTGGATGACGACGCCTATGACTGGTTCGTCCATCATGGCGGACTGTCACGGGCGGGCGGCCAACGCTTTCGCGACATGATCCTGTCGCGCGGCCACACCATGGATTATGGGCCGATGTTCCGCGCCTTTTACGGCAAGGACCCGGATATAGGACCCATGCTGGCGCACCGAGGACTTCCTTCTCAATAGGGCAGCGCGTCCTGGTCGAGACGGATGGGGGAAACTACTTATTCCAGGTCGAGGCGATGTGGGTGGGGTCACGCTGGGCTTCCCGCTCCGACACCAGAAAGTCGTAATAGCCGCAACCCTGCCCGCCGGGATAGGAACGGCAGATTTCCGGGCGCGCCTCATAGATGGTGCAGCAGCGTTTGTCGGTGTCGAAAAACCGGCAGATGCGGCCGAAATGCTCGTCCGCCTTGCGCCGCATGGCATAAGGTTCGTTCCCGTCCACTTTGGTAAATTTGGCGCGCGCCGCCTCGAAGCTAAGACCGAAATGCCTGGCAAGCCGCTTCACATCGCGGCTGTTCAGGGGGATGAGAGGATAGGAACAACAATAACCGGGGCATTTCGAACAATTATAGGACACGGGCACGCTCTGAACCGCTGGTTGCGAAAAGGGGCAAGCGATAGCACGAACCTTAAACTCCCGGTCAAGGAAAATGGTCCGCCGGATTTTCGCCATAAGATCGTGTTGCTATCATGACCGGGGCTGAAATCTTTTGGGCGCAGGGCGGTGCAAGGCCGTCTGCCATGATGTCGTATGATTAACAAGAAGCCGGTCTTCTTTGATGCAACAGGCAAGCGTGCCGCCAGACTGGCGACGCTGGGCTGGACCGCTGCCCTGGTCATCACAGTGGTGGCGATCGGCTTTGTCGCGAGCCTTCTGGTCGCCAAGC
>DATNFZ010000077.1:0-9493 GCA_035606155.1 Rhizomicrobium sp. | reverse complement strand
CAGGAAATGCTGCAAGGCGGGCGCTATTCCCATTCCTATTCGGAAGCCTTGCCCGATTTCGTCAGGCTGGCGGAAGCCTTTGGTTGCCTGGGGCTGCGCGCCGAGAAGCCGAAAGAACTGGACGACAAGATCCGCCAGATGATCGAAAGCCCCAAGCCCGTGCTGTTCGATTGCCGGGTGGACCCGACGGAGAATTGCTATCCCATGATCCCGTCGGGTGCGGCTCACAATGACATGATCCTATCCGCTCTCTCCGACGCCGAAGTGAGCGACGAAGGAAAGATGCTGGTGTGATGGCCACCGAACGTCACACCTTGACCGCCCTGGTGGACAATGAGGCGGGCGTCCTGGCCCGCGTGGTGGGCCTGTTCTCGGGCCGCGGCTACAATATCGAAAGCCTCACCGTGGCCGAGGTGGACCCCGCCCAAGGCACGTCGCGAATCACCATCGTCACCTCGGGACCGCCTGAGGTGATCGAACAGATCGAGGCGCAGCTGCGCCGCGTGGTGCCGGTCCATGCCGTCACCAACTGGACCTTTGCCTCCGGCGGCATCGAGCGGGAAATGGCGCTGGTGAAGGTCTCGCGCGAGGCGCTCAAGGCGGCGAAAGCGCAAGCCGAAAAATTCGGCGCCCGCGCCCTCGATGAAAGCGGCGTGTTCGAACTGACCGACGCGCCGGCAAAAATTTCCAACTTTATCGAAGCCATGCGGGCACTCGGCCTCACCGACGTTTCGCGCACCGGCGTCGCCGCCATCAGCCGCGACGGCGAATAACGGCTTTCCTGCATGTGACATATGAGCCGGGAACAATTGCCCCATTTTGCCGGAGCGGATAAAAGGCGGCCGTTAACGAAGGGACTGACTATGCGGGTCTATTACGATCGGGACGCCGATCTCAATCTGATCAAGAACAAGAAGGTGGCGGTGATCGGCTTCGGCTCCCAGGGCCATGCCCACGCGCAGAACATGCGCGATTCCGGCGTCAAGGAGGTGGTGATCGCGGCCCGTCCCGGCGGCTCGGCCAAGAAGGCGGAAGCGGCCGGCTTCAAGGTGATGAGCGTGACCGACGCCGCCAAATGGGCGGACGTGATGATGATGGTGACGCCCGACGAGTTGCAGGCCGACATCTGGAAGAACGAGCTGGAAAAGAACATGAGAGCCGGCGCGGCCTTGATGTTCGCCCACGGCTTCAATGTCCATTTCCGCCTGATCGAGCCGCGCAAGGACCTCGATGTGCTGATGGTGGCGCCCAAGGGTCCTGGACACACGGTGCGCGGCGAATATCTCAAGGGTGGCGGCGTACCCTGCCTGATTGCGGTGCATCAGGACGCCTCCGGCAACGCCCATGATCTGGGCCTGTCCTATGCCTCGGCGATCGGCGGCGGCCGCGCCGGCATCATCGAGACCAATTTCCGCGAGGAATGCGAGACCGACCTGTTCGGCGAGCAGGCGGTCCTGTGCGGCGGGCTGGTGGAATTGATCCGCTCCGGCTTCGAGACCCTGGTGGAAGCGGGTTACGCGCCCGAGATGGCCTATTTCGAGTGCCTTCACGAAGTGAAGCTGATCGTGGATTTGATCTATGAAGGCGGCATCGCCAACATGAACTATTCCATCTCCAACACCGCTGAATATGGCGAATATGTCACCGGCCCGCGCATCATCACGCCGGCCACCAAGGCCGAGATGAAACGGGTGCTGGACGACATCCAGAGCGGCAAATTCGCCCGCGACTGGGTCTTGGAAAACAAGGCGGGCCAGACCTCGTTCAAGGCCACCCGCGCGCGGGGCGAACAGCACCCCATCGAGGACGTGGGCAAGAAGTTGCGCGCCATGATGCCGTGGATTGCCAAGAACAAGCTGGTGGACACCGCAAAGAACTGAGGCGCTTGCCTTTTGCGTCTTGGCGGCGTCGGACGTGCTCACGTGCCTCACGCACGCTGCGCGCCCGCTCCTGCTCAGGTGCCAAAATTCGGCGCGCCTTGGGTTATGATCTTTCTCGGTTGACGATGCTCGTTTGAGCCCGCGTTAGTGCACGGGCGGTTTCTGCAAACGGAAACTCTTCTCCGGCTTTGGCGGCACGTGCCCCATAAGCAATTATGAGCTCTCCCAGCAATTTTGGAGAAAGTGCCACCGACAATTTACGGGAAGTTCGGTCTTCAAACCTCAGCAGCACGCCATATGCACATACATCTATGTCGGCTGCGACAGGTTCCTTGCTGTCAAAGTTGAAGTCCGACGTCGAGAGCCGGTAACTCTTTGCTTTCGTCCTGATTTCAGCCGATACCCATTCCTTACTACCAAGAGCCTGAGAAAGTTCGGCGTTATATTTCCAATCGTCCATTATGAGCCTCCGTGCGATCCTGAGTAAGATGGACAGGCCCGATCGTCATCGCCAGCGTTATTTGGTTCGTCATTGGCTTGAAATTGCTCGCAAAAATGTGGGCAACGTCGTCACGTGGGATTCTCCAGGCTGAACAGCGCCGCGTCGTCATCATAGGAGAAAAGCTCGCTGAAGCGGCCCCAGCTCACCACCGTCTTGAGCGTGTCTTCGGCGGCTTCCTCGGTCATATGGTCTTCCAGCTCGTCCAGGAAGCGGGTTCTGGGCGCGGAATGGCTGGCGCGTTCGTCCAGCACCCGGCGGATATGGACCGCCAAGGGCACATAATTCATCAAGGCACGCGAGAAAATCTCCTTGCGCTCATTGAGGTCGGCGTCGGCGAAACGCTTGCCCATATGCGTGAGCCTGATGTCGCCGCCTTCAACATCAGCGAGCCTCAAGAGCTGCATGGCTTCGGCCACCGGGAAGAGTTCGTCCACTTCCAGTTCCTGCTCATAGGCGATGTCGGGCAAGTCGGCCTTGCCGTCATAGGGCGGCGCGGCCAAGGCCTCGATCAGGCCGGCGATCTGGTTGGGCGAAACATGGACCAGCGGCACTTCGATGCCGGCATTGCGGTTCTGCTGCTGTTGCAGGCGCTCGACCCGCCGCGCGGTCATCTCGACATAGATCTGATCCACATAATGCTCGAACTGGGGCGTGGTGCGGTCGCGCGGTTGCGGCAGGTCGATCTTGATCTCCGAGCCCACCCGGCCCGGGTTGGAGGACATCAAAAGAACCCGGTCGCACATCAACACCGCTTCCTCGATGTTATGGGTGACCAGGATGATGCCCTTGATGGGAAGTTTGCCGTTGCCCCAGAGCTCGATCAGGTCGGTGCGCAGATTCTCCGCCGTCAGCACGTCCAGCGCACTGAAAGGTTCGTCCATCAGAAGAATGTTGGGATGCACCACCACGGCGCGGGCGAAGCCCACGCGCTGGCGCATGCCGCCCGACAATTCGCGGGGATAAGCGCTTTCGTAACCGTCAAGGCCGATCAGGTCGATGGCGGCCAGCGCCCGCTCGCGCATTTCCCTGGGCGGAACGTTCAATACTTCCAGGCCCAGTTGCACATTCTCCAGCACCGTCAGCCAGGGAAACAGAGCGAAACTCTGAAACACCATCGCCACGCCCTGCACCGGGCCTTCGATGGGCGCGCCCATATAGCTGAGATTGCCGCCTTGCGGCTTCGCCAATCCGGCGATCAGGCGGAGCAGTGTGGATTTGCCGGAGCCGGAACGGCCCAGCAGGCCCACAATCTCGCCTTGCTTCAAAGCGAGATTGACGTCGTCCAGCACCAGCAATTCCTCGCCGCTGCCGCGGGGGAATGTGCGCCGCACATGTTCGACCGTCAACAAGTCAGCCATATCAGCCTCACATTGGCTTCACGTTAACCGGAATTTGCGTTCTGCGTACCAGTAGAGGGGACGCCACAGGATACGGTTTACCACCACGACAAAAAAGCTCATCACGATCGTGCCCAGAAGGACATGGTGGAAATCCCCTGCGCTGACGGCATCGGCGATGTAGGCCCCCAGGCCATGCGCTCGCACCGTACGGTCGCCCCAGTTGACCACTTCTGCGACAATGGAAGCGTTCCAGGCGCCGCCCGAGGCGGTGATGGCGCCGGTAACGTAGAAAGGAAACACGGCGGGCAGGGCCACCTTTCTCCACCACAGCCAGCCATGGACGCCGAAATTCTCGGCGGCGTCGCGCAATTCTTGCGGCATGGTGGTCGCGCCGGCGATGACATTGAACAGGATGTACCATTGGGTGCCCAGCACCATCAGCGGCGACAGCCAGATATCGGGACTGGCGTTCCAATACATGATCAGCGACACCGCCAGCGGGAACAGGATGTTGGCGGGAAAAGCGGCCAGGAATTGCGCCACAGGCTGCACGATGGCGGTGAGCTTGGGGCGCAAACCCACATAGATGCCCACCGGCGTCCAGATTGCGCTGGCGATGGCGATCAAGACGATCACCCGGACCATGGTGATGACGCCCAGGCCGAAGGTGGTTACGGCGTCGTTCCAACTCAGATTGGTGTGGTCGAAGAAGACAGCGATACGCCAGACCGCGAAGGCCCCGAGCAACGCCAAGAACCCGTACCAGATGATGGCGGAAGCCCGGCTGTTGACTTCGGGCACCGCGGCCTTGAGACCGAAGCCCGGCGGATGCCAGGTATAAGACCAGCGCATCATCTGCTCGAAAGGCGCCGTCATCAGGTCGAGCAGGCGAGAGCGGCGATAGACAGTCAACGCCCAGGATTGCGGCACTTCCTCGGACGGCTCGCTGGAGACGCGGAAACGGTCGGCCCACGCCACCAGGGGACGGAACAGAAGCTGGTCATAGAGCAGGATCACCACCAGCATCGCGCCAATGGCATAGAAGATGGCGGGAAGGTTCTTCTGCGCGATCGCGACCGCGATCCAGGAACCGATCCCCGGTAGCGCGATGCTGGTCTTGCCCACGCTGATCGCTTCGGAAATGGTGACGAAGAACCAGCCGCCCGACATGCTCATCATCATATTCCAGATCAGGGACGGCATGGCGAACGGCGCCTCGATGCGCCAGAAGCGCGCCCAGGCATTGAGGCCGAACATGCGGCCGGCCTCTTCCAATTCTTCCGGCACCGTACGCAGCGACTGATAGAAGCTGAAAGCCATGTTCCAGGCCTGGCCGGTGAAGATGGTGAAGACGCAGGCCAGCTCCGCGCCGAAAATTTTCCCCGGCGTGAGCGAGAGGAACCAGACGATGGTGATGGAGAGGAAGGACAGGATCGGCACCGACTGAAGAATATCCAGCAGCGGCACCAGAAGGGTCCCGGCCCGGGGATTCTTGGCCGCCCAGGTGGCGTAGGTAAAGGTGAAGACCAGCGAAGCGCCCATCGCGATCAGCATGCGAAGTCCGGTTCGGAGCGCATAGCCGGGCAGATCGGCCGGGTCGAGCGTGAGGTAATTGCCGGAGATCGAGCTCAGCGGATGGACCAGAAAGCGGCTGACATCGGCAAAAGCCACCAGAAAACCCACCACCAGAATGGCGGCCAGAACGTCCCACCGGCTTGGCAGCAGGCGACGCGCTTCAATCGAGACGGGCGGCAGGATTTTCATGTCCGGCAGGCCTTGTGCTCAGTGGTCGGGCATTCGGGGCCGAGACAAGCATTTTCACGCGGGCGCGCGAAAGCTTTAGCTTTGTGACAGTCCCGCTGTTTCTATTGTCGCGCGGAGAGCCAGAGTCAACCCGCTAATCTTGAAGCTTGGTCCTGCCCGGTCTCCCCCGTGCGCGCGTGAGCCGCGCTGACGGGGAGGTGGCCGTGATCCACCGCTTGCGATGCGTAGGCCGGAGGGGGTGACCAATAATTATTGCGGACGGTCCTGGGTGATCCGGGCGTCGAGCCATTGGGCGGTTTCGGCTGGGGTGCGTTTATCCTGATCGCGGTCCACCATCAGATTGGCTTGCTGCATCAGGGGCAGGGGAATGGCGCCGACCAGGGACGCGAGGCTCTTCATAAAATGCAGATCATGTGCATGGGCCGGGCTCACCAGCAGCACCGCGTCATAAGGCGGCAATGCGCTTTTGGGGTCGTCCAGAATGGTGAGGCCATAGCGGGCGATGCGGCCGTCGCTGGAAAAGGCCGACACCAGATCGGCATCCCCGCTCATCACCGCGCGATAAAGGAAATCGGGCTGATATTGCCGCCGCCTCATGGTGGAAAGGCCGTAAGTCCCGGCCACCCGCCGCCATTCCGGCCGCGAGAAAATCTCGAAATCACCGCCAATCACCAGATCGGGATGAGCAGCCACGTCCGCCAGGCTTTTTATGTGCAGCGCCTTGGCGCGGTCGGTGCGCATGGCAAAGACATAGGCATTCTCGAAGCCCAAGGGCCCCACCAGGACGACGCCATAGGTTTGCGCCAGCCAAGTTTTCAGTTCTGCCAGCATGGCCTGGCGCCCTGGCATGTCGGTGCGATGCATGGCGTCGCCCCACAAGGTGCCGGAATAATCGACATAGGCGTCGATATCGGAGGCGGCGAGTGCCCGAAGCGCGACCGTCGAGCCCAGGTCGATCTTCTGGCTGACGGCAAAACCCGCCTGCCTAAGGCGATCCGCCATCACATCGGCCAGGATATATTGCTCGTCGAAATTCTTGGCCCCGATCACCACGCCGCGTGCAGATGCGTGGATCAGACCGGGTGCCGCCGCGGCCACGATCAGCACGATCAAGCCCAGGCCGGCCAACGCCATGCGCGGACGCGAGCCTGCGCTCAGCGCCGCGCCGGCCGTCGCCAGAAGGAAATCCAGCACCAGGGCCAGGGCGGCGGCGGCCACGCAGCCGAACAGAACGAATATCCAATTCTCGGTCTGGAGCCCGGTGAAGATGTAATTGCCCAGGCTGGTCTGGCCGATTGGGGTGGAAAGCGTGGTGATGCCTACGACCCACACGGTGGCGGTGCGGATGCCCGCCAGCAATTGCGGCGCGGCCAACGGCAATTCGACCTTGTAAAGCGATTGGCGGGGTGTCATGCCCACGCCCTTGGCGGCCATCAGGATGGCGGAATCGAGGCCTTCCAGCGCCGTCACCAGATTGCGCAGGATCGGCAACATCGCATAAAGCGTGAGCGCCAGAAGTGCGGGCAGAAAACCCAAGGCGCGGAACGAGACCCCGAACAAATCGCGCGTGAGCGATGAAAGCGCCAGGAGCAGCGGATAGAACAGCGCCAGCAACGCCAGGCCGGGGATGGTCTGGATCACGCTCACCAGGCCCAGTACCGGCGCACCGAACGCCTTGCTGCGCGCCGCAATGATGCCCAGCGGCGCACTGATCGCCACGCCCAGAATCAGGGCGGAGACGCTCAAAATCACGTGCTGGCCCAGATAGTCCGGCAACAGCGCCCAGGCTTCGTGAAGACTCTGGTTCATAAGGCCAGCTTCATAAGGACAGCGTCTTGGCCAAGGCCTGGGCGCGGCGCCGGGGTGTTTCCATCAACTGGGCGACAAAGGCATCGGCGGGATGGCGCACCAGCTCCTGGACGGTGCCGGTCTGGACCAGGGTGCCTTTGCGCATCACCGCGATCCGGTCGGCCAGAAGCAGCGCCTCGGTCATGTCATGGGTGACCAAGAGGGTGGTGAGCCCCAGGCTTTGGTGGATGTCGCGGACATCGGCGGCAATCGCTTCGCGGGTGACCGGATCGAGCGCGCCGAACGGTTCGTCCAACAACAGGATATGCGGTTTGGCGGCCAGCGCGCGGGCCAAGGCCACCCGTTGGCGCTGCCCGCCCGAAAGGCCCTGCGGACGGCGTTCGCGAAACGTGGCGGGGTCCAGCCGCACCAGGGCCAAAAGCTCATCAATCCGCGCCTGGATCTTGCCCTCGCCCCAACCCAGCAAGCGAGGGGTCACGGCGATATTCTCGGCCACCGTCATGTGCGGGAAAAGGCCTGCTTCTTGAAAGACATAGCCAATGCCCCGGCGGAGCTGGACGGGGTCGGTCTGGGCGACATCCCGCCCCTCGATCTGGATGGTCCCCGAATCCGGTTCGACCAGCCGGTTGACCATGTTCAAGGTGGTGGTCTTGCCGGACCCGGAAGGCCCAATCAGCGCCAGGAACTCGCCCTGAGCGACCTTGAGGGTGAGACCCGAAACACCCTCATTGCCGGAACCGGCATAGGCCTTGGAGACGTCGCGAATTTCGATCAAGAGGGCGACCAATACATGGCGGGGTTCCTGTGGAATCCCATCCTGCGCGCCCTTGCGGGCCCACGCAAATTCGGCGTAAAACCGCGCCAACGAAGGAAAAAACGGTGATTTTACCGTCGCTTAAGTTCCTTCGTGTGAGCTAGCGAATTCGACGGGCGGAACGACGACAGGTCCATGACGAAGGGCGCATACGGCAAGACGATTACTGGGGGGATTTCCGCCAGCGTGTCCGCGCGTCCTGGTGCGAAAGCCCGTCCTTCCCTCGGTTCATCGCGCGCGCTTCTTCTCCTTAGCAGCCCCTGAACGGATGGCGCGCGGGATGGTCTCGCGGTGCCGGCGTTTAGGGGAGGACTGCGGAAGGAGAAACGCCACGCGGCGAACAGAAGGACCTAAGTCATGACCAACGAACAGCACAGACCTTTGCAGAAGATCAAGATTTTCGACACCACCTTGCGCGACGGCGAACAATCGCCCGGCGCGGCGATGACGCATGAAGAGAAACTGCGCATCGCCGAACTGCTCGACGAGATGGGTGTCGATATCATCGAGGCGGGCTTTCCCATTTCCTCGCCCGGCGACTTCAAGGCGGTGAGCGAGATCGCGGGGATCGTCAAGCGCGCCAGCGTCTGCGGTCTGGCGCGCGCCGGCTTCAAGGACATCGATCGTGCGGGCGAGGCGCTCAAAGGCGCGGTCAAGCCCCGCATTCACACCTTCATCTCGACCAGTCCCGTGCACATGAAGCACAAGCTGAATATGGGCGAAAATGCCGTACTGGAAGCGGTGGGCGCCTCGGTGACGCGGGCGCGCAATTGGACCTCCGACGTGCAGTGGAGCGCGGAAGACGCCACCCGCACGGTGCCGGATTTCCTTTGCCGCTGCGTGGAAGTGGCGATCCATTCCGGCGCCACCACCATCAATATTCCCGACACGGTGGGCTATTCCACCCCGCAGGAATATTTCGAGATCGTCACCATGCTAAGGAACCGCGTGCCCAACGCGGACAAGGTGACCTTCTCCACCCATTGCCACAATGATCTGGGCCTGGCGGTGGCCAATTCGCTGGCCGGCGTACTGGCGGGCGCGCGCCAGGTGGAATGCACCATCAACGGCATCGGCGAACGCGCGGGCAATGCCGCGCTGGAGGAGATCGTGATGGGTTTGAAGGTGCGCAAGGACATCATGCCCTTCACCACCAACATCAACACCGCCATGCTGGCCAAGGCGTCGAAGCTGGTCTCCAACGTCACCGGCTTTCCCGTCCAGTACAACAAGGCGATCGTCGGCAAGAATGCCTTCAGCCATGAGAGCGGCATCCATCAGGATGGCATGCTCAAGAATGTCGAAACCTACGAGATCATGCGGCCCGAGGATGTGGGGGTGAAAGCCACCTCATTGATGCTGGGCAAGCTCTCGGGCCGGCACG
>DATNFZ010000076.1:0-9595 GCA_035606155.1 Rhizomicrobium sp. | reverse complement strand
GAAGACGCCGAGCGACCCGGTCACCACCAGGAACAGGGCGGAATCATTTTCGCCATGACGGTCGAGCAGCGTACCTCCGGGAAGGCAGAACCAGTTGGCCTCGGCCAACAGATTCTTGAGCGCGCTGTCCCCCACATTCTTGAGCAGGGTGAAACCCGCAAGCCTTTCGCGCAGCTCCTCCGGATAGACCGTCTGCTGCCCGATGCGGAAGGAAGAAAGGAACGCCATGTTCATGCTTTTATCACCAAGCGGTCCAGCCACCATCAATGTTGAGGGTAGTGCCGGTTACATAACTGGATGCGGAAGAGGCCAAAAACAGAAGCGGGCCCGCGATTTCCTCCGCTTTCCCCAAACGTCCCAGCATGGTGCGCGATGCCAACTGAGCAGCCAAAGGCGCCGCCGCCCGTGCGGGAAACGGTCCCGGCGCGATCGCGTTGACCCGGATTCCCCGTTGCCCCAACTCGGCGGCCAGATGGCGGGTGAGCTGCAGCAACGCCGCCTTGGCGGGGCCGTAATGAAACGGACTCTGACCGTCCCGCGTCTCGTAGAGCCGGCCATCGGGCGCGGCCAGCCCGTACACCGATGAGAGATTGATAACGCTGGCGTCCTTGGCAGCCGCCGCGGCTTCGGTGAGGGCGGGCAAAGCGGCGCGCACCGCTTCGAAGGCGGCGGTGACGGCACTTTGATAAGTGATCGCGAAATCGGCGGGCTTGAGGGCGGAAAAGGCTTTCACCTCCATCGACACCGCATTGTTGACCAGGATGTCCAACCGCTTGAGGCCGCTAAAGAAGGCACTGAGCGCCTTGATGTCGGTGACATCGAACGCCGCGCGCGATACGGAAAAATTCTCGTCCCGCAATTGCTTTTCGAATTGCGCGAGCTTGCCGTCGTCGCGGCCATTGACGATCACATGGGCGCCGGCAGCCGCCAGCGACCGTGCCATGACCTGACCCAAATGCCCCCGCGCCGCGGACACGAACGCGATGCGGCCGTCCAGCCGAAACAATTGCACGGGAGGCATCATGGCCGCGTCGCTTTTGATCGCCTTCGCTGCATGAGGCGGCGGCCATCAAGACGAAAAAGCGTAGGAAACTGCATGCGACCTGGCCCCTGTCCAAGGCCGGAACGGTGGCATCGCCATGGTAAAGAAGCGATTTACGCTGCGCTGCAACAAGACCTTGGCGGCCGCGATCTTTGCCCGGTCCCGTTCGCCCTATTGGAAACAGCAGATGGCCACATTAAGGTTGCAATAACCCCATATTTCTGCGAGTTCGAGGGGCGTTTTCGCGCGGCCCCAGGCCGCCAATCAAAGGGAAGTTTTTCATGACGAGCAAAAATTTTCGCGCCCCTATGAAGGTCGCGCTCCTTGCCGCCGCCTCCGCGGCGCTGCTGGCCCTGCCGGCCCATGCCGCCGCTCCCCACCTCACCAGGGCCGTGCAAAATGCCTTGGCGGATGCACAAAAGGCCATGAATGCCGGCGACATGAAGACCGCGTCGGACAGCATCGCCAAGGCCCGCGCGGTGGACGGGCGCACGCCCGAGGACGATTACTGGATCAACAAGATCGACATCAACGTCCAGGTCAAATCCCAGAACATGGCGGGCGCCGACCAGGATGCCGAGGCTGCTGCGGATTCGCCTGCCATGCCGCCTGAAGATAAGGCGGAAATGACGCGCCTGGCGCTGATCCTGGCCAACAACCAGAAGCATACCGACAAGGCCGTGACCTACGCCAAGGCGATGCAGGCCACCAATCCCACCGATCCGGGCGTGATCAGCCAGATCACCGTGGCCTACTTCAACGCCAAGGATTTCGCCGACGCGCAGGGCATGGTGCAGAAACAGCTTGATGCGGACACCGCCGCCGGCAAGAAGCCTGCCCGCGAAACGCTGCAGAATTTGCTCGACATCCAGGTCGCGCAAAAGGACGAAGCCGGCGCAGAAAAGACACTCGAGACCCTGGTCGCCACCTACAATGATCCCAAGGACTGGAACCAGATGATCGACGTGGCGCTGAGCTCCAAGGGCTTGCGCGACGTGGAAGCGATCTGGCTGGGGCGGCTTGCCTTCCTGGTTGGCGTCACACCCGCGGCCCAGGACCTCACCTTGTTCGGCTCGACCGCCGACCATCTCGCCTTCTTTGGTGATGCCGAGCAGGCCTCCAAGCATGGCGGCACCGGCTTTGCCGACAACAGCGCGCGCGCCGATGCGGACAAGAAGACCATGCCCCAGCAGATCGCGCTCGAGGCAAAGCAGAATGGCCAGTACAGCGCCAAGCTGGCGGAAGCGCTTTACAGCTACGGCATGTATCCAGAGGCTGAAACCGCCGCCAAAAACGCCATGAGCAAAGGCGGCGCCACCGACCCGACCGAAGCGCCCATGGTGCTTGGTCAGGCGCTGGCCGCCCAGGGCAAGTATGACGAAGCCATTGCCGCATTCGGCCAGGTGCAGGGCGGCGGTCCCGCAACGTCGCGCATCACGCGTTTGTGGGTGGACTATTGCAACATCAAGAAAAACCCGCCCGCCGAAACCGCCGCGGCGGCGCCAGCGCCGGCACCGGCGAAATAAGCCAAGAGGGCGGGACGTTCCGGACGTTCCGCCCTTTTCTTTCTCGAAGCCGAAGCCAATCTGGGCTGACGCATGACCCTTCTGTTGGGCTTTGCGCCCTTCATCCTTTTCGCACTGCTTTCCCGGCTTTCGGCCGATCTCGCTTTGTGGCTGGCCTTCGCCGCCTCCTTCGTCGTCACCATCCGCGATTTCGTCGAAAGCCCGAGCCTCAGGCTTCTGGACGGCACCAGCCTCGCCTTGTTCGGACTATTGGCGCTGATCCGCGGCTTCGTGATGCCCGAACTTTCGCTGGCCATCGTGCGCACCATCGTGGATGGCGTCTTGTGCGGGGCCGTCTTCGCCTCGCTTCTCGGCGGCCGGCCCTTTTCCCTGCAATATGCCAGCCGGGATTCCCACACCCATCCGGCCTGGCCGCTGCCCGCCTTCCTGCGCGTCAATCAACGCATTTCGCTGGTATGGGGACTTAGCCTGGCGGCAATGACGCTGGCGGACGGCGCGGTCGCTTTCTTGTCGGTAACGTTCTATGTCGGTATTGCGATGAGCGTGGTGGCGCTGGCTGCCGCCGTCAGCTTCACGCTTCTCTATCCTGCGCTGGCGGCGGAACGCTTGCCGCGCTAATTTTGGCGAAACGAGGCCTGGGAGCAGTGCCATGAAGCAAGCCGTCATCGTTTCCACAGCGCGCACCGGTCTGGCCAAGTCGGTCCGCGGCGGCTTCAACCAGACCCATGGCGCCATGATGGGCGGCCACGCCGTCAAACATGCCATCGCCAAGGCCGGCATCGACCCGCGTGAGGTCGAAGACGTCATGATGGGCTGCGGTTTTCCCGAAGGCGCCACCGGCAACAATATCGCCCGCGAATCCGCGATTTGGGCAGGCTGTCCGGTCTCCACCGCGGGGGTCACCATCAACCGTTATTGCTCGTCGGGGCTCCAGGCGATCGCCATGGCGGCGCAACAGATCATCACCGATGGCACCGAGATCGCGGTCGGCTCGGGCGTCGAATCCATTTCCTTGGTGCAGATGGGTGGCATCAATCTCAAGAATTTCACCGAAGAGCATCTGCTTCAGGTCAAGCCCGCTTTGTGGATGACCATGATCGAAACCGCCGAAATCCTGGCCGAGCGTTATGGCATCAGCCGTGAGCGCGCCGACCAATATTCACTGGACAGCCAGAAGCGCACCGCCGCGGCCCAGGCAGCCGGCAAATTCAACGACGAGATCGTACCGCTTGCCACCAAGATGAAGCATGTAGACAAGGCCACCGGCGCCGAAACCATGGTTGAGGTGACAGTCTCGCGTGACGACGCCAACCGCCCCGACACCACGCTGGAAGGCCTGGCCGCGCTCAAACCCGTGCATATGGGCGGCCAGAAAATCGCCCACGGGAAACACATCACCGCCGGTAATTCCTCGCAATTCGCCGACGGAGCGTCCGCATGCGTGGTGATGAGCGAAGACGCCGCGGCGAAAAAAAGTCTCAAGCCGCTGGGCATCTTCAAGGGCTTTGCGGTGGCAGGCGTCGAGCCGGAGGAAATGGGTATCGGGCCGGCGCTGGCGGTGCCGCGTCTTTTGAAGCGGCACAATCTCACCGTCGCCGACATCGATCTATGGGAGTTGAACGAGGCGTTCGCCTGCCAAGTGCTCTATTGCATGGACAAACTGGGTATTCCCCACGACAAGCTCAATGTGAATGGGGGCGCCATTTCCATCGGCCATCCCTATGGCATGTCGGGCGCGCGCATGGTGGGACACCTCCTGCTGGAAGGCCGTCGCCGCGGGGCCAAATATGGCGTCGCGACCATGTGCGTGGGCGGGGGCATGGGCGCAGCCGGCCTGTTCGAGATTCTTTCCTGATCGGGCGGGTTCTTTTTCTTGCGTGCGCGAGCCTCGCATTGACGGGCTGCGCCGAAACGGGTCAGACCTCGCTCCCCGACCCACGGACCCAGATGACGGCGCTTGCCGGGCGCATCGAGGCGCTGGTGGAGGAAGAACGTCTCAAGCTCGATCCCAATGCCAAGGTGCTTGTCCTCGATCCAGAACTCACCAAGATCGCGCTGGAGCGTGCACGCGACATGGCCGAGAAAAATTATCTCGCCCATGCCGCGCCCAATGGCGACACCTCCACATCGCTGTTGATGGCGGATGACGCCGCCTGGCAGGGCCTGCTGGGCGAAAACCTCGCCGCCCAGCATTACGTCAAAGCCGGCGGCGTGGATGTCGAAAACTTCGCCCGCCGCTTCCTGGATGAATGGGTCCAGAGCGATCCGCATCGCGAAAATCTCGCCTATCCGGCGTATGACCGCACGGGCGTGGGCGCGGCGGTCAATGGTGACACCGTCTATGTCGCGCAATTGTTTGCCACGGACCTGGGGCTGCACCGCAGGACCGGCAGCGAAGGGAACTCGGGCCCAGGGTCGGACAAGCCGGCCGTGGAAACGCTAAGCGGGCATGTCAGCCGGCCCTAGTCCGCCCAACTATCTGTGCATGACTGAGCCGGGTAAGCGCATACAGCGTATCGGCCGACGGTCCTTCCTTTACACCATATCTTGTCGCCGTTACCGTCCCTAGGGGCCATTAGGGCCGAAAATTCGAAATGCGTGCAGAACTGCCCTGGAACGTCGCCGGCATACCGCCCGAGGCCCGGGAAGCCGCGCGCGCCCAAGCCAGGCGCGAAGGTCTGTCGGTGGGAGAATGGCTCACGCGCCGCATCATCGCCGAACTGGGCGAAGGGGCAGCGGCCATCCCCGCCAGCACCGGCGCGCAAGGACCTGATTTCGTCTCCGCCGCGAACCGCCACGAGACCGAAGCGATGCTGGCACGCCTTGCGCAGGCGGAGGCCGACGCGTCACACACCTATCGCCGCATCGAGGAACAGCTGCACAGCATGGGCAGCGGTCTCGACAATGCCGAGCGCAGCCAGTCTGAAATGAGCCGGGCGATGAGCCGCGCCGCCACCGAGATCACGTTGGCCAGCAGCGAACAGGCCCACGCCTTCGACCAGTTGGGCCGCCACATGAGCGGGCTGGACCAAAGGGTGGAGAATTTGGAGCGGGCTGCCATCCAGGACGGGCTGCGAGAGGCGGTCAAAGGCTTGCATCAAGGACTGTCGCGGTTGGCCGACCAATTCGGCCAGGCCACCGCCCGTTCCGGCGGGCAGGTCGCTTCGCTGGCCCGCAATCTGGAGCAATTGGCGCTCCGGCTGGTTCAACTGCGCGCCGATGCCGAAACAGCGGCAGCAGCGATGGAAGGCCATCTGGGCCAGCTCGAAGAAACGCAAACCTTCACCAACGGCACGATCGAGCAAATCCTGGGCCGGATGGATGCCCAGGACGAAACGCACCACCAGACTCTGGCCGAGATGGGACGCCGGCAGCTCGCGCACCAGGATGTGCTGGCCGACCTTCAAGGCAGACTCGAAGGCCGTCTCGCTGCACTCGAAGAACCCGATCTGGCATTGGCGCAAAGGCTCGAAGCAATCGAGCAGGTTCTGGTGACCGTCAGCGAGGAATTGAACCAGCCCGACCCTCATGCCGGTCTGGCGGAGGCGCTGAGGCAGGTGTCGCTGCGCCTCGATCTAGCGGAGCAGAATCAGAACGACATGCTGGCCGAACTCCGGGAGGGATTGGCGCGCATCCCAGAACCGGGTGTTCCCGATCCTGTCATCGAGGAGCAGCCCAGCGTGCCCGCCGAAAAATCCTTCGTTCCGGTCCCGGCCGATATGCCGATGGCGGCATATGAAGAGCTCGCCGCCCAGCCTGAGCCGATGGTGGAGGAGCTTCCTGCCGCACCTGTCGCTCCGTCCGGCATGATGCCCGACAATTTCGTGGAGCATGCGTTCGCCAGCCATTTCGAAATGCCGCAGGATTTTGCCGACGCCTTGACGCGGCCTTCGCCTGCGAACGATGGATCGGCGAATGACGGGCGTTCGAATGCCGCGCCGGCAAACGACATGCCGGCGGATGCTACGCCCGTCAGTGAGCGGGATTTCCTGGAAAACGCGCGCCGCTCTGCGCGCGAAGCCGCGGAGGAAGACCAGCGAGGGGGACTTCTAGGATGGACTCGTCCCGATCTGGGCGAGGTCGAAAAGAAGCGGCCGATCCACTTGATGGTTCTGGCGGGCCTTTTCTTCGCGCTTCTGGCGGTCGCGGCGATCCTGATGATGCGCCAGCGCGCAGTCACACCCGCGCCCCTTCCGAAGCATGTCGCGACGGTGGCGAGGCCTATATTCGTGCCTCATCTGCAAATGGCGCAGCCCCAGCCGGCACAAACCGGACCGGCAGCGGTCGCAAAGTCTGCCGCGCCATCCGACGACAAGGTGCTGGCGGCGGCCAATGGCGGCAACGACACGGCCGAAACTATCATCGGTCTGAGGACGCTCGATGCCGGCGACTCCGTGGCCGCCTTCCAATGGCTGGAAAGAGCCGCCCTTCAGGGCCAGCCCGTGGCGGAATATCGCCTGGGCACGCTCTATGAACGCGGCCAGGGCGTCACCGCCAGTGCGGTCCTTGCCGTCAAATGGTATCTGGCGGCCGCGAATCAGGGCAATCGCAAGGCCATGCACAATCTGGCGGTGGCCTATGCCGAAGGCTCGGCCGGGGCGAAGGACACCGCCGAGGCCGCGCGCTGGTTCGCCCAGGCCGCCGCGCTGGGGCTTTCAGATTCCCAGTTCAACCTTGCTGTGCTTTACGAGCGCGGAGATGGCGTGCCGCAAAGCCTGACCGATTCCTATAAATGGTATTCCATCGCCGCGGCCGGCGGCGATGCGGAATCCAAAGCGCGCTTGTCGGTGCTCAAGACGCAATTGTCGCCCGCCGATCGGCTGGCCGCCGAACGCGCCGCGCAGAGTTTCCAGCCTGAGCCGCTTGATCGCGCCGCTAATCTCCCTCCCGAGCCGGGCGATCTGGGAAGCTGATTTTTTCAACGTTCCGCGAAGGCCGGCGCGGTTGACCCACCGCGCATGGACGCGCACATTCCCTTATCGCGGAGGGGTTCGCGACTCACTCATCCCTGGCGGGGCTTATGGAAATCTACCTGCCCATCGCGGACATGTCGGTCCAATGGATCGTCATTCTGGGCATGGGTCTGGGAGTGGGTTTTCTTTCCGGCCTGTTCGGGGTGGGCGGCGGCTTTCTGCTGACGCCGCTTCTGGTGTTTTACGGCATCCCGTCGGGCGTGGCGGTGGCCACCACCTTGAGCCACATCACCGCCTCATCCATTTCGGGCGCCATCGCCCAATGGAAGAAGCATGCCATCGATTTCAAGATGGCGGGCGTGATGATGGTGGGAGGATTGGCCGGCACCGGGGTGGGCGTGTGGCTGTTCGCCATCATGCGCCATGCCGGCCAGATGGACCTGGTGGTGTCCCTCACCTATGTGCCGATGCTGGGGATCATCGGCGGCATCATGCTGAATGAAAGCATCAAGACCCTGAAGGCGCAGGCGCGCGGCAACGCCCCCGCCCGCATCTATCCCGTCAATCATGTCTGGATACATGGCTTGCCGCTCAAGGCTCGCTTCCGCCAGTCGCGGCTTTACATCAGCGTGATCCCCCCTTTGGTGATAGGCTTCCTGGTGGCGGTGATGAGCGCGATCATGGGGATCGGCGGCGGGTTCATCCTGGTGCCGGCGATGATCTATCTGCTGCGCATGCCCACCAATGTGGTGATCGGCACCTCGCTGGTACAAATCATCGGCGTGGCGGTGGTCACCACCCTGCTCCAGGCGACCAGCAATTACGCGGTGGATATCATGTTGGCCGCGATCCTGGTGCTTGGCGGCGTGGTCGGCGCCCAATTCGGCGTGCGCGCGGGCGCCAAACTCCGCGGTGAGCAATTGCGGCTCTTGCTGGCGCTGTTGGTGCTGGCGGTGGCGGCGAGATTGCTGTGGGGTTTGCTGCTGCCGCCGTCCGATGTCTATAGCCTGGCGGGATTGTGATGCGGACGGTCCTGCTTTCCACATTGCTGTTGGTGGCGGTGACGGCTCCGGTTCGGGGCCAAGAGCTGGTCTCCGGCGTCAGCCAGGACCTGATCCAGATCACCTCGAACTATACCGGCAGCGACATCGTCGTGTTTGGCGCGGTGGAAGGCCAGACTCAAAATCAGGCTCCAGGCGCCGCGCGCAAACCGAAAGACGTGGTCGTGGTGGTGCGCGGCCCCGATGCCGACATCACCGTTCGCCGCCGCGACCGGGTGGCAGGCATCTGGATCAATCATGACGCCGCCGACCTGTCCGGCATGCCGTCCTATTATTTCCTGGCCAGCACGCGGCCGCTCTCCGCCATCGCTCCGGCCGACGTGCTGGCGCGTTATGGCATCGGCATACAGAGTCTCAAGCCCGACGCGGTGCACAGTCATCATGACTACGAGCCGTTCCGTCAGGCGGCGCTGCGCCACCTGGAGCAGAGCAAGCTCTATTCACAAGTCCCGGGCGGCGTGGAATTCCTCAGCGCGACCCTGTTTCGTGCCCATGTGCCGGTGCCGGCCGGCGTCACGCGCGGCCAATACAATGTGGAAGTCTTTCTGTTCCGCGACAAGGCCGTGATCAGCGCCCAATCCACCCCGCTGTTCATCGACCAGACCGGACTGGAGCGGCGGCTGTACAATTTCGCGCATAATCAGAGCTTTGATTACGGGCTGGCGACGGTCCTGATGGCCATCGTCATGGGTTGGATGTCATCCCTGCTCTTCCGCCGTCCCGTCTGACGCGGAATGGCATAGACCCGTTCCTCGCCCAGCATGAAGGCGTGGAAACGCTCGCCGAACAAAGCGGAGATTGCCGGATCGCCGACATCGAGCCCGCCCGCATAAGTGCCGAAGGCCGGCAGCACTATGCGCTGCGCATCGGCGGCGAAGGCGCGACGGCGCACGCCGCGGCCATATTTGGTCACCTTGGCGCATGGATGCAGATGGCCGGCCACTTCGCCGGGCTCCGCGTCGAGGCGAGGTTCATGCCGGAATAACAGCCCACCTTCGCGCCATTCCCCCATCACCGCCCCTGCCAAAGAGGCGGGCGGATGGGGATCATGGT
>DATNFZ010000075.1:0-21726 GCA_035606155.1 Rhizomicrobium sp. | reverse complement strand
AGCATGGCGCGCAGATTTTCAATCTTGCGGCGTCGTTCCAGATTCCGGAATCCGGCTTCGATCATCAATTCGAGATGCCCAAGGTCCCGCCGCCGGAAGAGCTGGAAGATGCCGCCACCATGCTGGCGCGGCGCGCCCATGAATTTCCGCAAGCGCTGCGCGAATGGATCTTGAGACCCCGCCCGTTCGCGACGCGCCATGTGATCCTGGACGGACCCGGCGACCGCCCGCCGCGTGCGCCGTTCGATAATGTCTGGTTTCGCGCCGCCGGGCCCGTATCCGGTGATCTCCGGCAGCGCCAGATATTGCTGGCCTATGTCTCGGACATGACCTTGCTGGACACCTCGCTCCTGCCGCACGGCAAGAGCTTCTTTTCCGCGGTGCAGATGGCCAGCATCGATCATGCGATGTGGTTCCATCGCGACGCCGAACTGAACGATTGGCTGCTCTATGCCCAGGACAGTCCCTCCGCATCGGGTGCCCGCGGCTTCAACCGGGGCCTGATCTTCACCCGCTACGGCCGCCTGATCGCTTCGGTGGCGCAAGAAGGATTGATACGACCGCGCGGCATGTAAGCGGCATTTTCCGGCCGGCATCGAGTCCAGCCCGTCCTGGCCAAGGCTTTCTTCCCCCCGCGCGGCGCAGCCGCTGGCGGGGGATTGAGGCGAACAGCCAAGTTCGCCGAACGTCCGCCTGCGGGCTTGCCCGCGTTGGCGGACAGATGGGGGCAATAAAAACTATGGCGCGCCGGTGGCGGCACCCTTGGCGGCGGCCTCGTGTATCGTTACCTGGCTGTTGACGGCGTCGAAGGCGTCCTT
This sequence comes from Rhizomicrobium sp., assembly GCA_035606155.1. GTDB lineage: Bacteria > Pseudomonadota > Alphaproteobacteria > Micropepsales > Micropepsaceae > Rhizomicrobium. Next base: position 20,908 of record DATNFZ010000075.1, on the reverse strand, counting down.
GGCGTCGCCCGGCTCCGGCGTCGCCTCGCAATGGCTGGCGGTGCAGCTATAGGTGAGCCGGCCTGCGCCCCGCTGCAAGGTCACGGTGGAATCTTCCCGCGCCATCACCCGCACATGGGTGTCGGAGACCTGATCCCCCTGATGGTCCAGGGCGACGATGTTGGTATTGCCGAAGCCCTTCCCCAGCACGAAGGCATGCCGGCTATCGATCATGTTGATGTCGGCGATGGCCGGATTGCCCACATAGACGGTGGCGACCGGCTTGGGAAAGGTGATGGTGCGCACTTCATCCATCGAGATTGCGACGCCATCCGCGTAAGCCGGAGAAGCGGCGAAGAGAACCAGGGCGGCAAAAAGCGTGCGGCGCATGGGCGGCGCTCCTGTGATTTCGGCCGGTCCACGCTAGGACCGCGTCCTCCATGAAAGCCTTAACAAGGAGGCCGGGGGAGCCGAAAACCAAAGAATTGGTAAAACCAACGCGACCGGGAATCGTCGCATTTTCGCGACCGGGGCCGCCACGGCTGGGAATTGACAGTCCCTTGTGGAACAAGGAGATAGAAGCAATTCATCCTTCCCCCTTAAGGCGACATTAAACCGGCCTCTTTAGGGTGACGCGGTCTGGTTCGCGGACGAATTGCGGCCAGGCATCCTAGGGTGTCATTAAGGGAGACAGACATGAACAAGTTGATTTCGCGCTTTGTGCGCGATGAGTCCGGCGCCACCGCCATCGAGTATGGCTTGATCGCCGCGCTGATCTCGGTGGTCATCATCGGGGCGCTGCAATTGGTGGGCGGTAACCTCACCGCCAAGTTCAACGCGGTTGCCACGGCGCTCCAGTAAGCGTTCGCGACAGCGGCAAGAGACAGCGGCCGCCCGCGATACGGGCGGCCGTTTGTCCTTGAGGCCGAAACATGATCGCTCAATTCCTTTTGATGATCGTGCTGCCCGCGCTGCTCGCGGTGGCCGCGGCTTGCGATCTGGCAACTTTCACCATTCCCAATCTTCTTTCGCTGGCGCTGGCCGCCGCCTTCGCCGCCTTTGGTCTGGTCGCGGGTCTTCCGCCGGGCGATTTCGCTTTTCATCTTCTGGCCGGGCTGATCGCGCTGGTGGCGGGATTTGCGCTTTTTGCCTTCGGCTATATCGGCGGCGGCGACGCCAAACTGTTCGCGGCCGTGGCGCTTTGGCTGGGGCTGCATGATTTCCTGCTTTACGCCTTGGCGTCTTCCGTGTTGGGCGGGATGCTCACCCTGGCACTCCTGATGCTGCGCCAGTGGCCGCTGCCCGCCGGGCTTGCCCGTTTCGATTGGGTCATCCGGCTGCACGAAAAAAGTTCCGGCGTTCCGTACGGTGTCGCACTTGCGAGCGGCGCGTTGGTGATCCTTCCGCACGCGGAGGTTCTGCGCCTTGCCGCAGCGGCGTGAGGAACTCTCACAATCCTCACTTTTATATTAAGCGAATTCTAAGTGGTGGCGTGATGAATTGGACTCTGGAAGGAGCGCCCATCTCATGAACACCAAGCGTCTCGCCGTTCTGGGTTTCGCCGGAATCATGGCCGTCGCCGCAGCACTTCTTGCGCGTGGGCTTATGGGCGGGGGCACGCCCAAGGCTGTCGCCAAAGTCGCGCCGCCAGTGGCGATGAGCGACGTGCTGGTCGCCAGCAGCAATTTGCAGCCGGGCCACGCGCTCCTGGCCGACCAGGTGCATTGGCAAAGATGGCCCAGCGCCTCGGTCGATTCCTCCTTCATTACGCGCAAATCCGTGGTCAGCATCGATGACGCGGTGAAAGGCACCGTGGTGCGGACGCCACTGCTCGCCGGCCAGCCCATTGCCACCACGGCGATCGTGCATGGCCACTCCGCAGGCTTCATGTCGGCAATGCTGATGCCGGACATGCGCGCCGTCTCCATCAATATCAGCGCGGATTCGGGCGCCGGCGGCTTCATCCTGCCCAACGACCATGTCGATGTGATCCTGGCGCGCAAGCTGGAAGGCAATCCACTCCGCGTGGAAGCCAAGACGATCCTATCCGACGTCCGCGTGCTGGCGGTGGATCAGATTTTCAAACAGGACAAGGATACCAAGAGCGTGATCGGCAAGACCGCGACGCTCGAACTTACGCCCGGCCAGGCGCAAAACGTCGCCGCCGCCGAGGATCTGGGCACCATCTCGCTTTCACTGAGGCCGCTCGCCGACAGCGACACGCCGGTGGCGAGCAATCTGCCGGGCGACGATGATCGCGAAGGGCAGGTGGCGATCATCCGCTACGGCGTGACGCACGACACCGGCGTGGGAGGGAAATCCCAGTGACTAAGCTCGTTTCGAAACTTCGTTTGGCGGGCGCGATCACCGCCCTGTCATGGGCCGTGATGGCGTCGGCGCCCGCGCTGGCCGTCCCGCAACTGCCTCATCCGGCGGCAATGGTGGATGAAAGCAGCGCCCGGGTGATCCGGATGGCGGCGCACGCCGGTCAACCCGAGAATCAGCACATCACGCTGGGCCTCAACAAGGCCGTGGTGGTCGAACTCGATACCGACGCCAAGGACGTGCTGGTCTCCAGCCCCGACATCGTAGATGCGGTGGTAAAGACGCCCAGGCGCATCTTCCTGATGGCCACCAAGACCGGCCAGACCAACGCCTTCTTCTTCGACGAAGCGGGGCACCAGATTTCCTCGCTCGACATAAGGGTCGAGCGTGACGTCAGCGACCTCGCCCATATGATGAAGGACACGCTGCCCAACTCGGCGATCAAGGTGTCGTCCATCAACGACAACGTGGTCTTGTCAGGTTCCGTCGATAGCCCGGTGGAATCCACCCGCGCCGCCGACCTGGCGGCCAGCTTTGCCGGCGATCCCAAGAAGGTGGTCAATCTCCTGAGCGTGGTGGGCGGCCAGCAGGTGATGCTGAAGGTGCGCATCTCCGAGATGCAACGCCAGATCGCCAAGCAGTTGGGCGTCAACATGGCCGGCATCGGCATTATCGGCGGCTCGACGCCGCTGGCTCTTTCCACCGACAATCAGTTCGGCCTTGTCGGCCGCGCCCTGGCGGATCTGTCCGGCGGCCAGATCGGCCAAGCCTGCACCTCGCCGGCGGCGGTGATCGCAGGCGGGTGCAACAATGTCCAGGGCACCTTCCAGGCCATCGAGCAGGTCGGCCTGTTGCATACTCTGGCCGAACCCAATCTGGTCGCGGTTTCGGGCGAGACCGCGAAATTCCTCGCCGGCGGTGAATTCCCGGTGCCGGCCGGTCGCGACCAGCAGGGCAATATCTCGATCCAATTCAAGCAATTCGGCGTGGGCCTGTCCTTCACGCCGGTGGTGCTCTCCAGCGGCCGCATCTCCTTGCAGCTTTCCACCGAAGTGAGCGAACTCACCAATACCGGCGCCTTCACGCTCCAGGGCGGCACGGTGACCACGTCGAACGGCACGGTGCAGACCGGCGGCGTCACCATCCCCGCTTTGGATGTGCGCCGCGCCGACACCACGGTCGAGCTGCCTTCGGGCGGAAGCTTCGCCATCGCCGGCCTGATGCAGCACACCACCAAGCAGCAGATCAATGCCTTTCCAGGCCTCAAGGATCTGCCGGTGTTGGGCGCTCTGTTCCGCAGCCGCGATTTCCAGAATGACGAGACCGAATTGGTGGTTCTGGTTACCGCCTATCTGGTCGGTCCGACATCGGAAGCGGCGTTGGCGACGCCCAGCGATGGGTTCGTCACCCCCGGCGATCCGGAGACGATCCTCTTGGGCCGCCTGAACACGGTTTACAAAAAAGGCGCCGACAAGCCGCTTACGCCGCAAGCCGCGGCCCCGGTCGGCTTTGTGGTGCGATAGGAGAGCGTCATGCACGGGATAACAGCAAATCTGTGGCGTGGCTTTTCTCTCGCCGCCGTCCTGGTGGCGGGAAGCTGCGCGGCGCCAGCCGGCGGGAAGATGACGTTCGACGATCCGATCGCCAATCATCCCCTGCTGGTTCAGCCCTCGTCTCAATCCTTGACGGTGAGCGTCTCGCCTGCCGGCATCGCGCCTGCCGACATGGCGCGCCTGGACGCCTTTGTGGGCGACTATCAGGCCCATGGAAACGGCAAGATCGTCATCAGCGTGCCGCAAGGCGCGCCGGCCGCCACTGCGGAGGTGGCCCGCATCGCCGAGCACGTCAACGCCATGGGCGTGAGCCGCGACCAGATTCTGGTGGCCAATCGCGACATGGGCCCGGGCGACGCCGGGGTCGAATTGAATTATGTGAGCTATCAGGCTTCGACCACACCGTGCGGCGACTGGTCGGAAAACCTGTCTTACACCATCGACAACAAGACCTCGGCGAATCTGGGTTGCGCCGTCCAGCACAATGTGGCGGCGATGGTGTCCGATCCGCGCGATCTTCTTGGCCCCAGCCCAATGGGCGGCGCCGATGCCGACCGGCGCGCCACCGTCATCACCAATTATGAAAAAGGCACTCCCACCGCGGCGACCAAAACGCCCGACCAGTCGAGCGCGATTTCCGATGTGGGCCGTTAATGTCAGGATCGATCATGGCCAAGGATGAGACTTCGCATGAGACGTTTGGCGCAGCACCCCACGAACGCCCGGTGCCACGCATCTCCATTCATGCGTTTTGCGAATTTCCCGACACCGGCGCCGTGCTGCAACGCGCCGCTGACGATCGCCGCCTTTCCAAGGCCCATCTCACCGTAGAGTTGGGCGGCATCAGTGCCGCGGTCGAGCATTTCCACGGCCAGACCACGCCCAATCTTCTGATGGTGGAAACGAAATTGAGCGGCCAGGAAGCGCTCCAGGAACTCGATCGTCTGGCCGAGGTCTGCGATCCTTCCACCAAGGTTGTGGTGGTGGGCCGCGTCAATGACGTGGAGCTTTACCGCGAATTGATGCGCCGGGGCGCCTCGGAATATCTGGTGGCGCCGCTTCAGCCGCTGCAGGTGACGGAAGTGATCGCGGGGCTCTATTGCGATCCCGGCGCCAAGCCGGTGGGCAAAGTGATCGCCTTCATCGGCGCGCGGGGGGGCGTGGGCTCTTCCACCATCGCCCATAACGTGGCCTGGTGCGTGGCCGAAGAACTTTCCATCCACACCACAGTGGTGGATTTCGACCTGTCATTTGGCACCACGGGCCTGGACTTCAATGACGAGGCCGGCCACGGCGTGGCCGAGGCACTGGCCTCGCCCGAGCGGCTGGATGATGTGCTGCTGGACCGGCTTTTGATCAAGCGGGGCGATCATCTGACTCTGTTCACCGCGCCCGCCTCGTTGGAGCGCGATTACAACACCGCGCCCGAAGCCTATGAGACGGTGATCGACGTCACCCGCAGCTCCTCGCCTTGCGTGATCGTGGACATGCCGCATGCCTGGTCGCCCTGGATCAAGAATTGCCTGGTGGCGGCCGATGAGATCGTCATCGTGGCGACGCCGGACTTGGCCTCCTTGCGCAATGCCAAGAATATGATGGAGCAGGTCGCGCACGCCCGCCCCAACGATCCGCCACCCCGTTTGCTGATCAACCAGGCGAATACGCCCAAGCGGCCCGAGATTCCCGCCAAGGATTTCGCCGAGACGATGGGCGTGGAGCCGGTGGCGGTCTTGGGATATGACGCCGCTCTGTTCGGCCAGGCCGCCAACAATGGCCAGATGCTTCTGGAGCTCGCTCCGCGCGCGCCGCTCTCGGAGGGCGTGCGCCTTTTGGCCCGCGCGCTCACCGGGCGCGACACGGCCACGCGGCCTTCGGAAAAAGCGCCGACCTCCATCCTCTCCTTTCTGACGAGCCGCAAGCGGGCCTAAAAAATGTTCGGCAAGCGTAGTGGCAGCGAACCCGCGATCCGCATTCCGGCGGGCGCAGAGTCACGTGTGACCGCTGCGCCATCCGCGCCGCCGCCGCCGCGCCCGGAGAAAATCGCCCCTGCGCCCGCCTTGCCGGCCGCCAAGCCGGTCAAGGTGATGGATGACCGCTCGGATGATTATTACCAGATCAAATCCACCATCTTTAACGCCCTGATCGACACCATCGATCTGGGGCAATTGGCCCAGCTCGATCCGGAATCGGCGCGCGAGGAAATCCGCGACATCGTCAACGAGATCATCTCGATCAAGGCGGTGGTGATGTCCATCGCCGAGCAGGAACATCTGTTGCAGGATATCTGCAACGATGTGCTGGGCTATGGACCGCTGGAGCCGCTTTTGGCCCGCGACGACATCGCCGACATCATGGTGAACGGCGCCAACCGGGTGTTCATCGAAGTGGGCGGCAAGGTCCAGCTCACCAACATCCGCTTCCGCGACAATGCCCAGTTGATGAACATCTGCCAGCGCATCGTCAGTCAGGTGGGCCGGCGGGTGGACGAATCCTCGCCTATCTGCGATGCGCGCCTGCTCGACGGCTCGCGCGTCAACGTGATCGGGCCGCCTCTGTCGCTGGACGGCCCCACCCTCACCATCCGCAAATTCAAGAAGGACAAGCTGAAGCTGGAAGACCTGGTCCGTTTCGGTTCGATCAGTCCGGATGCCGCGCGCGTGCTGCAAGTGATCGGGCGCTCGCGCTGCAATGTGCTGATCTCCGGCGGCACCGGCTCGGGCAAGACCACCCTTCTCAACACGCTCACGGCGTTCATCGATCTCGATGAGCGTGTCATCACCTGCGAGGACGCGGCGGAATTGCAGTTGCAGCAGCCCCATGTGGTGCGGCTGGAGACGCGGCCGCCCAATCTCGAAGGCCAGGGCCAGATCACCATGCGCGATCTGGTGAGGAACTGTCTGCGCATGCGGCCCGAGCGGATCATCGTGGGCGAAGTGCGCGGCGCCGAGGCGTTCGACCTGCTTCAGGCCATGAATACCGGCCATGACGGTTCGATGGGCACGCTTCACGCCAACAGCCCGCGCGAGGCGATCAGCCGCCTGGAATCCATGATCACCATGGGCGGCTTCTCGCTTCCCACCAAGACCATCCGCGAAATGATCGTGGGCTCGATCGACGTGATCATCCAGGCCGAGCGCCTGCGCGACGGCTCGCGCCGCATCACCAGGATCACCGAAGTGATCGGTACCGAAGGCGACGTGGTGATCACCCAGGATCTTCTCACCTACGAAGTCCAAGGCGAGGACGAGCATGGCCGCCTGAGCGGCAAGCATCAGGGCACCGGCATCGTGCGCCCCGCTTTCTGGGAACGGGCCCGCTATTACAATCTGGAGCGCGAATTGGCCGACGCGCTGGACAAGGTCAACCAATGATCTATCTGGTGGCATTGCTGGGATTGCTTTCGCTGGGCGGCATGGCATTTGCCTTTGCCGGCGGCGACGAACGCTCGCAGAAGCGCATTCAAGCGCTGGCCAAGCCCAAGGACGTAGCCCGTTCGGCCAAAGGCCAATTCGAAGCCCAGAAGCGCAAGAACCTTGCCGCGCTGCTGGAGGATGTCGAAAAGAACCAGGCGGCGCAGCGCAAGCAGGAAAAGCCAACCTTGCGCCGCCGGCTGGAGCAGGCGGGCTTCGGCAACGCCAGCCCCAGAAGCTTCTGGATCTTCTCGGGCGGACTGGGCGCGGTGGTGGCGCTGATCTGCCTCGTCACCCGCCAATCGCCTTGGGTGCTTGTCATGGCCGTGTTTGCCGTGAGCCTGGGGCTGCCGCGCTGGGTGCTGGGTTTTCTCATCGCGCGACGGATGAAGAAATTCACCAAGGAATTCGCCAACGCCATCGACGTGATCGTGCGCTCGGTGCGCTCGGGCCTCCCCGTCAATGAGGCGTTGCGCATTGTCGCGCGCGAGACGCCCGATCCGGTGGGCGCCGAATTCACCCGCCTGGTCGATGGCCTGATGATGGGCGTCTCGATGGAGCAGGGCCTGAAGAAGATGCATGAAAGCATGCCCACCGCCGAAGTGGGTTTCTTCAGCATCGTGATGAACATCCAGTCCAAGTCGGGTGGCAATTTGTCGGAAGCCTTGGCCAATCTCGCCGGGGTGCTGCGCGATCGCAAGCGCCTGGAAGGCAAGATCAAGGCGATGTCGTCGGAAGCCAAGGCCTCGGCGTCCATCATCGGGTCGCTCCCGCCGGTGGTGATGGGCATCGTCTGGATCACCACGCCCAATTATATCGACCTGCTGTTCACCGAGCGCATGGGCAATCTGATGCTGGCGGGCTGCGCTTTCTGGATGGGCACCGGCATCATGGTGATGCGCAAGATGATCAACTTCAAGCTCTGAGGACAAAGCCATGCTCGATGTCGGCATCCTCAATATTCTTTTCGACAAGACCTTCCTCGCCACCATGGCCGCGGCGATCTTGGCTTTTGCCACCATCGTCACCTTGGGTCTGCCGCTGATCGAACGCGACGGCCTCAGCGACCGGCTGAAAGCGGTGGCCGAGCGGCGCGAGGAGTTGCGCGCCCGCCATCACGCGGCGCTCAACGAGAAGCGCGGCTCGCTGCGCGTCGAGCCGTCCAATCTTATGAAGTCCACGCTGGACCGCTTCAAGCTCACCAACCTGCTCGAATCTGAGGACAGCCGCGACAAGCTGGCCCGGGCCGGCTATCGCGGCCAGGCACCGTTGATCGCCTTCATGTTCTTCCGCTTCGTCATGCCTGGCATCGTCTTCATCGTGGCGCTGATCTATCTTTTCTTGATCACCCATTTCCACTGGTCGGTGATGATGAAGCTGTGCGCCGCTTTCGCCGGCGCGTTTTTGGGTTATTACCTGCCCGACATTTTCGTTTCCAACGTCACTGCCCGACGCCAGCAATCCATCATGCGCGCCTTTCCGGACGCGCTGGACCTGATGCTGATCTGCGTGGAATCCGGCATGTCGATCGAAGCCTCGTTCGGCAAGGTGGCGGGCGAGATCGGCACCCAGTCGGCCGAACTGGCCGAGGAACTGGGGCTCACCACCGCCGAACTTTCCTATCTGCCCGACCGCAGCCAGGCCTTCGACAATCTGGCCAAGCGGTGCGGTCATTCCGGCGTCAAGGCGGTGGCGATCGCGCTGAACCAGGCCGAGAAATACGGCACGCCGATGGGCCAGGCGCTGCGCGTCACCGCCCAGGAAAACCGCGAAATGCGCATGCAGGAAGCCGAGAAAAAAGCGGCCTCACTGCCGGCCAAGCTCACCGTGCCGATGATCATCTTCTTCCTGCCGTGCCTGTTCGTCGTGATTCTGGGGCCGGCTATCATGAAGATCATGCATATTGGGCACTAAAGGCGCTGCTCTTTTGACCGCTGGCGTTGTCGCGCGTGCTCACGGCCTCACGCCCGCTCCGCGCGACGCTCCTAGCCAGCGGCCAAAATCCCTAGCGCCCGGGCGAGTATATGGGAAGGCAATCATGCGCCGCCTCTGCGCTCCAGAGAGGGAAAGCGGCTGGCCCCATGGCAAAGTTGCGGAGGGAGGAGGGTTAGTAATTCAACGAAGCCTGGCGGAGCTCAGGGATTGCGGTCTTGGCGTCCGCCGCCTTGGGGGCCTTGTCGTCCGGAACGGCCGGCTTGGCCTGCGCCTTCACATGCGGCTTTACGGGCCCGGCCAATGGATCGACAGGGAGGGGTTCCATTACCACCTGCGGATGGCTGGGCTTCACCGCGGGCACGGCCGGCAACGCGGCAGGCGCGATGATGGGCGTGGGAGCCGCGGGCGCGGCGTGCGCGACCGCCTCGGCCGCGCGCGTCTTGGCAGGTGTATGGGGCGCTTGTGCAATCGGTGTGGGAGCCGGCGCCGGACGTGAAGCCAGCGAATTCACCATGGCGATGTTGCGGGCGATCTTGGGATCGGACGCGCCGCCGGCGCTGGCGGCGCTGGCCATCAACTGGAGGGCCATGGCGGGATCGCCGGCCAGCATGCGCGACAAGGCATAATTGTTGAGGATGGCAGGTTCGCCGGGCCTGAGCGCCAGGGCGTGTTCATAGGCCCGGCCGGCGGAGATCTGGTCGCCGGTCTCGTCATAGGCCACGCCCAGGGCGGAGTAGAGGGTCCAGTCCCGGGGCTGCAATTCCGTGGCGCGGGTCAGGAACTGCACCGCTTCGCGGGCGCTGCCCTTTTCGACCAGGGTCTTGCCATATTCGCCCACCACACGGGGGTCGTCCGCCGCCACCAGCATCAACTGGGACAAGGTATGGATCGCATCATCATAGCGGCCGGCCAGCCGGGCCAGTTGCGCCTGGCGCACGTTGCCCTCGATGTCGCTGAGCGGCGCGGCGTTGTCGGCCGCGGCCGAGTTTCTGTGCTGGCCCAGATTGCCCAGGACGCCGGTATTGTCGCTGGCGCAGCCGGCCAGAACGGTACCGCACAAAAGAAGGGAGGCGAGGGGGAGAGCAAAGCGCATGGCGATCGAGCCCATTCGTTCGTGCTCAGGATGCGCGTGGCGGGTCAATAAACCCTTAAATAGATTGACTTATATAGAATGAAAGGCTGTCTTTGTTCCGGCTTTCCGATGCGTCGGAAAACGTCCTATTCCTGACGCAATGAGAGAGGTAAATGCGCGTCATGCACCGCCGTCTCTTCGCTCTTCGATTCATCGCCGCGATTTCGGTTGTGGGTTTGGGTGCGATAGCCAAGGCGGACACCCCCCGCATTTCGTTTCAGATCGCCACCGGCTCGACCACGGGCGCGTATTTTCCGGTGGGCGAAGCGATCGCCGGACTGATCAGTCATCCACCCGGCGTGGCGCGTTGCGACACGGCCAATGTCTGCGGGCCGGCCGGATTGATCGTCACCGCACGGACCAGCGAAGGCACCATCGACAATGTTCTGGCGGTCAACAATGGCGAGGTGGAATCCGGATTGGCGCAAAGCGATGTGGTCGCCGCCGCGATTAAGGGCAACGGCCCGTTCCGCGGCAAGGGCAAGCAGAGTCACGTGCGGGTGATCGCCTCGCTCTTCAGTGAAGACGTGCATCTGGTGGTGGCGGCCGATTCCAAGATCGAATCCGTGACGGGTCTTAGAGGCAAGCGCGTCTCCTTCGGCCTGCCGGGGTCGGGCGTGAACGTCACCGCCGACGAGATTCTCAAGGCCTATAACGTGTCGCTCTCGCATATGCGGCGTTTCACGCTCGATACGCCGGCTGCGATGGATCAGCTCCGCCAAGGCCGCATCGACGCGTTTTTTGTGGTGAGCGGCGTGCCGGTCGACGGATTGAGCGAGCTTTTGGCAAGCCACGCCGCGCGGCTGGTCCCTATCACCGGACCGTCCCGCACGCAATTGCTGAAAAGGGAGCCGGCGCTGCAAGCCGCGGTGATGACCTATCCCGGCCAGCCGCAGGTCGGCACGGTGGCGACGCGCGCCTTGTGGATCGTGCGTGACAGCGTTCCGGATTCACTGGTCTATGACATCACGCGCGCGCTGTTCAATCCCGCCAACCGCAGCGCCCTGACTTCCAGCCATCCTTCCGCGCGCGAGATCGGACTTGGCACCGCGGCCTTGATGTCGCCGGCGCCGATCCATCCCGGCGCCGCGCGTTTTTATGCCGAAGCTTCGCGCGGCGCGCAGAGGTAGATCTCAGGCCACCCCGTCCGCGACTTCTTTCTGCGACGCCTTCAGCCATGCCTGCATGCCGGCGAGCGCCCAGATTCGCGCCATATAGTCCTGGACAGGTTTGGACGCGGGTACATCGAAGGTGGTGAAACGCGATACCACCGGGGCATACATGCAATCGGCCACGCAGAAGGCGCCAAACAAAAAGCCGCCCTCGTTGCCATGGCGCGCCAACGCGGTTTCCCAACTGGACAAAATGCGCGCGATCTGGCCTTGGGTGGCGGGGCGAAGCTCGGGCGGTTTCAGCTTTCTCGCGAAATCCATGCTGAGTTGGTCCCGCAAGTCCGGGAAACCGGAATGCATTTCCGCGGCATAGGACCTGGCCATGGCGCGCGCCGCCTGATCCTTCGGCCATAGCTCGGCCTCCGGATGGCGTTCGGCCAGGGTTTCGCAGATCGCCAGACTGTCCCATACCGTGATGGTTTGGCCAGGTTCAATGATCTCCAGCACGGGCACGCGTCCCGCCGGAGAGAATTTGCGGATTTCATTCCTGGTGGCGTCGGCGTCGGTCTTGCGCAACTGGACCACCACTTCATCGAAGGGTTGGCCAGTCGCCATCAACGCCAGATAAGCGCGCAGCGACCAGCTCGACCAGTCCTTGGTGCCGACGATCAATCTGTACATGGCTTTCCCCTGATTGATTTAACCTGGGATTTGATTCAGGCCTGATTTGATTCATAACGTCAGATGCGTCTTTCGCTGAAGAGCCGGCCATGCATGCGAGCTTTGTGAAAAATGCCAGAAACGCGGTCGCGCTTCATGCCGTCGCTTCCCAGGATGCCCGTGCCTTGGCCCGCAAGCTGCCCTTCCTCAAGGCGTCGGGTTTTTCCGGCAAGGAGGGCGAGGTGCGCCTGGTGCCGGGGCGGGGCGGCCTCGCCGCAGCCGTGCTGGGACTGGGCAGGGCCCACGATCCGCTGGCGCTGGCGGCCTTTGCCGAGCAGTTGCCGGACGGCGTCTATCGTCTGGGCGAAGTGCCCGATTTCTGCGGCGGCGGCCAGGCGGCGCTGGCTTGGCGGCTGGGCCTTTATGCCTTCGATCGCTACAAGAAACCCAAAGCGCGCCACCTGAAACTGGTGCTTCCCAAGGGCGTGGACGGCGAAGAGGTTTCGCGTATCGCCGATGGCGTCATGTTGGCCCGCGATCTCATCAACACGCCGCCCAACGATATGGGCCCCAAGGAACTGGCCGAGGCGGCGCGGGGAATCGCGCGGGCGCATGGCGCCAAATTCCGCACCGTCGAAGGTCAGGTCTTGGCGCGCGATTACCCCCTGGTCGCGGCGGTGGGGCAGGGTTCGGCGCGCGCGCCGCGCTTGATCGAACTCGTCTGGGGCGATGCCAAAGCGCCCAAGGTCACCCTGGTGGGCAAAGGCGTCTGCTTCGACACCGGCGGCTATAATCTCAAGCCCACGTCCGGCATGGCCACCATGAAGAAGGACATGGGTGGCGCGGCGGTGGTGCTGGGTCTGGCGCAGATGGTGATGACGGCGAAATTCAAGCTCAGGCTGCGCGTGCTGGTTCCGGCGGTGGAGAATTCCGTCTCTGGTTCGGCCTATCGTCCCAGCGACGTGTTCAAGAGCCGCAAAGGATTGACGGTGGAAATCGGCAACACCGACGCCGAAGGCCGTCTGGTGTTGGCGGACGCGCTGGCCGATGCCGATGCGGAAAGGCCCGAACTGCTGATCGATTGCGCCACGCTCACCGGCGCGGCGCGGATGGCGACGGGCATGGAGCTGCCGCCTTTCTTCACCGATGACGAGAGATTGGCAGCCGACGTTGCGCGCATCGCGACGGCGGTGGCCGATCCGGTGTGGCGGCTGCCTCTGTGGCGGGGCTATGAGACCACGCTCAACAGCTCGGTTGCCGATCTCACCAACAATCCCAGCTATAATCTGGCCGGCGCCATCACCGCCGCGTTGTTCCTCAATCGCTTCGTCGGACAGGCCGAAAGCTGGCTGCATATCGATATTCCCGGATGGGTGGACCGGCCCAAGCCCGGCCGCCGTGTGGGCGCGGAAGCCAACGGCGCGCGGCTCCTTTATGCGCTCCTTAAAGAACGTTATGGCCGATAAGCGAACCACACCCGCGCGGCCTGACCTGGCGGCATCCTCGCTCAAGGGCCAGGTCGAAGCGGCGCGCTTCGTCGATGGCGAGCAGGCGGCGGTCGGCTGGGGCCGTATTTCGCTCAGAGCCGGCCCCTCTCACGATACTGCGCAGGTAAGTGAACTTCTGTTCGGCGAGACGGTCACCATCTATGAGCGCAAGGATGGCTGGGCCTGGCTCCAGGCCAAGACCGATTCCTATATGGGATATGTGCGCGAGAGCGGATTGAGCGCCGCGTTCGACGCGGACGCCCGGGCGATCCATCTTCTCACGCCGCTGCTCTCAGCCCCGGAGGTGAAATCGCCCTTGCGCGATCTCCTGCCGCTCAATGCCCGGGTCCGGCGGGGCCAACAGGAAGGGAATTTCGTTGCGGTGGCGGATGGGTTCGTGGCGGCGCGGGCCTTGGCGCCGGTTGAGAGCGCCGCATCTGATTTCGTTGCGGTGGCGGAGCAATTCGTTGGCGTTCCCTATGTCTGGGGTGGCAAGACGTTTCAGGGGTTGGATTGTTCGGGCCTGATCCAGACATCATTGCAAGCTGCCGGCGCGCCTTGTCCCCGCGACACCGACATGATGGAGAGTGCGCTCGGTCATCCCGTGACGCGCGATCAGATCAAGCGGGGCGACCTGGTTTTCTGGAAAGGTCACATGGGGGTGATGCGCGATGCCGTCACGCTTCTCCACGCCAATGCTTATTTTATGCAGGTGACGAGCGAGCCGTTGGATACGGCGATCGCGCGCATCACGACGCCCGTTACTTCCATCAAGCGGCTTTAATAGCCCTTTCCCAGATCGACCACGTTTTCCAGCGGCTGCCCTTCTTCGCACTTCACCACGCAATCGGCGACATAGGCCAGCGCCATCTTGGGGTCGGTGATGCCGGCGATATGGGGCGTGGCGGTGATCTTGGGATGACGCCAGATGGGACTTGATTCCGGCAAAGGCTCGGTCTGAAAGACATCCAGCACCGCGCCGGAGAGATGACCGGAATCCAGCGCCGCGATCAGATCTTCTTCGATAAGATGGCCACCCCGCGCCACATTGATCACGAACGCGTCTTTGGGAAGCTTGGTGAAGAAATCCGCGTTCATGATGGCACGCGTGTCCTCGGTGAGCGGCAGGACGCAGACACAGTAATCGCACTGGGCGAGGAATAGCGGCAACTCGTGCCTGCCCGCGAAGCTTTTCACGCCGGGCACATTTTTCCGCGAACGGCTCCAGCCGGATAGCTGGAAATCGAATGGCAAAAGAGTGGTGGCGATGGTGGCGCCGATATCGCCCAGGCCCAATATCCCGATGCGGGTGTCGCGCGATGGTTTCGGCAGCATGCGCTGCTGCCATTTGCCTTGGCTCTGCATCCGATCGAAGAAACGCTGGCCGCGGTGGGAGATCAGGACATGCATGGTGACGAATTGCGCCATCTCATGCATCAAGGTGTGATCGACGAAGCGCACCAGAGGCAGATGCCTGGGAAATTCCGGATCGCGCAGGAACCCATCCACGCCCGCACCCAATGAGAACACCGCGCGCAAACGCGGCAGCGTTTTCAGGAAGCCCGGCGGCGGACGGAAGCCCGCGACATAACGAATGTCTTCGGGCGCGAAGGTATCGCGGCCCATCAGCACCGCATCAAACCCAGGCCCGCTCAATCCGCTTTTGACCAGGGCATCCCAGCCCGGCGGCAGCGTGAAGAGGACTTTCGGCTTTTCCAGCGTGCTCTCTTATTTTTTCGGCGGCGTAGCGGTCGCGGCCGACTTCGCGCCAGGCGCCGGCGTCGCCGGCGTGGTCACTGCACCGGCGCTGCCTGCATTGGAGGCCGCATTTCCGGCACCAACCGGAGCGGGGGCGCCGGCAGGAGCGGCGGCACCTTTGGCGGGAGCGGCACCCGCAGCAGCCGGAGCGGCACCACCAGCGGGGGCAGCCGCCGGCGCGGCGGTCTTGGGCGCAGGTGCCGGGATGGGTGCCGGGTTGTCGGCATTGCTGCGCAGATAGGCGATCAGGTTGATGCGGTCCTGCTCGCGGGGAAGGCCCGCAAAGGTCATCTTGGTGCCGGGAACATAGCTCTGCGGGGATTTCAGGTATTTGAACAATTCGTCATAGGTCCAAGGGTCGTTCTTGCTCTTCATCGCACTGGAATAATCGAAGCCGGGATGGGTGGCGCGTGCACGGTCCACCACGCCGTAAAGATTGGGGCCGATCTTGTTGGGGCCGCCCTTGGAAAGATCGTGGCACTGCTCGCATTTCACCGAGACGGTCTTGCCCGCGGCAACGTCGGCGGCGGGCAACACGGTACCCCAATCGGGCATCACTTCGGCGACCGGAGCGGCGGGAGCACCGCCAGCCGGAGTCTCGACCACGCCTTCCACCACATAGCCGGGTTTGGCGGGCACTTCGGGCTCATAGATCACTTCGGCGACGGTGCGGACGACAAAGATGAAGATCGCCGTGCCAAGGACGGCGCCAATGATCTTGTTCCACTCAAAGGAATCCATAAGCGTGAAGCTCCCCTAGCGGGCATGCGGGTGGGTCAAAATACGGGCGGACATTACCCGCCCGTCCCCTCCCGTCATTGCGGCGAAGCGCCGCACAGATTGGGCCGAGAATGGGCCAAGAACGAGGTAGCTGGCTGGCTTTAGGGCCTCGTCCCAGCCTAAAACGCGCGCGGGAACTTGGCCCTAGGAATACCGGTGAAACCCATCCTTTTGATCCCCGCCCGTCTGGCAGCCACGCGGCTGCCGGCGAAGCCTTTGGCCGACATCGCCGGCATGCCCATGATCGTCAGGGTGATGCGCCAGGCCATCGCGGCCGAGTTGGGCCCGGTGGTGGTCGCGGCAGGCGAGAAAGAGATTGTCGCGGTGGTGGAAGCGGCGGGCGGCAAGGCCGTACTGACCGACCCGGCCCTGCCATCCGGCTCGGACCGGATTCATGCCGCGCTGGACGCGCTCGATCCGGAGGGTCACTACGATGTCGCGGTCAATTTGCAGGGCGATCTGCCGGCGCTCGATCCGGGCCAGATACGCAAGGTTGTGGCGGCGCTTGAGGAAAGCGGGGTGGACATCGCCACCCTGGCGGCACCGATCACCGATCCTGCCGAGCGCGACAATCCCAATGTGGTGAAGGCAGTGGTGGCATGGCGGCCAGACGGCCAATTGGGCCGGGCGCTTTATTTCACACGGGGCCGCGCGCCCTTTGGCGAAGGTCCCCTGTTTCACCATGTCGGCCTTTATGCCTATCGGCGTGAGGCGCTCTCGCGTTTTGTCGCCCTGCTGCCGTCGCCGCTGGAGAAACGGGAGAAACTGGAGCAGCTTCGCGCTCTGGAAGCGAATATGAGCATTGCGGTGGCGCGCGTGGACAGCGTGCCCCTCAGTGTTGATACTCCAGCCGATCTCGCCAAAGCCATCGCGTTCTTTGCACGGAAGCCGTCGTCATGATCCGGTCCATCCTTCATGCCAAACGCATCGCCTTCCAGGGCGAGCCGGGGGCTTACGCCAATCTCGCCGCGCGCGAGGCGATCCCGCATGCCGCCGCCATTCCCAGAGCGAGCTTTGAGGACGCGATCGATGCGGTGAAAGGCGGCGATTGCGATCTCTGCATCATTCCGGTGGAGAATTCGCTGATGGGGCGCATCGCCGACATCCATCACCTTTTGCCGGAATCGGGCCTGCATATCGTGGGCGAGCATTTCCTGCCCATCCATCATCAATTGCTGGGGCTGAAGGACGCCACGCTGGAAGGCGTCAAGAGTCTCTACAGCCAGGCGCCGGCCCTGGCTCAGGCGCGCAACATCGTGCGCGAAAGAAAGCTCACCACCCATAACTGGTACGACACCGCCGGCGCCGCCAAGCATGTCGCGGAGTTGAAGGACGCTAGCGCGGCAGCTCTGGCTTCGTCCCTGGCGGGCGAGCTTTATGGGCTTAAGGTCCTGGCGCGCGACGTCGAGGACGAGCATCACAATATGACGCGCTTTCTCATCATGGCGCGCGAGCCCGACGACGCGCCCAACAACGGCAAGGTGGTCACCAGCTTCGTCTTCCGGGTGAAGAATGTCCCTGCCGCGCTCTACAAGGCGATGGGCGGCTTCGCCACCAATGGCGTGAACATGACCAAGCTCGAATCCTATCAATTGGGCGGCTCGTTCAACGCCACGCAATTTTACGCCGATATCCAGGGCCATCCCGACGATCCGCCGGTGATGCGGGCGCTGGAGGAATTGAGCTTTTTCACCTCTCGCCTCACCATAATGGGAGTCTATCCGGCCCATTCGTTCAGAGAAGACATGCCGGGTTAGGTGCTGGCCCAGTCCGCGATCAGCTTGTGCGCAATCGCGATGGCGGCAGGCAGTTTCACGCCGTCGTCTTTTTGCCCTGCCAATCTTTCGCGCACTTCGCGTTTGTGCATCCAGCGCGCGGATTCGATTTCGTGCCCATCGATGCGGAAGTCTTTCGATAGCGCGTCGGCATAACAGCCCAGCATCAGTGAAGAGGGGAACGGCCAAGGCTGAGAGGCGTGATAGCGCACCTCGCTCACTTTCACCTCGGCCTCTTCGCGCAATTCGCGGCTGACCCCTTCCTCCATGGTCTCGCCCGGCTCCAGGAAGCCGGCGAAGGCGGAATAGAACCCTGGCTGAAAACGCTTGTTGTGGCCCAAGAGGCATTCCTCGCCCTGCAGGGGCAGCATGATCACCACCGGATCGGTGCGGGGAAAATGCTCGGCGGAGCAAGCGGAACAAACGCGGCGATAGCCGCCGTCCCGGATTTCGGTGGCGTTGCCGCAATTGGGACAGAAGCCATGGCGGCGATGCCAATCGATCAGCGCCTTGGCTTGCCCGACAATGGCGGTATCGGCATCCGGTAGGATGAAGGCGGCGGCGCGCATGTCATGAAATTCGCCATGGTCGGTCAGCGGCGGCGTTTCGCTGTCCGGCATCGCCACGGCGAAAAGCGGCCGCCCGTCCTGCAAGCCCAAGAATATCGGCTGCGCATCGGCGGCGGTCTCGAGATCGCCGTTGCTAAGGAACGCAGCTCGCTGGTCCTTGAGCAACGGCTTGGCCTGCCAGAGCGGCAGGAACAAAGCGTCACCCCGCGCCCGCTGCGCCACGACCCAGCCCGGGTCGGCGCGCGCCATGGAAGCCCGGTCGAGAGGATTGCCGGTGAAAGAAAGCATGAGCTTTTGTAGGGTTCCCGACCCGGACTCGCAATCGTGGCGGCCAAGGCTTATATCCCCTCATGGAAGTCGGTGCGGGCGGATCTGTCGCTAACCCGGTCAGGTCCGGAAGGAAGCAGCCGTAACGAATTCGATCCGGGTCGTGCCGGCTTCCGCCTCAAACCCCATCCACAAAAAACCGCTCATCCAGACGTCCCCCAGGCGTCGCAGTTGCTATAGTCGTCCCATGTCCGAGTCCCGTTCTTTCGACCTTGGCGCCCCCGAGGAAGCCTATCGCGTCCTGGCGCGCAAATACCGGCCGTCCGATTTCACCGGCCTGATCGGGCAGGAAGCCCTGGTGCGCACGCTGTCGAACGCCTTCGCCACCGGGCGTATCGCCCATGCTTTCATGCTCACCGGCGTGCGCGGGGTGGGCAAGACCACCACTGCCCGCATCATCGCCCGGGCGCTGAACTGCATCGGTCCGGATGGCAAGCGCACGGAGCCCACCATCCATCCCTGCGGGGTCTGCGATCCCTGCGTCACCATCGCCGAATCCCGGAATGTGGATGTGCAGGAGATGGACGCCGCCTCCAACAATGGCGTGGATGAAGTGCGCCAGATCATCGAAGCGGTGCGTTATGCCCCCGCTTCGTCGCGCTACAAGGTCTATATCCTGGACGAAGTGCACATGCTGTCCAAGCCGGCTTTCAACGCCATCCTCAAGACGCTGGAAGAGCCGCCGCCCCATGTGAAATTCATTTTCGCCACCACCGAAATCCGCAAAGTCCCGGTGACGGTCTTGTCGCGCTGCCAGCGTTTCGACCTGCGGCGCATTGAGGCGGGCGAGCTGGCGCAGTATCTGGGCCAGATCGCCGCCAAGGAGAATGTCCAGATCGAGGAGGGCGCGCTGGCCTTGATCTCCCGCGCCGCGGAAGGTTCGGCCCGCGATGCCTTGTCGCTGCTCGACCAGGCCATTGCCCATAACGAGAAAGGCGCCATCAGCGCCGAGACCATGCGCGAGATGCTGGGCCTGGCCGATCGCGGCCGGGTGCTGGACTTGTTCGAGAAAGTGATGGGCGGCGACGTGCCCGCCGCCTTAAACGATCTGGGCGCGCTTTATGGTTCCGGCGCCGATCCTCTGGCGGTGATGCAGGATCTTTTGGAGGTAACCCATTTTCTCACCCGCCTGAAAGTGGCGCCGGCCGCGCAAGGGTTTTTCGACGGCGCCTCCAGCGAAGCCAGGCGCGCGGCCGACCTGGCGGCGAAATTGCAAGTCTCTTCGCTCACGCGCGCCTGGCAGATGCTGCTCAAGGGCCTGTTCGAAGTGCGCGATGCGGTGAGGCCGATCTCAGCCTGTGAGATGGCGCTGATCCGGCTCGCCTATGCGGCGGAATTGCCACCCACCGACCGGCTGGTGAAAGACCTGATGGATGGCAATGCCACGCCCGTTCGTACACAGGCGCCGACAAGCGCCGCATCGTCTCGCGCGCCGATGGCGTCCGCACCCAAAGGCGCGCCCGCATTGAACATGGTGCCTGCGCCCGCCGCCGAAAACGCGCCGACCTTGCGCGCCCTCGAAGACATCGCGTTGCTGGCGCAGAAAAACGGTGCGCCGGTTTTGAAAGTGCATATCGAAAACGACATGCATCTGGTGAAGCTGGAAGCCGGAAGGCTGGAATTCCGTCCTTCCCCGCGCGCGCCACGCAGTCTCGCCGGCGATCTGCAGCAGAAATTGCGGGACTGGACCGGTGCGCGCTGGACCGTCTCGATTTCCAATGAGCCGGGCCAGCCCACCCTGGCGGAAGCAAAAAAGAACGCCAAGGCCGCGCGCATCGAAAGCGTGATGCAAGCGCCGGTGGTGCGCGCGGTGCTGGACCGTTTCCCGGGTGCGGAGATCGCGGCGGTGCGCGACGTGACACACGAGGATGCGCCGCTCCCGCAGCCGGAGATGGATGAATGAACCGAGTGTGGTCACCCTTAGGCCGAGTGGCGCAGCCGCGAGGAAAGGGGATCTCGAGCAATGGGTACGGTGCCGCCTGATGGCTGGCGGTTCTGAAATCGAGCGGTTGATCCAGCTTTTGGCCAAACTGCCGGGGCTGGGTCCGCGTTCGGCCCGCCGCGCCGCCTTGGTGCTGCTCAAGAAGCGCGACCTGTTGCTCGAGC
>DATNFZ010000074.1:0-9907 GCA_035606155.1 Rhizomicrobium sp. | reverse complement strand
AGACCACCCCCTCCTTGAGCGACACCGTCCCGCCTGTGGTGGCGCCGATTGCCGCCACGATCTCATAGCCGTACATCTCTTCGCGTACCTTCAGGAGGCCGAGAACCAGAAGCTCGGGCACGCCCGACATGAAGGGAGGATTCGCGGCCATATTCTCTTTATACCTATTTTTGGTAGGCTTAAGATACCTATTTTAAATAGGTACGATAATTTTCTTTGAAGATCATAGCGATAGAAAAATGGAGGACGTGCCGGTATCGCGATAGGCAGGCTGAGCCGCCGCGAAATCAGGGCTTGCAGAGCGCTCAACGCGCGGCTATCTCGCGGCACTTCCCAAGGTGCGCAGATGGCCGGTCACAGTCAGTTCAAGAACATCATGTTCCGCAAGGGGCGCCAGGATAAGGAGCGCTCCAAGCTCTTCTCCAAGCTCGCGCGCGAAATCACCGTGGCGGCCAAATCCGGCCTGCCCGACCCGGCCCACAATCCCCGTCTGCGCACGGCCATCGCCGCCGCGAAAGCGGAGTCCATGCCCAAGGACAATATCGAGCGCGCCATCAAGAAGGCGGTGGGCGGCGACGCCGAGAATTATGACGAGATCCGCTATGAGGGCCGCGGCCCGGGCGGCGTGGCGATCATCGTCGAGGCCATGACCGACAACCGCAACCGCACCTCGGCCGATGTGCGGGCCACCTTCTCCAAATATGGCGGGGCGATGGGCGAGACCGGCTCGGTCACTTTCCTGTTCGACCATGTGGGCGTGATCGCCTATCCCGCCGCCAAAGGCAGCGAGGACCAGATGCTGGAAGTTGCCTTGGACGCGGGCGCCGAGGAATGTATCTCGGATGGCGAGAGCCACGAATTCATCACCGCGCCGGAAAATTTCGCCCCGGTGCGCGAGGCGCTGGAAGCCAGACTGGGCGCGCCACAGTCCGCCACTATCACCTGGCGGCCGCAAACCACGGTGGCCGTATCGGACGATGCGGGCGAAAGCCTGATGAAGATGATCGAGATTCTGGACGATCACGACGACATCCAGAACGTCTATGGCAATTATGAATTGTCTGACGCTCTGGTGGCCAAGCTGGCTGGATAAACCGTCGCTCCCGCATTGAAGCACGCGAACGGAACAGGCACAAAGGTGCCATGGCCGCCGCAGCGATTCGCATTCTTGGCCTCGACCCCGGTCTCACACGGATGGGTTGGGGAATGATCGCGCTCGAAGGCACGCGGCTCTGCCACATCGAACACGGCGTAATCGCCACCCGCTCGGGCACGGGTCTGGGGCAAAGGCTGATGATCCTTCATCGCGAGCTTGCACAGGTGATGTCACGGCTTTCGCCCCATGCCTTGGCGGTGGAGCAGGCGTTTGTCGCGCGCGATCCCTCCGCCGCGCTCAAGCTGGGCCATGCGCGGGCGGTTGCGCTGTTGGCGGGGGCTCAAGCCGGCCTGGAAATCGCCGAATATTCGCCCAACCAGATCAAGAAATGCGTGGTGGGCGCGGGCCATGCCGGCAAGGAACAGGTGCAGTTCATGGTGCGCCGCCTTTTGCCCGCATGCCGCGTGGTTGAGGCCGATGCGGCCGATGCGCTGGCGGCGGCGATTGCCCATGCTCATCTGGCCGGCACCCGCGCCCGCATAATGGCTGCGCGATGATCGGCAAGTTGACCGGCGTCGTCGATCTTGTCAGCGAGGACGGCGTGATCCTGGACGTGAACGGTGTGGGCTATCTGGTGCAGTGCCCGTCTTCGACTTTGTCGCGCCTGACGGTGGGCGCCCATGCCAGCCTGATGATCGAGATGAAAGTGAGCGAAGATGCCATCCGTCTTTACGGCTTCGCCGCCGCCGAGGAACGCGAGTGGTTCCGGCTGCTCCAGACCGTGCAAAGCGTGGGCGCCAAGGTGGCGCTATCGGTGCTTTCCACGCTTTCCCCCCGCGAGTTGCAGCGGGCGCTGGCACTTTCCGACAAGGCGATGATCGGGCGCGCGCCGGGCGTGGGCCCCAAGCTGGCCTTGCGCATCACCACCGAACTCAAGGACAAGGCCCCCGCCATGATGATGCGGGATGGGACCGAGCCGCATGCGCCGATCACCGCGCCACGCGGGCCTTCCGCCGACGCGGTCGCGGCCCTTTTGAAGCTGGGCTATTCCGACGGCCACGCGGCCGAAGCGGTGGCGCGCGCCGTGAACGATCTGGGCGACAATGCCGAGACGGGCTCGCTCATCCGCGAAGCGCTGCGCGGGATGGGGCGCTAGATGGCCAAGGCGAAAGGCGAGATGGCCAAAAGCAACATGGAACGCGTGGTCGCACCGGAGCGCTTGGAAGATGATGCGCTGGAATCCTCGCTTCGTCCCAAGCGGCTGGCCGATTTCGTGGGCCAGCAACAGGCGCGCGACAATCTTTCCGTTTTCATTGAAGCAGCCAAGGCGCGGGGCGAGGCGCTGGATCATGTGCTGTTCTCGGGCCCGCCCGGCCTGGGCAAGACCACCCTGGCGCACATCGTGGCGCGCGAGTTGGGCGTGAATTTCCGTTCCACTTCCGGCCCCGTGCTGGCCAAGGCGGGCGATCTTGCCGCCGTTCTCACCAATCTCGAGCCTCGCGATGTTCTGTTCATTGACGAGATCCATCGTCTCAATCCCGCGGTGGAGGAAATCCTTTATCCGGCGATGGAGGATTTCGAGCTCGATCTGGTGATCGGCGAGGGACCGTCGGCGCGCTCGGTGAAGATACAGCTCGCGCCTTTCACCCTGATCGGCGCCACCACCCGTTCCGGCCTGATCACCACACCGCTGCGCGACCGCTTCGGTATTCCGGTGCGGCTCAATTTCTATAATGCCGACGAACTTTGCTCGATCGTGGCCAGGGGTGCCCGCGTCTTGGGCTTCGATTTGACTGACGATGGCGCGCGCGAGATCGCCGGACGCGCGCGCGGCACGCCGCGCATCGCCGGCCGGCTGCTCAAGCGCGTGCGCGATTTCGCTTCGGTGGGCGGCCACGCCAAGGTCGGCGCGAAGATCGCCGATGCCGCGCTCACGCGGCTGGAAGTGGATCACAAGGGGTTGGACGCTTTCGATAAGCGCTACCTCAAGCTGATCGCGGAGAATTTCGGCGGGGGTCCCGTGGGCATTGAGACCATCGCGGCGGCGCTCGGCGAAGCGCGCGACGCCATCGAGGAAATCGTCGAGCCTTATCTGATGCAACAAGGCTTTGTGCAGAGGACCCCGCGCGGACGGCTTTTGACTGGCGCGGCCTACGGCCATCTGGGCCTTGCCGCTCCGCCACGCGATCCCGCCCAGATGGGCCTCTTTTCCTCCGGCGAGGATGACGCGTGACGGTTCCGCAATTGGAGACAGAGCGGCTGATCCTACGCGACCACCGGCTCGGCGATTTTCCCGCCCATTTCGCCATGTGGTCCGATGCGCGCGTTTTACGGCACATCAGCGGAGCGCGAAGAAGCGAAGAGGAGATCTGGCAGCGCTTCCTGCGCAACCAAGGCCAGTGGCAATTGATGGGCTCGGGCATGTGGGCGCTCGAAGAAAGGGCCACGCGCAGCTATGCGGGCAGTGTGGGTTTCATCTTCGCCAGGCGGGCGATCGATATTCCTTATCGCGAGGCGCCGGAAATGGGCTGGGTGATCGCGCCCGATTTCCATGGCAAAGGTCTCGCGCGCGAGGCAGTGGCGAAAATCCTTGCTTGGGGCGATGCCCATCTCGAGGCGGCCGAGAGCTGGTGCATGATCAACCCGCTCAATCTGGCCTCTCGCCAAGTGGCCGCAGGCGCGGGCTTCCGCGAAGCGGGCCGCGCCCGATACAAGGATGTCGAGATGCTCACTTTCCTGCGGCCAAGGGGAGCGGCATGACCGTATCGGGTCTTGGTCATTTCGACGGCAAGATTCACGTACTGCCGTTGCGCGTCTATTACGAGGACACCGACCTTTCAGGCGTGGTCTATCATGCCAATTACCTGCGCTACATGGAGCGCGCCCGCACCGAATTCTTCCGTTTGGCGGGTGTCGCGCGGATGGCCGAGCTTGAGGCCGAAGAACCCACCGCCTGGACCCTCACCGAGGCCAAGCTGCGCTACCACCGCCCGGCGCGCCTGGACGATGCCTTGACCGTCAGGACCCAGTTGATATCGCTGTCCGGTGCGCGCCTTCGCGCGTTGCAGAAAATCTATGCCGGTGAAACCTTGCTGGTGGATGGCCAAATTGAGGCCTGTATCGTTACCTTGGAAGGACGTCCTCGGCGTTTGCCCATCGCGCTTTGCGCTTTGTTGACACCTTTTCTTGCAGAAACAGATACTTGAGAGTGATTCCGTTCCTTGCGCCCTACTTCGGTCAATTTTGAATGCGCTCTTCCTGCCCGCGTGTCCCTCGCGCGAAACAAGGTGTTCCCATGACATTCAAGCGAGTGCTCGCGTCTGTCCTTTTTGTCATTTTGGCTTTTGTGGTCGCGCCGGCGATGGCGCAACAGGGACCGGCAGCCGCGCCCACGGGCACCCCCGCCGCCACCGGCATCATGGCGCCTCCTACTGCCGCCCCCACCACCAATGTCGATATCGGCGGTCTGGCGGGGGTGGCCAATGCGGCAGGCGGCGGCTTTTCCATTGTCGAAAGCTTCCTGCGCGCCGACGTGATCGTGAAGGCGGTGATGGTGCTTCTGCTGCTGGCCTCGCTCTGGTCCTGGGCCATCATCATCAACAAATGGATCGTGTTAGGACGCTTGAAGCGCAAGGCGGCGCGCTTTGAGAAGGTGTTCTGGTCGGGCCAATCGCTGGACGAGCTTTATCAGCAATTCGCCGCCCACAATGATCACCCGCTGGCGGCGATCTTCGTGGCGGCCTTGCGCGAATGGCGCCGCGCCTTCGAAGGCGGCGCGCCGAAGGAAATCCATCTCCTGGGCGTCAAGGACCGCATCGACAAGGCGATGAGCGTCACCATCATGCGCGAGACCGACGGCATCGAGCGGCAATTGGGCTTTCTTGCCACCGTGGGATCGGTGGCACCCTTTATCGGCCTGTTCGGTACGGTCTGGGGCATCATGAATTCCTTCAGCGCCATTGCCGCGCGCCATGACACCACCCTTGCGGTGGTGGCGCCCGGCATCGCCGAAGCCTTGTTCGCCACGGCCATGGGCCTGTTCGCGGCGGTTCCGGCGGTGATTTTCTACAACCGCTTCATCAATGAGATCGCCCGCTATGCCAACCGTCTGGATGCGTTCTCCGACGAATTTTCGGTGATCCTCTCCCGGCAATTGGAGGAAAAGATCCGCTAATGCCGCATGTGATGCACCATGTCGGATCGCGCGGGCGCAGGAGGCGCAGCCCCGCCATGTCCGAGATCAACGTCACGCCGTTCGTGGACGTGATGCTGGTGCTGTTGATCGTCTTCATGGTGACCGCGCCGCTTCTGACCGTAGGCGTGCCGGTGGACCTGCCCAAGACCCGCGCCCCGGCGCTGGGCCAGGACAAGGAGCCGCTCTCGGTCACCATCGCCAAAAACGGCAAAATCTATCTGCAGAAGGAAGTGGTGACCGAGGATCAGTTGGTGCCCAAGCTCCAGGCTATCTCCCAGAACGGCTATGACCAGCGCATCTTCGTGCGCGGCGACCAGACGGTGGATTATGGCCGGGTGATGGTGGTGATGGGGCTTTTGGCCAGCGCGGGCTTCACCCATATCGGCCTGGTGACGGATGTCCAAAAACCCAAGCCCGATCAGAAACAATAAAGGCGCCTTCGGCCAGCGCCCGC
Source organism: Rhizomicrobium sp. (assembly GCA_035606155.1). Lineage (GTDB taxonomy): Bacteria > Pseudomonadota > Alphaproteobacteria > Micropepsales > Micropepsaceae > Rhizomicrobium. The sequence continues at coordinate 4,162 of DATNFZ010000074.1, read as the reverse complement.
AGCGCCCGACAACGGCGCGCAGTCCCCATGCGGGCCTGGCGCTGTCGCTGTTGCTGCATGCCGCGCTGATCTCCGCCACCTATGTCACCTGGTCGCGGATGGTGAATGTCTCGGAGGAAAGCCATGCCGTGCCGGTCGATCTCATCACTGTGACGCGGGTGACCAATATCCAGGCGATGGCGCCGCCGCCACCGCCCGAGCCCCAGAAGATCGAGATCCCCGTGCCGCAGATGGAGCCGCCGGCGCTCCCCCAATTCCAGGAAGTCGAGCCCGCGCCCGTCCCGCCCATGCCGCAATTCAAGATCCGGCCCGAAAAGAAGACCGAGCAGCAAACCAGTGAAACCAAGCAGAAAAATAACAGCCAGGATTTCGCCGCGCTTCTGAACAAGCTTACCGCGCCGGCCAAGGCTCCGCCCAATACCAAAGTGGGGCCACGCACCGTCCAAGGTATCGGCGCCGCCAATGCCATGACCGCCGACCTCGCTGACGCGCTCAAAAGCCAGATCTATCAATGCTGGAGCCCACCGGTGGGCGCGCCCAACGCCAATGACCTGGTGGTGGATTTCGATCTCAGGCTCAACCCGGACGGCACCGTCGCTTCGGCGAGTTCGCCGTCATTATCGAATGCCAATCCCAACACCTATAACCGCGCCGCCGCTTCGGCCGGCGAAGCCGCTATCTTCAAGTGCCAGCCTTATAAATTGCCCGCCGACCGCTACAGCCAATGGAGCGAAATCAATCCGCTGCGCTTCGACCCCCGCCAGATGATGAATCAATGACACCAAAAAAAAGCCGGGATCGGGAACCAGGATCGCCGATATGTTTTTGGAGAATGGCATGAGGAACTTTCTGCTCGCCTGCATCCTGGCCATTGCCGCGCTGGCACCTTTGCCCGCCTCGGCGGCGCTTCAGGTTGACGTGACCCAGGGCAACATCAAGCCAGTGCCCATCGCTATTCCCGATTTCCTGTCCGCCGATCCGGCCCAGGCCCAGGTCGGCGCCAATATCGCCCAGGTGGTGCGTGCCGATCTCCAGCGCTCGGGCCTGTTCAACGCCATCGACCCCAAGGCCTTTGTCGATCACATCACCAACATCAATGCGGCCCCCAATTTCGGCAATTGGCGGGTGATCAACGCGCAAGGATTGGTGGCAGGCCAGGTTTCGCTTCAGCCCGATGGCCGGCTCAAAGTCGAGTTCCGGCTGTGGGACGTCTATAGCGAGAACCAGATGCTGGGCCAGCAATTCTTCACCCAGCCGGAAAATTGGCGCCGCGTCGCCCATATGGTGTCGGACGCGATCTATGCGCGCATCACCGGCGAAACCGGTTATTTCGACACCCGCATCGTCTTTATTTCGGAATCCGGTCCCGCCATGAAGCGGGTCAAGCGCCTGGCGGTGATGGATGAGGACGGCGCCAATCCCATCTTCCTAACCCGTGGCGACTATCTGGTGCTCACCCCGCGCTTCAATCCCACCGCGCAGATGATTGCCTACATGTCCTATATCGCCACCAAGCCCCATATCTATCTGTTCGACCTGGAGACGGGAAAGCAGGAAGAGTTGGGCAATTTTCCCAACATGACCTTCTCGCCGCGTTTCGCGCCGGATGGCAACAAGGTGGCACTGGCGCTTGAGACCGCGGGCAACTCCGACATCTATGTGATGGATTTGCGCACCCGCGCGGTCGAGCGCCTCACCACCGACCCGGCGATCGACAGTGCGCCGTCCTTCTCGCCGGACGGACGCCAGATCGCTTTCGAGTCCGATCGCGGGGGCTCCAAGCAGGTCTATGTGATGAATGCCGACGGCTCGAACCAGCATCGAATCAGTTTCGGCGCCGGTGAGAACGGCACCCCCGTCTGGAGTCCCCGAGGCGATCTCATTGCCTTCACCAAGGAACAGGGCGCCCATTTCCAGATCGGCGTGATGCGGCCCGACGGTTCGGGTGAGCGCATGCTCACCAACGCCTATCACGATGAAGGCCCCACTTGGGCGCCAAATGGCCGGGTGCTGATGTTCACCCGCGAAGCCCAGAATAATCGGGGCTCCCAGATCTGGTCCGTTGACGTTACGGGAAGGAACGAGCAGCGGGTGATGACCCCCGGTGATGCCTCCGATCCGGCCTGGTCACCTCTCATCCAATAGGCCCGGGGCAAGCCGTTGTTTCCGCTGGTTACATAACAGCCATGCGAAGCCCGTTTCTGAGGAAAAATTAGCTTGCCCTAAAGAGTTCCCGGGCGCATATGCGAGACCTAGCCTGAGGTGGCGGCCTGCCACGATCGAAACTGAAACTGCCGGATTTTTGCTACTTTTTGCCGCCTTACACGTTTTGCCCTCGGATGGACAATTCCCTCAGGCACCGTCCACGCCGCCTTCACTTTCTCGGGAGACCAATTGCCATGATGAAATTTTCCAGCACCATGAAATTTGCCGTGCTGTCCGCGGCGTTGCTGCTGGCCGCCTGTACCCACAAGCAAGAAGCGGTCAACACGGCCCCGCCGCCCGCGCCGCCACCGCCCCCGCAACAGCAGGCTGTCACCTCCAGCATCATTCCTGGCAGCGCCCAGGACTTTAAGGTCAATGTGGGCGACACCGTTCATTTCGCCCTGAACAAGTACAATATCGAGGACTCCGACAAGAACACGCTGAACAAGCAGGCGGCGTGGCTTGGCCGCTATCCCTCGGTGCGCCTCAACATCGAAGGCCATTGCGACGAGCGTGGCACCCGCGAATATAACCTCGCGCTGGGCGCGCGCCGGGCCAATGCCGTCAAGGAATATCTGGTGGCCCAGGGCGTTTCCGCCGCCCGTCTGGAAACCATCTCCTATGGCAAGGAACGTCCGATCTGCACGGAATCGAATGAGGACTGCTGGGCACAAAATCGCCGCGGCGTCAGCGTGATCACGGGTGGCGCGAACTCGTGATCGCCGTTTGAACTATCGGGAAGGGCGCGGGGCATGCGAACGCCCCGCGCCCTTTTCATTTTCGCGATCATTTTCGCTATTCGTTGAATCGCGAAAATGATCTATTTTTTTGTTTGTCGCGGTTCCCGGGCGCGGACGCGCCCATTATTTTAATGGCGCCTCCGGCGCCGCCCGGAAAACCGCTTCACACTTTTCCTGGGCCCGCTTTAGAGGTCGCCATGAAGACGCGCGCTGCCATTTCAGAGCAAGTTGGGGCCATGTTGACTCGGCTGCGTGGTGTTGCGGCGAGGCGATCCGCCAGGAGCCGCGCGAAGAGCGTATCGGCAATACGGTCAAGCGCGGCGACACCGCGGGTGCCCGCCACAACACAACCCGCAGGGCCGGGGTCTTTTGCGTCGTGGGTTCGTCGAAAGGCTTGCCCGTATTTCCTATACGCGCCGCGCCTTTCTCCTGCCCACGCCGCAAAACCCCGCCGGCGCAGCGGGCCAACATGGCCTCAACTTGCTCTAGCCCTGGGCTTGACGCTTTCCGGAGCGGCGATCAGCGCCTATCCCGCCCATGCCCAATTGTTCGGTGAAAGCGACGAAGAGAAAGCGGCCCGCCAGGCGCATGAAGACGGCCAGGACGCCCAGATCAAGCAGCTCGGCGATCGCGTTCAGCAGCTCGAGGACAAGGCGCGCAACCTCACTGAAAGCCTCTCCACCCTCACCGGCGCCAATGAGGAGCTTTCCCACCAGATCCAGGAACTGCGCCAGAAGATGGACGCGCAGCAGAAAGATTTTGCCTATCGGCTCTGCATGATGTCGGCCCAGCAATTGGGCGCGGGCGATTCCGGCTTGAATTGCGGCGGGACGGGAGCGAGCGGGGCTGTGCCTCCGGCAGCCAACGGTCCTGCCGCTGCCATGGCGCCGGGCGCATCGTTGCCGCCGATCGGCGATACTGCAGCCGCGCCACCGCCGGCATCGCCGGCCGACACAGATGCCGCCGATGCCCCCCAGCAATTGGGCAAGCCCCCCGGTGTTCTGGGCACCCTGCCGGAGAGAGCCGCTCCCGCCAATACCGCCCCACCGCCGGCATCGCACAGCGAGAATCAATATGACCGGGCCATGAATCTCCTGGGCAAAGCCCAATATGCCGAAGCCAGCGCCGCCTTCCGCGCCTATGCCGACGCCAATCCGGATGACCGCGATCTTTCGGCCCAGGCGATCTATTGGATCGGCGACATCGCTTATGTGCAG